>CAZOZF010000001.1:0-50382 GCA_964584205.1 uncultured Verrucomicrobiota bacterium
CGACCTTGGCTCCCTCCCTCAGCAGGGACTCTGTCATCACTGAACACAAAACACCTGCCGCCCCCGTTACAACCGCCACTTTTCCGTCAAGCCGTCCCATATTCCCATCCTTCCGTGATTTTACCGCTGTTGATCAAAAAAACCGAAATATCCGCGGGCATTGTGATAACAAATGTCCGCCACCATTTTCCCCGTCAAAGCCATATCATCCGGAAGACGCCCGCGCGCCATGTCGTCACCCAGAATGTTGCACAGCAGGCGCCTGAAATACTCGTGTCGCGCATAAGACAGGAATGATCGGCTGTCGGTCAGCATGCCAACAAACCGGCTGAGCAACCCGAGCTGGGAGAGCGCCTCGATCTGCCGGGTCATCCCGTCAAGCTGATCCAGAAACCACCAGGCACTCCCGAACTGCATTTTGCCGGGAGTTTCGCCATCCTGAAAATTTCCAATCATGGTGGCGATCAGTTCATTGTCGCGGGGATTAATGTTGTAAAGGATCGTCTTGGGGAGTTTTCCGATTCGGTCAAGCCGGTCGAAATGCCTGACCATCCCCTCGCCCGTCGGCCAGTCGCCAATGGAGTCAAAGCCGGTATCAGGACCCAACAGAGCGAACCGGCGACTGTTGTTGCTGCGTAGCACCCCGTAATGCACCTGCATCGTCCATCCCTTTTCAGCATCCATCACCGCCAGTTCATGAAGCATGAACGCCTGGAACGCCAGGGACTCCTCCGCTGAAACCATTTTTCCGGCGCGAGCTTTTTTGAAAATATTTCCGGCACCCGTCAGCGTACAGTCGTCGGCTGGAATAAAGGCAATACCACGGTCAGATAGTCGGCACCCGCAGGCATGAAAGAAATCATGTCGTTTCCGGAGCGCAGCCAGGAATCCGTCCAGATTTCCAATATCCGCATTGACGGTTCCGGTAAGCCGGTCGGTCCACGCATTGAAGGCCACCGGATTGGCCACTGCCCAGCATTTGTCCGGACGCCACGTGGGGCGCACCTGTACGGAAAAGGGCTCCGCAGCGATGACCTGATGGTGCTCCAGGGAATCCACGGGGTCATCGGTAGTGCAGACAACTTCAACTTTGGCCTTTTTCATCAGGCCACGGGCGGAAAACTCCGGCGACGCGACGACCGTAAGCGATTCATTCCAGATGGATTCGGCCGTAGCGGGCGACAACAGGCGGTCGGCAATGCCGAAAACATTCTTCAACTCCATGTGCGACCAATGATACAGGGGATTGCGCAGAGCCTGCGGCATAAGTTCGGCATACTTATCGAACTTCTCCCGGTCCGAGGCATTGCCGGTGCAATAGCGCTCCGCGATTCCGGCTGTGCGCATCTGGCGCCACTTGTAGTGGTCGCCATACAGCCAGACCTGAGCGATGTTCTCCCACCGCTTGTCTTCCGCAATTTCAGAGGGAGGCAGGTGGCAATGGTAATCAATGATAGGCAGTTCCGCCGCATACCGGTGGTACAGTTCCCGCGCCTGCTTCGTCTCCAGCAGGAAATTTTCGCCAATGAAGGTGTCCGCCATAAGGCCCTACTCCCGGTTCGAAAAATTCCCGCGGCAGGACCAGAGGCCCAGAGCGGGGTTGCTGATAAAAAAGACCTTCTCCCCGCCGACCTCATTCATGCCGTCCACCAGTTTTTCAGGATTATAGCGGGCCATCAGGGTCTTGAGGTCACCATAACGGTATCCCACCGATTCGATTTCGGCCTGAGTGAGGCGGCCCGGACAGTAGGTGACTGAAAATCGGCCTTCCGAGGAACCATGAATCAGATGAGCCGCCGCCGACAGATTGTTTCGCAGTTCGGAATTCTCCGCCACGCAGCGGAGCGTATGAGGCGTGCCCTTGTACCCATACTGCCGAACCAGCCGGTCAATTTCCTTGTCCTCCCCGAATTCCTTGAGGCCAGGAGCCAGAACGATCAGCTCCCCGGCATCGGCAATGGCCATACGTGTCCTGTAAATGGCCTTGTTGCCCAGCCATGTGGAACGGAATTCCTCAGGATCCAGCCAAACCACCACTTTTTTCAGGGGTTCATCCAGAAGGGTAATATTAACCTTTCGGCAAAGAGTGCAGGCCTCCTGAAAAGACTCATCGCCGCCCCCGGCATAAAACCCGCGCATCATCATCCGTCCGACCACATGGTCACGCTCCATCACGGTGAGAATATACTGGATCGGAAGCCCCCTCAGGAAGGTTGAGACACCATAATTGAAAAGACGGCGAACCGGCGTATCGGCATGACCAAGCGCTTTCTCCATATTGCAAACGGCACCGAGAAAGTGCGACTTGTTGATGGTTTCTGCTCCCCCTACCCCGACCAGCACATTCTTCGTGTAGTTGGCCATCCCGACCACTTCATGGGGAACCACCTGCCCAATGGAAAGAATGAGATCATACCCTGAAAACAGCCGTTTGTTGACCTCAACATTGACCTCGTAGTCCACGCTGCCATCAGACCACTCCCGGAGTTTGTCGCCGGGAATAACACCGCACGAAACCACGTCTTTCCGCCAATCATGAGGCAGGAAGCAATCCCGGGGAATGCTGTCACCGAACATCAACCTGAGTTCCGCCTCCCCCATCGGAGCATGCGTTCCCAGCGCCGGAATAATATCCGTTTTGGCTCCCCATCCTGTAAGCAACCGGTAGGCGATTGCCGTGATCGGGCCTGCCATGGAATTGAGCCGGGTGTGATCCGGAGGCAGGAGAAGCACCCGGCGCAGCGTGACTCCGCCGAATGCCTCCAGCGCCTGCAGGACCAGTCGCTCCAATTCAGGAGGCTGGATGTCCAACTTCTCCCCGGCCTGTTTGATCACAGCGGTCATCGTTGTTACACGACATAGGTCGATGACGTGGTTGAGCCTCCCAGCTTGCACCAATCCGTATGGAAGAACTGACCGCGCGGCCTGTCAATCCGCTCGTAGGTATGGGCGCCAAAATAATCCCGCTGCGCCTGAAGCAGATTGGCGGGAAGTATTTCGGCGCGGTACCCGTCATAATAGGCCAATGCCGACATGAAGGCAGGAATCGGAATCCCGTGCTTCACGGCGCGGGCCACAGCTCGCCGCCACGCCTTCTGGCTCTGACGGATCGCCTTCTTGAAATATTTATCCAACAGCAGATTAGCCAGTTTCGGGTTCCGATCAAAAGCCGACTTGATGTCGCCCAGGAACCGGGCCCGGATAATGCAGCCGCCACGCCACATCAGGGCGATGGATCCGTAATCCAGGGCCCAGTTCTGCTCCGCCGCCGCAGCGCGCATCAGCTGGAAACCCTGGGCATACGAGCAGATCTTCGACGCATACAGGGCCTGTCGAACATCCTCAATGAAGGCTTCCTGGTCTCCCTTGAATTTGGCTTTCGGCCCGGAGAGAACCTTGGACGCCGCAACACGCTCCTCTTTCATGGCTGACATGCACCGGGCAAACACAGCCTCGGAAACCGTCGGGGCCGCCACCCCGTAATCCAACGCCGCCACGCTGGTCCACTTCCCTGTTCCCTTCTGGCCGGCTGTGTCCAGAATGATGTCCACCACATGCTTCCCCGTCTCCGGGTCCTTTTCCGCAAGAATATCGCGCGTAATCTGGATAAGGTAGGAATCCAAATCACCCTCGTTCCACTGCGTAAAGACCTTGTGCAATTCCTCATTCGACAGCCCGAGCACCCCTTTGAGCAGCGAATACGCCTCGCAGATCATCTGCATGTCGCCGTATTCGATACCATTGTGAACCATTTTTACGAAGTGGCCGGCTCCATCAGACCCCACCCAGTCGCAACAGGGCACGCCGCCCTCCACCTTGGCGGAAACAGCCTGAAAAATCGGCTTCACATGCGGCCACGCGGCAGGCGATCCGCCGGGCATAATGGACGGCCCCTTAAGCGCGCCCTCTTCGCCTCCGGAAACCCCGGTACCAATGAACAACAACCCCTTCGACTCAACAGTCTTTGTCCGACGAATCGTGTCAGGGTAGTGACTGTTACCCCCGTCAATAATGATGTCACCAGCATCCAAGTACGGCAAAAGCTGTTCAATACACTCATCCACCGCCTTGCCGGCCTTGACCAGCATCATAACCTTTCGGGGACGCTTCATGGCTGCGCAAAGCTCGGCAACCGTTTTGCACCCCACAATCTTTTTTCCCTTCCCGCGCCCTTGAACAAAGGCTTCAACCTTATCCACCGTGCGATTGTAGACAGCGACGGTAAACCCGTGGCTCTCCATGTTGAGAACGAGATTTTCCCCCATGACGGCGAGTCCGATCATGGCCATATCCGCAGTTTGATTACTCATGCTTTTGTTCCTTTGTCTTGTTCGTTCATTGAAATCAATTTTTCCAGTGGGGCTCGGACGGCAGCACAGCTTCAAATTCGTCGACCAGTCGTTTCTGGTATGCCCCCGCGAAAGACCCGTTGAAGAATCGTTTCAACCCCTCTCCCGCAAGCTCAGCCCACGATAACTCTTCCCGCCCGGGCAGGATCGGAAAGAAAAGGGCATGGTTGCCATCGGCGGCCTTACGGTCTCCGGGCGCATCGCCGACCATCAACACCTTTCCTTCAGCGTAGTGCCCCTTGGTCGCGCAGGTAAGATGCTCCGTCTTTGTGCCATGCTCCTGGCCGGCAATCAAACTGACCGCGCCACGAATCCCGGCTTCTTCCCATTCCCGCTCCAACGCCTCAAGAGGAGTCTGGGATACGACAATCATGTCAGCCTTGCCCGTGGCGGCGGCTAAAACCTCACGCACCCCGGGAAAAGGAGGAATCCCGAATACCATCTCCTCAATGCGCCGGTTCACCTCCAGGCTCCACTCCAGCAACCGCTTCATCTCGGGAGTGGGACTCTCGGCCACTTTCCTTTTGAGTGCGGGATTTCCGAGCTTGGTCTCGACTTTGAGCCAGGCGGAAAGCTCAGAGGTGTCCGCCAGCTTCACGCCCCGCTGTTCAAACTGGTTGCGCAACCGCATCAACGTGAATGTTTTTTCAACGGCCAGAAAACGATTGCAGCCACGATCCTTGCTGTAGAGATTCACAAATTCCCAGGTCTCCCGGGCATATTTGCTGGCGGCTTGAAGTCCAAAATGCTTGATAAAGGCCGGGCAAAAACATTCCTTCTGCTTGATCTCCATCGAATCGAACACACACCCATCACTGTCAAACCCGATAAAATAAGCGTGCTTCCGGGGCAACTCCACTAATTGCTTTACATACTGATCCATCACATCACTTTCCCTTCCGATTTCCCTCAGGTACATAGGCCGCCAGCTTTTTAGGGGCGAAAACCGGCTTGAATCGGGCGAATCGCTGTCGCCCACCAACGGTCGGAACCGACGCCCAGTCCTCGCCGATCAGCGGCTGGGCATAGCGTACAAACTCATCCGTCACATCCGCCTTGCTCGGGGCAATCCATTCCTTCGGGAACGTGCGCTCGGAATTGGCAACCAGCTCCAGCGGAACCTTGTCGTAGCGCACCTGATAAATACGACCCGGATCCCTTAAAATGGTGGACATAAAGCCTCCCTCGCCTCCCACCGCCAACTCAACCGCCTTCTGTCCGCACCGGTACGCTTCATCCAAATCCACCACCGAGGCATAAATTGCCGTGGACCGCTGATCCGTTCCAAAGACCTGACCGCGCGCCGCGCCCGCCGCCTTGATTCCGTGGTCGTTCAGGTAGTTGACGAGCATCTGCTGGGCCGTCGTCTTGCTGGCACCGAAGGTGGCATGCCCGAATTTATCCTTCAAGGCTCCCAGATCTCC
The DNA here is from genome assembly GCA_964584205.1 of uncultured Verrucomicrobiota bacterium. Classification (GTDB taxonomy): domain Bacteria; phylum Verrucomicrobiota; class Kiritimatiellia; order CAIKKV01; family CAITUY01; genus JAABPW01. The sequence continues at coordinate 5,774 of CAZOZF010000001.1, forward strand.
CACATCGCACCCCTCGCTGAGTACCACCACCGCACGACCGCGCGCGGCGACCATCTCATTCGTCTTTTCCGCCATCTCGGCCAGGGACAACCCGGCTTCCGCCAAAAAAATCAGCAGGGGCATCTCTCGTTTGGGATCCGCCAGGCGGGCCGCAGCGGGTATATAGCCGATCTTGCGGCCCATCGCTTGAAGCACCAGCACGGGATCCGCCGGATAGGACCCCCGGTTTTCCTCCTCGGCATTTTGAACGATCATGGTCCAGTACCGCGCCACCGAACCATAACCCGGAGTGTGATCGATCAGCTTGAATTCACTGTCGCCGACATCGTTGTCAATCGTTTTGGGAACGCCGATCCCGACAACATCCAACCCGCGCTCACAGGCCAGTTTCGCGATCTTGTTGGCGGTGTCCATGGAATCATTCCCGCCATTGTAAAGAAAGTAGCCAATGTTGTGCGCTCTCAGAACCTCGATGACACGCTCGAAGTCGGCCTTCTGACTGGATTTGATCTTATAGCGGCAGGTCCCAATCGCGCCGGCCGCAGGCGTCCACCGGAGAAGCGACACGTCCTCTTCAGACTGAACGGATAAATCAAGCAGTTCCTCCGTGAGCACTCCTTCAATTCCATGCCACCCGGCATAAATGCGCTCCACCTGATCCGGATAACTTCGGGCCGCTTCAATGACGCCACGCAGGGAACTGTTGATAACCGGCGAGGGACCACCGGACTGAGCAATAAGAAGATTTTTCATAGCCATCCCGAACGCTCCTGACTTCTGTGATTGATCGCCTCAAAATAGGCCTTCGCAGGGATTTCTTCAATCTGAAATAATCGCAAAAGGGTTGACAAATGCGAACTATGTTTCCATCGTACGTCCATGTTGAAAAAAATGAAAAACGTCCTGGTGGCTCTGGAATTCTACAGGGGGCCTCTTTTTGAGGGAATTGCGGAATATGCCCGATCGCACCACTGGCACCTGTCTTTGGAAATGTTGCATAATCCCGGAAACATCCCCTGGGGCTGGGATGGTGACGGAATCCTGACGATGCTCATCCGCGACGAAACGGCCCTGTTGAAATTTCTCAGGAAAACGAATAAACCCACGGTCAATCTGGAGGGCCGCCGGTTGACCACTTCCTATCCCCGCGTTCACAGCGATACAAAAATGGCGGCTGAGATGGCCTTTCACTATTTCAGGGGGAAAGGATTTGAACACTTCGCGTTTTATGGCGTCGAGCACTCCGTCCGCGGCCGGGACTTTGCCCTCGTCACACAGGCAAACGGCTATCCCTGTTCAGTCCTGTTCGAGGGCGCAGTTTCCTGGAGAGAGGAACTGGCCGCCACCCGGCGCTGGCTCAAGATCCAGCCGAAACCACTGGCCGTCCTTTGCTGGGCAGATTATGCGGGGGCTCGCTTTGTCGACATGGCGCACAGTCTGGGGTGGCGCATTCCCGACGATATCGCCGTGCTGGGGATGGATAATGAGAATCGCATCTGCGATTGCGCGGCGGTTCGCCTGTCCAGTATTCAAACCGATATTCAACGCGTTGGCATTCTGGGTGCCGCGCTTCTTGACCGCATCATGGCGGGCGAACGTCTTGAGACAAATAACCAGCCCATCCCTCCCCGCGAAATTGTGGAGCGTCATAGTACCGACACCTTCGCGGCGGACTCCCCGTTGGTGGCCCAGGCCGTCCGGTTCATGAAGGAACAGCATCCGTCGGAAATTAACGTGGCATCCGTGGTCGACGCCTGCTCCGTGTCCCGCCGAGGTCTCGAAAAGGCGTTTCTCAACAGTTTGGGGAAAAGTCCCTACCAGACGCTGCTCCAGATCCGCATGAATAAGGCGCGCCTTCTCTTAAGGGAGGGACAGGAAAAGATATCCACAATTGCCCGACGGGTTGGACTTCCCGACCCCAAGCACTTTTCCTCGCTCTTCCGCCATGAATACGGAGCCTCGCCCCGTGATTACCGGCAGATCTGGAAACACACGAATCCCTGAGTTCAGGCTTCTCCATCCTCGTTCGCTTTTATACCATCCCTCCATGTCGCATTTAAAACAGACCGGAACGGCGTTTCTCTATCACCCCGCTTTTCAGAAACACCAAACAGGTTTGACGCATCCCGAAAAACGCAAACGTCTCACGGCCATCGTGAACGGACTGAAGCAAGCCGGACTCTGGAACAGACTTCACCATCCCGCCATCCGATCGGCTGCGGTCGCAGACCTTACGACAATCCATGACCCGCTGTATGTGGATCACATCCGGCAGGCGTGTGAAGCAGGGGGCCTCTTTGAACCCGATGAAGTCACCCTTGGATCCCCAGGCACCTATGACGCCGCCCGGATGGCCGCCGGGGCAGTTATAACCGCAGCGGATACCGTAATGACCGGTCAGGCATCCAACGCTTTCTGCGCCGTACGCCCTCCGGGCCACCACGCAGAACGGGATCGAGCCATGGGATTCTGCTTTTTTAATAATGTCGCCATCGGCGCCAAATACCTTCAGCAGCATCACGGCATCCGCCGCGTGGCTATTATTGACTGGGATGTGCACCACGGAAACGGCACACAACAGGCCTTCTACGATGACCCGTCAGTATTTTATTTCAGCATTCATCAGCACCCCCTTTACCCGCAAAGCGGGCGGACCCATGAAACCGGAACCGGCAGGGGGAAAGGATTCACCCTGAACTGCCCCGTCGCGGCAGGCTCCACCGACACCGACTACCGGCGGGTGTTCCAGGACTGTCTTAGGCCCGCGCTGGCTCGATTTCGTCCGGAATTTATCCTGATTTCAGCGGGCTTTGATGCACACCGATCCGATCCGCTTGCCGGCACGGGACTCACCGAACAGGGATTTAAGGATTTGACCCACCTGGTAATGAAAATGGCAACAGAACACTGCGGAAAGCGACTCGTCTCCATCCTGGAAGGCGGCTACGATCTCCAGGCTCTCACGGCGTGCGTCGTAGCCCACATCGAAGCCCTGCTGGAAGATTCATAAAGACCCTTCAGGCCGGCTCAAGACATTCCATTCCCACTTCAACCGCCAGCGCGCGCCCGATCATCTCCACATTCAGAACCACTTTGGCTTTGCCCTTGACCGTTTGCACCACGCCTTCAAGCCCCTGAAAAGGACCTTTCCGGATTACGACACGCTTCCCCGACTGAAAGGCCGCGCAGGCATCCAGGGTCGGATCAACACTCAAGGCCAATCGCACCTGGGCAAGCTCCAGGATCAGTTGATCTTGATTCTCCACCGGCAGGATCCTGACGGTCATGTTGCTCTTCAGAATCTCGGCTTTTTCCTCGGGGGAATAATTAACGAACACATACCCGGGGAAAACAGGCTTGTAAACCGTCACTTTCCGGCGCTGATAGAGCTTTGTTTCCTCCCGGAGCGGAAGGTCTACCAAGATCGAATGCGCCGCGCAGTATTCCGAAAACTTCTTCTCGCACCTGGGCTTGGCATGCACGACGTGCCATCTCGGGAGTTCTGTCAGGCCGACGCCCTTCTCCATTCTCTGCTGAACCATAACCATCGATCTATCCCCCATTCGGCTTATTCCGTACGCTTTTCATCCGGCAGGGTCAAGGCGATCCCGCCGTTGGCATCCGGATCCCCTGCCCGTCATGGATAGCACAAAAAAAGACGCCGACATTGCTATCGGCGTCACTAACCAGAATCTCCAGAAACCCATCGGCGAATAGTCCGCGGATCAAGTCTCCTTGACGGGTTCAACGGGCTTTTCCACATCGTCCGTCTTGGCCTTGCGACGCTTATCCACGGGCGCCAGATTGACCCATTCCAGGAGAACCATCTCGGAGCTGTCGCTCCCCCGTCGGCCCAGCTTGACAATGCGCGTATACCCACCCAGACGATCCTTATATTGGGGAGCTATAGCCGTAAACAGCTTGTCCATATGCTTGCGATGCCGCAGGACGGCCAGAGCCTGTCGCTTGCCCTTCATGAGCGCTTCAGGCGTGCCGGCAACAAGAGCCTTCTTTGCAACGGTAACCATTTTTTCCGCCAGCATCCGGGTCTGCCGGGCTTTGGGAAGAGTAGTCTTAATCCGTTGCTCCTCAATGAAATTTGCCACCAGCGAGCTAAGCAACGCTTTCCGCGCTTCTGCAGGCCGACCCAGTTTTACCATATTTTTTTTGTGTCGCATTACTGACTCCCGACATCATCCAGCCGCAGTTAAGATTACCCGACCCGGACTTTTCAGTCTTCGATAGTGTTGGTGGATTAAGCCTTTTCCTTAGCGGCTTCCTGCCCCCTCAGAATCTTAATCACGTCCTCGTCAAACTTAACTCCCAGGCCCAACCCAAGGTCCTGTAACTTCGCCTTGATCTCATTCAGCGATTTCTTTCCGAAATTACGATACTTAAGCATCTCCGCCTCGGATTTTTGGGCAAGCTGACCGACCGTGGTGATATTGGCGTTGTTCAGGCAATTGGCCGCCCTCACGCTGAGTTCAATTTCGTTGACGCTCATGTTCAGCGTCTTCAGAAGCTGCTCGCGAGCAATATCCACCTTGGCTTCAACGTCTTCGAACTCGACCACATTCTTGTCGTAGTTCACGAATACATCAAGGTGATGCCGAAGCACCGCAGAAGCCACCGTCACGGCGTCATCAGGCGTTATTCGCCCATCCGTGGTCACTTCCAGAATAAGTTTGTCGTAATCCGTGCGTTGCCCGACACGGGTGTTTTCGATGAAAAAGTTGACCCGCTTGACCGGGGAGAAGATGGAGTCAATCGGAATCCGTCCGATATCCTGATTCTCCTTCTTATTCAGATCGGCGGGACAGAATCCACGCCCGACCCTGATCTCCAAAGTCATATCCAACACGCCGTCGCTGGACAGAGTGGCAATATGCTGGTTGGGATTCAACACTTCAATGGTGCCATCCGTCTGGATATCACTGGCCTTCACCTCGCGCGCACCCTTCACCTTGAGATGAAGTTGCTTGGAGTCACGGTTCTGGGACTTCAACAGAACCTTTTTGAGGTTGAGGATAATATCGGTCACATCCTCCACCACGCCCGGAAGGGCGCAGAATTCATGAGGGGCTCCTTCAATGCGAACCGAGGAAATCGCCGCGCCTTCCAAGGACGACAACAACACTCTCCGCAACGAATTCCCGATGGTCCGTCCATACCCCACTTCAAGGGGCTCGGCAACAAAGCGCGTGAATGTCGGCGTTGCCGAAGCTTCATCCTTCACTAACCGCTTGGGCATTTCGAACTTGCTCAGTCTGATTGGCATGGTTCAATCCTTCCCCGGGAACAGCCTCGCCATCCCCCGGTGCGAATATCTTTATTTAGAGTACAATTCAACGATCAACTGCTCATTAACGAAGGGCGCGATTTCGTCCCGCGTCGGAACACGCAACACTTCGCCCTTGAGAGCTTCCTTATCTAACGACAGCCACGACGAAAGCTCGCCGGTTCGGGCATCCAGAACTCGCTTCACAGCATCCTGGCTTTGTTTCCGCCCCTTGACCTCAATGCGGTCTCCCGCCTTCAGAGTCATGGAGGGAACATCGGAACGCCGTCCGTTCACCGTGACATGCCCGTGCAACACCAATTGCCTGGCGTTGCGCCGCGATGCTGAAAACCCGAGCCTGAAAACCAGATTGTCCAGCCGCATTTCAAGAAGCTGAAGCAACATCTCACCCGTCACGCCACGCTTGCGCAAGGCACGCTGGAAAAAGAGCTTAAACTGACCTTCCTGAAGACCGTAAAACCGGCGCAACCGTTGCTTTTCACGCAACTGAACACCATAGTCCGATTTTTTGGAAGGACGCGCGCCATGCACGCCAGGGGCCGGGCGTCCCGCCTCCACGGCACACTTTGACATCCGGCAACGATCACCCTTAAGAAATAGCTTCAAGCCTTCCCGTCGACAAAGCTTGCATGCTGGCCCTGTATATCTACCCATTCGAATTCTCCTGTTCTCTCAAAATCCTCTTACACGCGGCGGCGCTTACGAGGCCGGCAACCATTGTGCGGCATCGGCGTCACATCCTTGATCGTTGTGATATTCAACCCCGCAGACTGAATGGCACGAATGGCGGATTCACGACCCGCTCCCGGCCCCTGGACACGGACTTCCACTTCCTGCATTCCGCGGGACACCGCCTGGCGGGCCGCTTCCTGAGCCACCACGCTGGCGGCAAAAGCCGTACTTTTCCTCGACCCTTTAAATCCGGCCCGACCGGAGGTGCTCCAGGCAACCACGCCGCCCTTGCTGTCTGAAATTGAAATAATGGTGTTATTGAATGTCGCCCGAATATGGACGATTCCAAACGGCACCACGCGACCTGCTCGCACACGAGGCTGCCGGGTCGGACGAGCCGCACCCTCGGCACCACCGCCGGCGGCCTCAGGAGCTGGAGACCCCGCACCTTCCGGCTTGACACCGGTCTGTTCCTCACCCTTTTCTTTAACATCTGCCATTGCGAACCCGACCTTTTTTAGTACTGATGTTCTTTATGTCTTTGCAGCCGCCCGCGCTTCTTTTCCGCGAACTGCACCCACCGTTCGCCGTGGCCCCTTGCGGGTACGCGCATTGGTACTCGTACGCTGACCCCGTACCGGCAATCCGCGTTTATGACGGATGCCCCGGTAACTGCCGATGCTGATCAACCGCCGGATATTCTGCGCCACTTCACGCCGCAGATCACCCTCAATCCGATAGTTGTTCTGGATTACATTTATAATGCGGGCCAATTCTTCATCCGTGAGATCATCCGCCTTTGTGGCTGGATCAATCTTGGCCTGATCAATCACTTCACGCGCCGTTGTCGGACCAATTCCATAAAGATAACGCAGGGAATATTCAATGCGCTTCTTACCGGGAATATCTACACCTAGTATTCTGGGCATGCCCAATTCTCCTTAACCTTGCCTCTGCTTGTGTCGTGAATTGGTGCAGATTACCCGCACCACACCCCGGCGGCGCACAACCTTGCAGCGCTCACAGATTCGTTTTACTGAACTTCTGACCTTCATCCGATGTCTCCATTCCAAAAAGAGTCGACCAAAATATCAATGGCCGCACCCAATGTCCACACCAAAATTCAACCGTCGGCAGTCTTCTTAAACCACCGTCAAAATCTCCGGCCCTTCGTCCCCTATCGCCACCGTGTGCTCAAAATGAGCGGAGGGCTTCTTATCAACCGTTCGAACCGTCCATCCGTCGGAAAGAACTTCCACCGCACTCTCGCCCAGATTCACCATGGGCTCAATCGCAAGGGTCATCCCCACCTTCAATTTCGGCCCCTTCCCGGGATTTCCAAAATTCGGAATCTGCGGATCCTCATGCATCTTCCGCCCAACCCCGTGCCCGACAAAATCCCGAACCACTGAAAATCCCGCATTCACCGCCACCATCTCAATGGCATGCGAAAGATCACCCAGTCGTTTCCCGGCACGAGCCATCTCCACTCCCGCCATCAACGCCAATTCAGTCGCTCGAATCAACCGGATCACCTCCGGATCCGTAACGCCCACCATCACCGTTGTCGCGGTATCCCCGACAAACCCGTCATACACCACACCGACATCCAAACTCACGATCTGCCCGATCTCGATCCGCCGTCCTCCAGGGATCCCGTGAACCACCTCCGAGTCGATCGAAATGCATACCGTCCCCGGGTACCCGCGGTATCCTAAAAATGCACTTTTTGCACCCAAGGATGCAATCAGCTTCCCCGCCGCTTCATCCAACTCCCGCGTCGTAATTCCCGGCGATATCCGCCTCGCGATCTCATCCCGAACCTTCGCCGCGATCCGACCGCTTTCCCGCATCTTGCGGATCTCGTCACGACTCTTGAGAATGATCATGTCCGAACCAGAGACTCCGCCACCCGAAGAACATCCGAAACGGTTTCCTCTCGAGCCCGGGAGGAATCCACACGAACCAGAACGCCCTTTTTCTCATAATACGAGATCAGGCTCTCGGTCTGCTTCGCATACACATCCAACCGGTTTAAAATCGTCGCCTCGCTGTCATCCGACCGCTGATAAAGTTCACCCCCGCACACATCACAGATCCCGTCGCGCTTCGGAGGGATGTTGATGACATGATAGCCTTGGCCGCATGAACGACAAACGCGCCGTCCGGTTAAACGGGAAATAAGAAGGTCTCGCCCGGCTTCAAGCAAAAACACAAAATTCACACGGGAGGCATGCTTCCCCAGGGTCTTGTCCAGCAGGCGCGCCTGCTCAAGCGTCCTCGGAAACCCGTCAAACATGTAAGCCGCTTCCGGATTGCCCTGCGCCAAACGCTCTTCCACAATCCCGACAATCACATCGTCCGGAACAAGCTCACCGCGCTTCATATACCCCTCAGCCTGACGCCCAACCGCAGTAGCCTTTTTAACGGCCTCACGCAACATGTCACCCGTCGAGACATGAAGAAACGGGCTCACGGCGCGGATCCCCTCCGCAATCGTTCCTTTTCCAGCACCCGGCCCGCCCAATAAGATGATTGTTTTCACGTTGCTAATAGCCTCAAAATCGTGATTATCGTCGTCCGCGAAGTTTGCCTTTGTGAAGGAACCCGTCATAATGCCGCATCAACAGGTGGGACTCCACTTGTCGCATCGTATCCAGCATAACCCCGACCGTAATCAGCAGGCTGGTTCCTCCGAAAAAGGACGCGACCAGCGAGGGCACATCAAATTGCCGGTTCATGACGGTGGGAATCACAGCAATGACGGTGAGGAATAACGCGCCCGCCAAGGTGATCTTCGTCATCGTTGAATCCAAAAATTCAGCCGTGGGCCTCCCGGGCCGAACCCCGGGAACATATCCGCCGTACTTTTTCAAATCATCAGCTATCTGAACCGGATTAAACTGCGTGGCAACCCAGAAATACGAGAAGAACAGAATCATCACCCCATAAAGGAACATGTGGAAAATCGCATCCGGACCAAGTTGATTGGCCAGCGCGTGCGCCCAGACCCAGGACTCAGGGAGCCTTCTCAAAATAATCGCAGGGAACATCAGGAGTGATTGGGCGAAAATGATCGGCATCACGCCAGAATAATTGACCCGAAGCGGCATATACGTGCTCTGTCCACCATAAACCTTCCGACCCACGACACGCTTGGCATACTGGACCGGAATCTTCCGCTGCCCCTGAGTCAGGAGAATCGTCCCCGCCACAACCGCGAAAAGCGCCACTAGCAGAATGATGCTGAAGATGGGATTGAACTGGCGAACGCCCTCAACCGCTGTGAACATCTGAATCGCATAGGCCACCGCAGAGGGCAACCGACTGACAATGCCCTCGGTAATGATCAACGAAATACCATTTCCAATCCCGCGCTGGGTAATCTGCTCGCCGAGCCACATGATGAACATGGAGCCGGCCGTCACGGACACCACCGTCATAAACTTGAAGCCGAGCCCGGGATTCAACACGATCTGGTGATTAAGCCCCATGCTTCCTGGATTTTCCAAAGTAATGGCCAGAAACCATCCCTGGATGACACACAGGAAAACGGTCAGAATACGAGAGTATTGAGTGATTTTTTGTCGCCCCGCATCCCCCTCACGCGCCAATCGCCCCAAAGTCGGAACAACCGCAGTCATAAGCTGAAGAATAATGGAGGAACTGATATACGGCATAATGCCCAGCGCACCCACCGCACAATTGCTCAGAGCCCCACCGCTGAACATGTCCAGCAAGCCCAGCATTCCGCCGCCCGAGCTTTTCTCCACATCCGCAATCAAACGCTGAAGCGCCTGCGGATCCACCCCGGCAATGGGGACATTGGCAACAATCCGGCAGACAAATATCAAGCCCATCGTGAACAAAATTCGTGCACGAAGCTCAGGGATCTTAAAACAATTTGTAAACGCAGATAGCATTTCGCCGTGTCTTCTTCCTCTTGCCGACTTAAATCACTTCGCAGATTCCGCCAGCCGCCTCAATTTTGGCCTTTGCGCTGGCGCTGAATGCATGAGCCTTTACCGTCAGTTTTTTGCTGAGGGTTCCAACGCCCAGAATCTTAATCCCGTCAAAAACTCCGTTCGCCAAACCCACGCCCTGAAACAACTCAGGCGTCACAACCGTTCCCGCCTCAAACACGTTCAGGGATGAGATATTTACGGCCAGAAATTCCCGACGCGAAATATTTTTGAAGCCCCGTTTTGGAATGCGACGGATCAGCCGCATCTGGCCGCCCTCAAATCCGGGCTTATGCTTATGCCCGGAACGGGCATACTGCCCCTTGTGTCCACGTCCTGACGTTTTTCCGAGCCCTGAACCGGTACCCCGCCCCAAACGTTTACGCGTCTTCCGCGACCCGATTTTATTTTTTAAAGAATGCAAGTTCATCGTGTGTATCCCACCTCTGGAGTCAAATTATTCTCGATCATCCCTGGCGCGCGGCCATGATCTCCTCGCGAGACCGGAGATTTTCAAGCGCATCAATCGTCGCCTTGACCACATTCACCTTGTTTCCGCTTCCCAGGGATTTTCCGAGCACATCATGCACTCCGGAAAGCTCCAGAACCGCGCGCATGCCGCCCCCTGCAATGACACCGGTACCCGCTGATGCAGGCTTGAGCATCACATAACCGCCATCACACTGCCCGGTCACCTCATGCGGGATCGTCCGATCCTTCAAGGTTACCTGGAACATATTGCGTCGGGCGATTTCCCCGCCCTTTCGAATGGCGTCCGCCACCTCATTGGCTTTTCCAAACCCGTATCCCACCATTCCATTACGATTGCCAACGACGACAATCGCGCTGAAACTGAAACGGCGCCCGCCCTTCACCACTTTCGCGCAGCGGTTGACAAACACCACACGCTCTTCGACCTCAGAAGAGGACGTCGAATTTCTATCCGCTGTTGATCGTTCTTTCACGTTCTGCTCTTTCCTGGCTATCGGGGCTAAAATTTAAATCCTGCTTCACGCACGGCATCGGCAATCGCCTTGACGCGACCATGATATTTGTATCCGCCGCGGTCAAACACGATATCCTTGATGCCCACTGTCTTGGCAATTTCCGCCAACCGCTGACCGATCATCCTGGCGCCCTCAGCGTTCTTCTTCCCCACGCCGTCCTTGCCGGTTGAGGAAACCGAAGCCAACGTTGCCGCCTTTTCATCATCCACCAGCTGTGCATAGATATGCTTATTCGATATCATGACACACAATCTGGCACGATCCGCCGTTCCGGAAATCTGTTTCCGGACCCGGGCGTGCCGACGCACGCGACTTTCTTTTCTATCCACTATTTTCATACGTTAGGCCACCGTCTTACCGGCCTTACGCCGGACATGTTCGCCTTTATAACGGACGCCCTTGCCCTTGTAGGGCTCGGGCGGATAGAACGACCGGATACGGGCGGCGACATCGCCGACCATCTGCTTATCCGAACCGCTCACCGTAACAACACTTTCCTTGACCGACACCGTGATCCCCTGAGGAGTCTCGAACACCACAGGGCTCGAATACCCAAGATTCATCGTCAGCTTGCTCCCCTGCACGGCGGCACGAAATCCAACGCCTTGCAGTTCAAGCTCAATCACATATCCCTTATCCACGCCCGTCACCATATTGGCGATGAGACTCCGGACCAAACCATGCCGGCTCCGCCCCGTCGACGTGTCTTCCATACAGGTTACGAGCACCGAACCCTCTTTGACATCCGCCTTGATGGACGGCAAGAGCATCACGGACAGTTCCCCTTTGGGGCCCTTGGCCGACACTGTTGTGTCACTGACCTTGACCGTCACACCACTTGGGATGACCACCGGCTTTTTACCGATTCTTGACATTCTATATCCCCTGTTTAAACCTGATTACCCGCGCCCTCCCGGGCCACGGAGCCGCTCCTCCCGCCGACCCGGCGGTTTACCAAACCTGGCAGAGCAACTCGCCTCCAACACGCTTCTGGCGCGCCTCACTATCCGTCATGATTCCGCCCGGCGTGCTTAAGATCGACACGCCCATGCCACCCAGCACCAGGGGGATCTGATCGAACCCCACATAACGCCGAAGTCCAGGCTTACTGATCCGCCGCAATCCGCGAATCGTGGGCTTCCGGTTGGCGTCATATTTCAACACCACCCTCAACGTCTTCTCCCGACCGATGCCCTCGACCGAAATGTCGCGGACATACCCTTCTTTTTTCAAAATAACCGCAATCGCACCCTTCATCATTGAATGGCCGATGTCAGTCGTTTTTAAACCCGCCTCGGATGCATTCCGGATGCGGTTCAACATGTCACTGATTGGATCCGACAAACTCATAGGCTCTCCTTTTTACCAGCTCGCCTTTATCACGCCGGGGATCAACCCCACAGACGCCAGCTCCCGGAAGCAGATACGGCATACCTGGAACTTGCGCATATACGCGTGGCGTCGCCCGCAGCGCTTACAACGGTTATAGCGGCGCGTGCTGAACTTCGGCTTGCGGCTCGCCTTGATTTCCTGTGATTTCTTAGCCAAAAGAACATCCTCCCTGCCGCGCTACTTATGCGCCTTCGCGAATGGAATCCCGGTCAGCGTGAGCAGTTCACGTGCCCGTGCGTCCGTTGACGCCGATGTGACAATCGTCACGTTCATACCCTGCACCTTCTTGACATCATCCGGATCAATTTCTGGAAAAATTGTCTGCTCCTGAAGCCCGAATGTGTAGCTTCCACGTCCATCAAAGCCCCTCACCGGCAATCCTCGAAAATCGCGGATCCGGGGTAGCGCAGCATGAATCAGACGCTCCAGGAAATCATACATCCTCTCCCCACGAAGCGTGACCTTCGCACCCACCGGCATACCCTGCCTGAGCTTGAAATTGGAAATGCTCTTGCGCGCCCTGGTAATCACGGCCTTCTGTCCCGTAATACGCCCCAGATCATCCGCAATCGTCTTGATCTGATCCTTGTCCATGGACGCGTTAAAGCCCATGTTCAGATTGACCTTCAGAATGCGCGGAACATCCATCACGTTCTTGCATCCCAGCGCCTTCATCAGCGCCGGAACAATCTCCGTCTTGTACTTTGCCTTAAGTCCCATAATCCACCTTACGTATCAAGCGCCTGAGCGCATTTTTTACATTTGCGAACGCGCTTGTCACCCTCGGTTACGCGCTTCACACGAACCGCCTTCTTGCAGTGCGGGCAGAAAAGCATGAGATTCGACAACGCGATGGAGGCTTCCTTCCGGGTCATTCCGCCCTTCGGATTGTCCTGCGACTTCCGAAGGTGCTTGGTCACCAGGTTTAATCCCTCCACAATCGCCCGGTCTTTGCTCAGAAGCATCTGAAGCACTTTCCCCTGCTTGCCTTTTTCCCGGCCGCGAATTTTCACAACGATATCGTTCCGCCGAATATTCATGCGTTCCTCTTCCTACAACACTTCGGGAGCCAATGAGACAATCTTCATATAGTTCTTCTCGCGAAGCTCACGCGCCACCGGGCCGAAAATACGGGTTCCCAGCGGGTTCAGCTTTTCATCCACAAGAACCACCGCGTTGGTATCAAATCGCACCGCCGAACCGTCCAAACGACGGATCGGCTGCTTGGTGCGCACGATAATCGCGCGACAGACCTGCCCCTTCTTCACCATCCCTGTGGGCTGCGCTTCCTTCACCGCAACCCGAATCAAATCTCCAACATGGGCATACATCTTCCGCTGCCCGATCAGGCGAAAACAACGAACGCGTCGCGCGCCGGTATTATCCGCCACATCAAGGTTTGTTTCTTCTTGAATCATGGTCGCTTATCCCGTTACTGGCGTTTCCCTGTTTCCAAGACTTCGACCAGTCGCCACCGCTTGAGCTTGCTCAACGGACGCGTCTCGACGATCGTAACATGATCGCCCACCTTGGCCTTGCCTTCCTCATCATGAGCATAGAACTTCTTCGACTGACGCATTTCCTTGCCATACAAGGGATGCCTCGTCTTGCGCTCCACGCGTACCACTATGGTCTTCTGCATGGAGGCGCTGACCACTACCCCTGTGCGCTCCTTGCGAAGTCCCCGCTCGGTTTCCGTTTCTGCCATAATCCTCAACCTTGCTGGCGACGCCGTTCGGTCATCACGGTCTTCGCGCGGGCAATATCCCGGCGAAGACTGCGAATCCGTGACGGCTGCTCAATCTGGCTCGCCGATTTACGAATTTTCAACGTACGCAACTCCTTCTCCATATCGGAGTTCTGTTGCGCAAGTTCCTCTTTATTAAACTCTCTCAGTTTCGCGGCCTTCATGGCGTCCGCACCCCTGTCCTGTTTGGCCCGGTTACCCGTGCCGTTTCACAAACATCGTCCGAATCGGCAACTTTGCCGCAGCCAGACGCAACGATTCCCTCGCCAACTGTTCAGTCACGCCGTCCACTTCGAACAGCATGGCTCCTGGAAGAATAACCGAAACCCAGCAGTCCAGAGGCCCCTTGCCCTTACCTGACCGCGTTTCAAGAGGCTTCTTGCTGACCGGTTTGTCCGGGAAAATCCTCAACCACACCTTGCCCCGGCGCTTCATATTCCGGTTCATCGCCACGCGACAAGCCTCAATCTGGGTTGCCTTGACCCACGCCCGATCCAGCGCTTTCAGCCCGTACTCACCGAAGGCCAGCGTGTTTCCCGAATGTGCGGTACCCTTCCGGGATCCCCGCTGCACCATGCGGTGCTTTACACGTTTAGGCATAAGCGGCATTGGATCGTCCCCTTACTGCCTTCTCAGGCTCTTCCTTTTCCTTGCAAATCCAGACCTTGACGCCGATTTTTCCGGCCGTGGTGTTTGCCTCGGCAAACCCGTAGTCAATGTTCGCGCGAAGCGTATGCAGGGGAATCGTTCCCTCCTTATACCATTCCACGCGGGCGAGCTCGGATCCCCCAAGCCGTCCGGCACACTTGATCCGGATGCCCTTGACGCCCAATTCCATCGCCATCTTGATCGCCCGCTTCATCGCCCGGCGAAATGACACCCGTCGCTCCATCTGCAACGCCACACTCTCGGCGACCAGTTGCGCATTCGTGTCCGGGCTGCGGATCTCACGAATCTCCAAATAGATCTCCTTGCTCGTGATCTTTGCGATTTCATCACGGATTCGATCCAGATCCTGCCCCTTTCGGCCAATCACAATGCCGGGGCGCGCGGTGCATATGGTGGCACGAACACGGTTTGCATACCGCTCAATAATGATCTCCGCCACAGCCGCCGCATCCAGACGCTTCTTCACGAGATCACGGATCTTCAGGTCTTCCATCAGCAGGGTACCGCAGGTTTTCTTGTCCGCAAACCAGCGGGACTTCCATGCCTTCGTAACGGCAATCCTGAGTCCAATCGGATTGATTTTCTGTCCCAAAACGAATCTCCTTTCACATCTCCCGGCTTCCGCCGGTCACTTCCCGTCTGACAACACAATCGTGACATGGCTGGTCCGTTTCCGGATCCGGCTCACCATACCACGCGACCGCGCCCAAAAACGCTTCATCGCCGGTCCGTCGCCGATCGTGGCCTCTTTCACCCGCAGATCATCCGCAGAAAGCTTTGCGTTATTTTCCGCATTTGCCACCGCTGAACGAATCGTCTTCTCCAGCTGTCGCGCGGCCTTGCGCTCGCTAAACTCCACTGTCTTGATCGCATCGGCCACCGGCAGACCTTGAATAGCCCTCGCCATATCCCTCGCTTTACGCGGAGACAGACGCACATACTTGGTTACTGCTTTGACTTCCATTGCCTTGCTCCTAGTCCCCGAAGCCGGTCACCACAACTGCCCGGTCCTGAACCCTGGGTAATGCCCGGCCCGTCTTCTGGATCACAGCCCCGGCAACCGCCGTCCGCACATCCACAACCCGCACCGTGGCCACGGCCCGATCCTCTTGCATTACCGCGAACTGCAAACCCGGCTTCACACCGTCCTGCCGCCCGCCATCAAGGACCACCATGCCCAACTCTTTGTTTACGTCTAAAATTCTAAACTCTTTTTTTCTCATTCCGGCCGGGTCAACAGGACTTCCACCCCTCCCCGAAACCGTCTCAACGGCACGGCCATCCAGCCGCGCTCTTAATCCATCCGCATCTGCCTTTGCCAGCGCCAGCGCATCAGTCAGATATTTCACCTGACGCCGGAGAAACGATTCATCCCCTCCGTCGACTCCCGCCGTCACACCGTGTCCCATCAACAGACACATTAACACGAGAGTCAGTCCACACCGCCACGCCTTGCGTTCCACCCGCATACGACTACTTTAACGCCACCGTTTTGTCGGTGTGTGTGCCGTGCTTGCGGAAAATGCGCGTCGGCGCAAATTCACCCAAACGATGACTCACCATGTGCTCCGTGATGTACACCGGAACATGCTGCTTGCCGTTGTGCACAGCCAGCGTATGCCCGACAAATTCAGGAACAATCATGGAACGACGGGACCACGTCTTGACCACGCGCTTCTCTCCGGCACGATTCATCTTCTCGACGCGTGCCAGAAGCTTCTCATCAACAAACGGCCCTTTTTTTAATGAACGGCCCATGGTTTACTTTCTCCGCCTGACAATAAATTTGCTCGAAGTCTTCCGTCTCGACCGGGTCTTCTTGCCCTTCGTGAGCTGACCCCACGGCGTCACCGGGTGACCGCCGCCTGACGTACGACCTTCACCGCCACCCATCGGGTGGTCAACCGGGTTCATCGCCACACCACGTACTGTGGGCCGAATCCCCTTCCAACGCTTGCGCCCGGCCTTACCCAGGCAAATCCCATCATGATCCAAATTGCCTACCTGGCCAATTGTCGCCTGACACTCCGCATTGATCTGCCTGATTTCACCAGACGGCAATTTCACCTGCGCAAAGCCCCCCTCACGCGACATCAGCTGAGCCGTCTGACCGGCACTGCGAACCAGCTGCGCCCCGCGCCCTGCCGTCAACTCGATATTGTGGATCGGCAACCCCAGCGGAATCTTCGCCAGCGGCAACGCATTCCCGTTGATCGGTTCAGCATCGGGACCTGACATGATCATCGTTCCAACTTCCAGTCCAACCGGAGCAAGGATATAGCGTTTTTCGCCATCCTTATACGCCAGAAGCGCAATCCGGGCCGTCCGGTTCGGATCATATTCAATCGCCTGAACCTTGGCGGGAATGCCGGTTTTATTTCTCTTGAAATCAATAATCCGGTAATGATGCCGGTGACCGCCGCCACGGTGGCGAACAGTGATACGTCCGGCGGAATTACGTCCCGCCTTTGACTTCTGCGATTTTGTGAGCGACCGCTCGGGCTTGCTCCGGGTAATTTCATCAAACGTCGAGAGCTGCGTGTGTCGCAGGCTCGGCGTCGTCGGTTTGTAGGTTTTCAGCGCCATGTCGTGCTTCCTATTCCAAATCTATCTTGTCGCCTTCTCTCAGCGTCACTACCGCGCGCTTCCACGCCGGCTTCTTTCCGGAGTGAATCGTGCGCTCACGACAGGCCTTGCCATCATAATTCATGGTGTTGACCTTCGTGACCTTGACCTTGAAAAAATCCTCGATTGCCCCTTTTATCTCCAGCTTGTTAGCAGAGGGATCAACCTTGAACAAATACTTGTTCTGCGCGGCAAGCAACGACCCCTTTTCAGTGATGTGCAGGCCCCGAACTGCGGAAAGCGAATTCTTCATGACTTCCTCCCCGGCTCACCTTCAAGCCGCGCCTTCAACTGATCCATCGCGGCACGCGTTACCACGGTAACGGGAAAACGAACCAACTGGAAAGTGCTGACATCCCGGGCTGTTGTCGCCTCCACCTGAGGCAGATTCCGGAACGCGCAGAGTAGATTTTTATCCAGTTTATCAACCACGATCAAAACACCTTTCTTAAGCCCCAGCGACTTCAGCAAGGCGACTGCGGTCTTCGTCTTGGGCTCCGCCACCGTCAGCGTATCCAGGACCCGGATACGATCCTCCCTGATCAGGTCGCTCAAGGCGCTGCGAAATGCCAGACGCGCGACTTTCACGGGAATGCGTTTCGCGTAACTTCGGGGATGCGGCCCATGAGCCACACCGCCGCCCCGCCACACGGGGGATTGCCGGAAACCAGCCCGGGCACGCCCGGTCCCTTTTTGCTTCCACGGCTTCTTGTTACTACCCGCTACCGCACCTTTACCCAGAGTGGAGGCCGATCCCGCGCGCAATCCAGCCTGATAGGCCACGATAACATCACGGACAGCCTGCTGTCCCCTGCTCGTCATCAACTCGTCAGGAAAGTCTACCTTCGCCAACGAGGACCCCTTCATGTCATAGACAGAAAGCTTGCTCATTTACCCTGCCCCGCCTTCGTCTTCTTCAATGCCTTGCGTATTTCAACCAATGCTCCGGCCGGTCCGGGAACTGCCCCTCTTACCAGGATCAGATTCTCGCTCGCCCGGAGTTGTACCACCTTCAGATTTTGCGTCGTCACACGAACATTACCCATGTGACCCGGCATGCGTTTACCCTTGTGAACACGCCCGGGAAATGAACGGCATCCAATCGAACCGACACGTCGCTTCGAATGGCCGCCATGCGTCATCGCACCTCCCGCCATCTTGAATCGACGGACAACACCCTGAAACCCGCGTCCCTTGGTGACTCCTATGATGTCGACGTAATCTGCTCCATCCAAAACAGAGGCCGTCACGGCGTCACCCGCCTTGGTTTCATCACTGGCCTCAACGGCAAATTCACGCAGGAAGCGTTTCGGCGTCGCGTTGACCGCCTTGAACTGACCCGCGTGTGCCTTGTTCGCCCGTGAGGCCTTGACCTCTACGAACCCGAGTTTCAGCGCCTCATAGCCATCCTGGCTCTTCGTCTTGCGCTGGACCACAACACATGGCCCGATTTCAATCACCGTGACCGGAGTCTGTCGACCTTCGTCGCCGAAAACCCGCGTCATTCCGATTTTTTTTCCGAGTATCCCTTGCATGGCTACCTGCTTAAATCTTGATCGTTATATCCACACCGGCGGGCATATTAAGTTTCTTCAACTCATCCACCGTTCTTGCCGTCGGCTCCACAATGTCCAAAACCCGCTTGTGCGTCCGGACCTCAAATTGCTCCATCGACTTCTTATCGGCATGCACACTGCGATTAACACTGTAACTCTCAATGCGCGTTGGCATCGGAATGGGCCCCACCACCCGGGCCCCTGTTCGCTTTGCCGTCTCCACAATATCGGATACCGACTGATCGAGCACCCGATAATCGTAAGCTTTCAAACGTATACGTATGCGTTGCTTTTCCATCATTCACTCACCGTTCCAGAAGTTGCTGTTGTATCGCCTCCGGCACCACATCAAAACACGCCGGCTCCATTGTGTAACTCGCCCGCCCCCGCGTCAGAGACCGGACGGCCGTCGAATACCCAAACAGTTCCGCCAGCGGAATCCGAGCATGAATCACCTGCACGGTTTCCTTACCAACCATGTCCTGAACATGTCCGCGCCGGGCGCTCACATCGTTCAACACATCACCCAAATGATCTGCCGGAAGAATAATCTCAAGCGCCATGATGGGCTCCAGAATCGCCGGCCGTGACGCCTTCGCCGCCACCCGCAACGCCATCACGCCCGCCGTCCGGAAAGCCACTTCCGTGGATTCCTGATCATGAAACTCGCCGCCCACCACCCTAACCTTGACATCCACCATCGGATAGTTTGCCAGAATCCCGGTCGTTAACCCGTCCCGAATCCCCTCCTCCACAGCGCCGCGGAATTCAGCCGGGATACGAGCGTTCGACACATCAAATTCAACCGTAACTCCCGAGCCGCGTTCAGCGGGCTGGACATCCATGACCACTGCGGCAAATTGGGGTTGCCCGGCAATATCCCGCTCAAAGCGATAGTCACCCCGCCCTGAGACCAGAATCGTCTCACGATAGGCCACCATGGGCCTCCCCGCGTTCGCCTGAACCTTGTATTCCCGAAACATCCGGTCCTTCAAAATTTCAAGATGCAGCTCGCCCATGCCGCTCAACAGCGTCTGGCCGGTATCCGGATCCACCGACACGATACAGGTGGGATCCTCCGCCGCAAGCGCACTCATGGCCTCGCTCAGCTTCTCCCGATCAGCCTGCGATTTCGGCTCGATCGCCATGGAAATCACCGGCTCCGGAAAACGGATACGCTCCAGTTCAACGGGCATATTCTCGACGCACAGGGTATCCCCCGTCGTGACCTGCTTCAGCCCCACCACCGCGCCGATTTCACCGGCGTGCAGAACGTCTACTTCCTGACGATCATCCGCATGCAGGAGCACCAGCTTCAATACGCGCTCACGCTTCCGGGTGCGGGCATTGAACACATTCTGCCCTTTCCTGATCTGCCCGGAATACACGCGAACAAACGCCAGCCGCCCCATGTAGGCATCGCTCATCAACTTGAAAACCAAGGCACTCTGCGGGGCGAAATCGTCCGCTTCACGGGACACCACCTCGCGGGTCTTGGGATGCTCGCCGTGAACCGGAGGAACGTCAATCGGAGCCGGTAGAAAATCCACAACAGCATCCAACAACTGCTGAACACCCTTATTGCGGAGTGACGATCCACACAAAACCGGCGTCAAGGTCTGCGCGAGCGTCGCACGGCGCAACCCATCCCGAAGAACCTGCGCGGGAACATCGGCACAGTCCAGATAGGATTCCAGAACTTTTTCATCCCGTTCCGTCAAAATCTCAATGAGCTGAGCACGAGCCTTCTCGGCCTCCACTGCCAGTTCGGCCGGAATCGGAATCGTCTGAACCTTGCTCCCGAATGACGTGTCGTCATAAACAATCGCTTCCATGGCCAGCAGATCAATGACCCCGCGAAACCGGTCTTCAGAGCCCCACGGAATCTGAATGGGCACCGGAACTGCTCCCAGGCGGGTTCGTATCTGAGCAACCACCGCCGTGAAGTCAGCGCCGATACGATCCATTTTATTCACAAAGGCGATACGGGGAACATGATAGCGATCCGCCTGATGCCAGACTGTTTCAGACTGCGGCTGCACGCCGCCAACGCCACAAAACACCACAACCGCACCATCCAGAACACGCAATGACCGCTCCACTTCAACCGTAAAATCAACATGCCCGGGAGTGTCGATGAGATTGATCTGGTGATCCCGCCAGAAACAGGTCGTCGCCGCACTCGTAATGGTGATCCCGCGTTCCTTCTCCTGCGGCATCCAGTCCATTGTGGCGGTTCCCTCATGGACTTCCCCCATGCGGTGCACTCGACCGGCATAAAACAGAATGCGTTCGCTTGTCGTGGTCTTGCCCGCATCAATGTGGGCAATGATCCCGATATTGCGAACGGCGGACAGGGGACGGACACGATCCGCCGCTTCACGCTGGCGCGCTTCCCCTGTGGCTCCACCTTGTTTATTCTGTTCCAAAACCGTTTCCATTTGATTCACTAAACAAACAACACCCGCCGCCCGATCGTCGGACGACGGGATATTCATCAACTCAACTTACCATCGATAATGGGCAAACGCCTTGTTTGCCTGGGCCATCTTATGCGTGTCATCCCGCTTCTTGATGGCATTGCCCTGCTCGGCATAGGCATCCAGGATTTCCTGGGCCAGCGCACGCCGCATCGGCACACCCTTCCGGGTCTTCGCGTACTGGATCAACCAGCGCATCGCCAGGGCTCCCTGTCGATCAGGTGTCACTTCAACCGGCACCTGATACGTGGCACCGCCGACCCGGCGAGATTTCACTTCGACTTTCGGCTTCACGTTGTCAATCGCGCGCAGAATCACTTCCAGCGGATCGCCATCAGGATGCTTCTCTTGAATCACCTTCAGGGCATCGTAAACAATGTTTACCGATACCGATTTTTTTCCCACCTTCATCAGGTGGTTCACCAGACGGCCGACCAACTCGCTGTTGTATTTCGGATCCGATTGAACCGCCCGCCGAACTGCTCTACGTCTTCGTCCCATGATCTTGCGCCGTCCTACGCCTGCTTCGGTGTTTTGACGCCATACTTGGAACGGCCCCGGTGCCGCCCCTCCACGCCCAGTGTATCCAAAGTACCACGAACAATGTGATACCGCACACCAGGCAAGTCCTTTACGCGACCGCCCCGCACAAGCACAACACTGTGCTCCTGAAGATTGTGCCCTTCGCCCGGAATATACGCGGTCACTTCCTCGCCATTGGTCAGACGAACACGCGCCACTTTACGAAGCGCCGAGTTCGGCTTTTTGGGTGTCTGTGTTTTCACGGACAGACACACGCCACGTCGCTGAGGACAATTCTTCAGCGCGGGCGATTTGCTTTTATTACGGATTTTCTTTCGTCCGTTTTTTACCAGTTGATTAATCGTCGGCATAGTTACATTCCCTTCCAAACACAAAGCGCGAAAAAATGCCAGAAGTGAGGGGTCCTTGTCAAGCTTTATCCCAAAAGCTCCTGAGCTTTTTTCAATGCTTCGCTTTCCTGACGCAAATCCTCCTCAGGAATCGGCTCGGCCAAAGGCACCAATTTAATGTTCCGGAACATCGGGAAACCAGTTCCGCCCGGAATCAAATGACCCATGATAACATTCTCCTTGAACCCATACAGCGTATCCACACGACCCAGCGTCGCAGCCTCGGTCAGTACGCGGGTGGTATCCTGGAAAGACGCCGCCGAAATAAAACTCTCAGTCTCGAGCGCCGCCTTGGTGATCCCCAGAAGAGCTGGAGAGGCTTCCGCCGGACGCTTCCCCTCGGCCTGCGCCTTGGTGTTCATCTCCTGGAATAACCGCTTCTCCACCTGCTCGCCCCAGAGGAAATCCGTATCGCCCGCATCCGTGATCCGAACTTTACGAAGCATTTGGCGGACAATGATCTCGATGTGCTTGTCGTTGATTTCAACGCCCTGCAACCGGTAGACTTCCTGAACCTGATTCACCAGGTATTCCTGCAACTCCTGAGGGCCACAGATCTCCAGAATTTCCTGGGGAACCACGGGGCCTTCCGTGAGCTGCTGCCCCTTCTGGACATAGTCGCCCTTATACACGACGATATGCTTACCCATCGGAATCAGATGCTGCTCCTCATCACCCGTAACCGAGTCACGGATCAACAGGCAGCGACGTCCACGCTGGTTCGCTCCGAAATCCACCATTCCATCGATCTTCGCAATTTCAGCGGCATCCTTCGGCCGGCGGGCCTCAAATAATTCCGCCACGCGCGGCAGACCCCCGGTGATGTCCTTGGTCTTGGACTCCTTGCGGGGCGTCTTGGCAATCACCTCGCCTGCCGTGACCTTTTTGCCATCCTTGATCATGACGTGGGCGCCTGCAGGAATGTTATACGCCATGGGCGGCTCGTGAGAGCCAAAGGTGATCACAATCTGGGGATGTAAATCCTCCTTGTGCTCAAGAACCACGGTACCCATCAGGCCGGTGGACTGATCCACTTCCTTCTTGACCGTCACATTCTCGATGAATCCCTGGAAATGAACCGTACCCGGCTTCTCGGCCAGAATCGGAACGCTGTAGGGATCCCACTCAATGAAGCTCTGCCCCTTCTTCACCCGACCGCCGTCTTCCTCGGCTATGATCGCGCCAATAGCGATCGTATGCCGCTCAACCTCCCGGCCGGTATCATCGAAAACCGCCACGGATCCGTTCTTGTTGAGCACCACAAATTTACCCTGCTCATTCACCACCGTGCGCATGTTGGTATACTGAATAATACCGTCATGCTTGGAAATCACGTGAGGTTGCTTGAAGACCGAGCTCGCCGTACCACCAATATGGAACGTCCGCATCGTCAACTGTGTTCCAGGTTCACCAATGGATTGCGCGGCAATAATCCCGACGGCCGCACCCATTTCAACCGGGCGGCCATTGGAAAGATCGCGTCCATAGCATTTGGCACAGATCCCGCGGCGGGATTCGCATGTCAGGACACTGCGGATGCGAACCTTCTCGATATCCGCGTTCATAACGGCTTCCGCCAGAGC
Source organism: uncultured Verrucomicrobiota bacterium (assembly GCA_964584205.1). Lineage (GTDB taxonomy): Bacteria > Verrucomicrobiota > Kiritimatiellia > CAIKKV01 > CAITUY01 > JAABPW01. The sequence continues at coordinate 29,698 of CAZOZF010000001.1, forward strand.
CTCATCAATGAGCCCGCCAGCGGGAACAACCAGTTGACCCGTCACGGGATTGACAATGTCGTTCAACGCCGTACGACCCTTGATGCGGTCGGCCAGCGAAACCACATTCTCGTCGCCTTCACCGATCGCCTTGACCTCAATGCCATTGAGAGTGTTGCAGTCCTGCTCGATGATCCGGACATCCTGAGCCACATCAACCAGCTTACGGGTCAAATACCCGGCATCCGCGGTCTTTAGGGCGGTGTCAGCCAGACCTTTCCGGGCACCATGGGTACTGATGAAGTACTCCAGAACGCTCAATCCCTCGCGGAAATTCGACACAATCGGGCGCTCAATGATTTCCCCGGAAGGCTTGGCCATCAACCCACGCATACCCGCCAACTGGCGGATCTGTTGCCGACTCCCACGGGCCTTGGAATCCACCATCATGAAGATCGGGTTAGCTTCGTCACTCCCCGCATTCTCCTCGATTGCTCGATACATGGCGTTTGATGTTTCGTCCGTCGCCTGGGTCCAGATATCAACGATCTTGTTGTAACGTTCCCCATCGGTAATGATACCGCGCCGGTACTGGCTTTCCACCTCACTCACAGCCTTGTGCGCCTTGGCGATAATGTCTTCCTTTTCGGCCGGAATGATCATATCCGACAATCCAATCGATATCCCCGCCAGCGTCGCGTTCTCAAAGCCGATGTTCTTCAGGCTTTCCAATACCTTGACGGTTTCGGCATGGCCGCTGACGCGGTAACACTGCCAGATCAACTTTCCGAGAAATGACTTGTCGCAGCAGCGGTTGATGAACCCCAGCGTCAAGGGAAGGATTTCGTTGAAGAAAACCCGGCCAACCGTGGTGGTCAACATCTTTGAATGATTGTCGCCAAAAACAGTCTTACGCCCGAAATCGGGATTCTTGAACCGGATCCGATTATGGATTTTAAGCGCACCGTCATCGTAAGCCAGACGAATCTGGGCCGCCTCGTCAAAAATCGGAAGCCGTTCCTGCTCCTGCCCCTGCCCGGCCGCTTTACGCCGCACTTCCTTGATCCGATCCTTCTGGGCCGAGGACGTGAGGTAATAAATGCCCAGCGCAATGTCCTGGGTGGGCGTCATGACCGGCTTGCCGCTCGAGGGCGAAAATACATTGTTCGTTGAAAGCATGAGCAAGCGCGACTCAATCTGGGCCTCGATGGACAACGGCACATGCACCGCCATCTGATCCCCGTCAAAATCGGCATTGTACGCCGTACACACAAGCGGATGCACCTGAATCGCCTCGCCCTCCACCAGGATAGGCTCGAACGACTGAATGCTCAGGCGATGCAGCGTCGGGGCGCGGTTCAGCATGACGGTCTTGTCGCGGGTGATCTCCTCGAGAATCGCCCACACCTCGTCCGATTGCTTGTCGATCAGTTTTTTCGCACTCCGAACCGTATGCGCCACGCCCATCTCCTTCAAGCGGCGGATGATGAACGGCTCAAACAACACCAGAGCCATCTTTTTGGGAAGCCCACACTGGTTCAACTTGAGCTCGGGACCGACCACAATCACGGAACGTCCGGAATAGTCGACACGCTTGCCAAGCAGATTCTGGCGGAACCGGCCTCCCTTGCCCTTGAGCATGTCGCTCAACGACTTCAACGGGCGATTCCCCGCGCCGGTTACAGCCCGTCCATGGCGCCCGTTATCGATGACGGCGTCAACGGCCTCCTGAAGCATGCGCTTCTCGTTCCGAATGATCACATCCGGCGTTTTGAGCTGGAGAAGATTCTTCAACCGGTTGTTGCGGTTGATCACCCGGCGGTAAAGATCGTTCAAGTCCGACGTCGCAAACCGGCCGCCCTCGAGGGGAACAAGGGGTCTCAAATCTGGCGGAATCACCGGCAGGACTTCCATGATCATCCATTCCGGACGGGTATTGCTGGTCAGGAAACCTTCCAGAACTTTCATGCGCTTGGAGTATTTCTTGCGATTCTGCTTGCTGCGCGTGGTCTCCATCTGCGCATCCAGCTCCGCAAGACATTTCTCCAGGTCAATCTTCTTCATCAGGTCGCGAACCGCCTCGGCACCGATACGGGCCACAAACGCATCCCCGTATTTCTCCTGGGCTTCCCGATAGTCCATTTCGCTCAGAAGCTGCTTTTCCTGAAGCGGAGTATCACCCGGCTCCACCACCACATAATCCTCATAGTAAAGAATGCGCTCCAACGACCGGGCCGTCATGTCGAGAACCAGACCCAGTCGACTCGGGGTACACTTGAAAAACCAGATATGGGACACGGGCACCGCCAGATCGATGTGCCCCATGCGTTCACGCCTCACACGCGACTGGGTGATTTCCACACCGCACCGATCGCAAATCACACCCTTGTGCTTGATCCGCTTGTATTTCCCGCAACTGCACTCCCAGTCCCGCGTCGGTCCGAAGATGCGCTCGCAAAACAAGCCGCCCTTCTCGGGCTTGTAGGTGCGATAGTTGATTGTTTCCGGGTTCTTCACCTCGCCATGGCTCCAAGACCGGATCGTTTCCGGCGAAGCCAGAGTGATGTTCACGGAATCAAACCCCTCCATCAGGGGCATTCCAAGCCGCTCACGAGCGGCAGAATTTGTCAAGGTACGTTCCGACATAGGTGACTCAGCGTTGCCGCCGCCTCCATTAAACTCGTTTTTCCTTCGCTTCAGCCCGCACGTCCAACCCAATGGCCCTCAACTCGTTAATCAGCACGTTGAACGACTCGGGGCGGTCCGCCTCAAGCACATTCTCGCCTTTCACGATAGACTCATAAATCCGGGTGCGCCCATTGGTATCGTCGCTCTTGACGGTCAACAACTCCTGCAGCGCGAATGCCGCGCCATAGGCCTCGAGCGCCCAGACTTCCATTTCCCCGAGGCGCTGTCCACCATACTGCGCCTTACCCCCCAGCGGCTGCTGGGTGACGAGCGAGTAAGGCCCCACCGCGCGGGCATGGATCTTGTCGCTGACCAGATGGTGCAGCTTGAGCATGTAAATGTAACCCACCACCACCCGCTGATCAAATGACTCGCCGGTGCGACCGTCAAAGAGCTGCGTTTTCCCGTCGGCCGGGAGTTTCGCGTCCTTCATCAGGTCATGAATTCGCTTTTCGGAAATACCGTCAAAGACCGGCGTGCTGGCATACAGCCCGAGGATCTTACAGGCCCACCCCAGATGCGTTTCAAGAACCTGCCCCACATTCATACGGGATGGCACACCGAGCGGATTGAGCACAATGTCAACGGGAGTCCCGTCCGGCAAAAACGGCATGTCCGCTTCCGGCAGGATTCGGGCCACGACGCCCTTGTTTCCATGGCGTCCGGCCATCTTGTCACCCACCGACAGTTTTTTCTTGCTGGCGATGTAAACTCGAACCTGCTTGATAATTCCCTGATCCACTTCATCGCCGCTTTCCAGACGATCCATGGCGTTTTCGTATTCATGCTCAAGTTCAATGAACTTCTGCTGATACTCGCCGATGATTTCCTGAATCTTGATCTGGATAGGGCTGCTCTCGATCGCAATATGGGCGCTCTCGTTTGCCAGCTTCCGCAACAGCGTCTTGGTGATCTTCCGGTTGGCGGGAATAATGATCTCACTGGAATCAATATTAACCACATCCAGCGGGATTTTTTCACCCAACAGAATGTTACTCAACGCTTCCGTGAGCTGATCCACCAATTCCTGTTTCTTGGACTGCTGTTCCTGGGTCACGTTCTTGGCCTGGCGCTTACGCTCCGCCGGGGTCATCTTCTCCCGGGCAATGTCCTTGTGGGCAGAGACTTTCACATCCATGACAATCCCATAGGTTCCGCTCGGAACCGTCAGGGAGGTATCCCGGACATCCGCCGCCTTCTCGCCGAAGATCGCGCGCAACAGGCGCTCTTCGGGAGCCAGCTCCGTCTCGCTCTTGGGCGTGATCTTGCCGACAAGAATGTCGTCCGGCTTGACCTCCGCACCAATTCGAATCACTCCGTCCAAACCCAGATTGCGAAGAGCCTCTTCACCGACATTCGGGATATCCCGCGTGATTTCCTCGGGGCCAAGCTTGGTATCGCGAGCACCGGCCTCAAATTCCTGGATATGAATCGACGTAAACACATCGTCGCGAACCACCCGCTCACTGATCAGGATGGCATCCTCGAAGTTGTAGCCGCACCAGGGCATAAACGCCACCAGCACATTGCGCCCAATCGACAATTCTCCGCCAGCCGTGGCCGGCCCGTCAGCCAGAACGTCACCCGTTCTGATTTTCTGACCGACCTTCACAACAGGTTTTTGATTGACGCAGGTTCCGGCATTCGACCTCATAAACTTGTTCAACAGGTAGGTCCGCTCGCCGTCCTTCTTCTTTCCGCCCGCCTTGTCATTCGTCACAATGACCTTGTTTGCAGAAACATAGGTCACCACACCGGACTCCACCGCAAGCATCAAAACACCAGAATCCCGGGCAATGCGACCCTCAAGACCGGTTGCCACAAAGGGGCGCTCCGTCTCCAACAGGGGAACGGCCTGACGCATCATGTTCGACCCCATCAGGGCACGGTTTGCATCATCGTGCTCCAAGAACGGGATCAAGCCGGCCGCCACTGACACGACCTGCTTGGGCGACACATCCATGTAGTCCACCTTCTCCTTCGGGACTTCCATGAACTCACCACGATGACGCACGGCAATCGCTTCACGCGACATACGGCTACGGGCATCCAACGGCGTATTGGCCTGGGCAATGACAAACTTCTCCTCGCGATCCGCGCTGAGATATTCCACCGAATCCGAGACCGTCCCGTTATTCACCTTTCGGTAGGGCGTCTCAATGAATCCATACTCATTGACGCGGGCATAAATTCCCAGCGAGGAAATTAAACCGATATTGGGCCCTTCCGGTGTTTCAATCGGACAAATCCGGCCATAATGACTGCTGTGAACGTCACGAACCTCGAATCCTGCACGCTCCCGACTCAAACCGCCCGGGCCCAACGCGCTGAGACGGCGCTTGTGCGCCAACTCGGACAACGGATTGGTCTGATCCATGAACTGGCTCAACTGACTGCGTCCGAAGAAATCCTTCACAACCGCAGACAACGTCTTGGGATTAACCAGACGCTGCGGGGTCAGAGTCCCGGTGTTCGGATCAAACAAGGTCATCCGCTCACGCACCAGGCGCTCCGCGCGGGCCAAGCCCACCCGGCACTGGTTTTCGATCAGTTCCCCGATCGTACGCAATCGGCGGCTGCCAAGATGGTCAATGTCATCAATCGTTCCCTGGCCACTTCGAATGCTGATCAGGTAACGGATGGCCGCAATCAGGTCGCTTCCATCGGGACTCAGCGTACGCAAGCGCTCCTCTTCCGTAACCGTGATGAAGGCATCCTTTTCCTTGGTGTCCTTCTTCCCCATAATCACGGAGATCAGATCCAGGGAATCCTTGATTTCAGAGTCCAGCTTCTGGCTGATCTTGTACCGGCCAACCCGACCCAGATCATAGCGGCGCACATCAAAGAACAACCGCTTGAGCAACTGGCGGGCATTCGAAACCGTGGCGGGATCACCCGGTCGCAACCGGAGATAGATGTCTTTCAGGGCATCATCCATCGAGTGCGTGGGATCCTCCTTGATGCTCTTCAACATCACCCCGGAATCCCAGGACACATCCACCACCTCAACCTCCTTGAAACCCGCCGCCTTCATCTGGGACAGCACGTTTTCAGAGAGCGGCTCGTACCGGCGGGCCAGTACGGTCTGGGAATCGACATCAATGACGTCATCCCGGAAAACCAAAGTCGCCAGTTTCTCTGCGCTGACCGACTCAGACATCTTCATCTTCCGCAAGGTGTAGAATAAGCCCAGCAGATCGGCATCGGTTCCATAGCCCAACGCGCGAAGGAAGGTCGTCGCCAGGAATTTCCGGCGCCGGTGCCGGCGATCCATGTAGATCCACAACAGATCCGAGGCATCAAACTGAACCTCCACCCACGATCCCCGGTCGGGAATGATGCGGAAGGAATACAGCATATTACCACTGGAATGAACGGATTGTTCGAAACAGATTCCGGGCGAACGGTGCAACTGACTGACAATGACCCGCTCGGCGCCATTGATCACGAAGGAACCCTGCTGCGTCATGAGCGGAATTTCGCCCATATACACGGTTTCCTCGCGAACCTCTTCCCCGTCCTTGAGCCGGAACGTCACATGCAGGGTTCCGGCATAAGTCTGTCCTTCCCGAAGAACCTCAAAGGGATCCGCCTTGGGGAGGGTAAACTCATACTTCACAAAATCCAACACGTATCGCCCATCGTAGCTCTCGATGGGGAAAACTTCCTTGAAGACCGCCTGCAGTCCCATGTTATGGCGACCACCAGGGGTGATATCGAGTTGGAGGAAATCCTTATAAGACGCCGTCTGAATTTCAATCAGATTGGGCGGCTCGATTACCTCGACCAGTTTTCCGAAGTTCGTTCTCTCAACCATGCAAGCACCTGCTGAACCGGGTTTTCCAGGACACCAACACCGCGACCCCATGGCCGCCCGTCGTAAACCACAACCTCAGGAGGGGGCTTACTTAATCTCGACGGTTGCGCCAGCCTTCTCCAAGACTTCCTTGAGCTTGGCGGCTTCGTCCTTGGAAATGCCTTCCTTGACGGTCTTCGGAGCACCTTCGACCAGATCCTTCGATTCCTTGAGACCCAGACCGGTGATGCTACGGATTTCCTTGATGACGCCGATCTTGTTGCCACCCGCACTGGCGAGCACAACCGTGAACTCCGTCTTCTCAGCCGCAGCTTCCGCCGCACCCGCCGGGGCTGCCGCCGCCATGGCCATCGGCGCCGAAGCGCTGACTCCCAGGCGCTGCTCCAGGCCCTTCACCAGCTGCGAGAGCTCCAGCACACTCATGCTCTCGATCGCCTTGACAATCTCTTCCATCTTACCTTCCAACTTGATTTCCTCAGACATGGTATTCTCCCTTTTCTTAACTCTAATACTAAAACAAACGTCACTACGCCGCGTTCTTCTTGTCCTCGACTGCCTTCAATACGTAAACAATGGTCGACACCTTCTGCTTCAACACGCCAACCAGGCGCGACAGAGGAGCCGCCACGGTGCCCACAACCTGGCCCAATAACACTTCACGGGGAGGCAATTCCGCCAGAACATCAATCTGTGCCGCAGTGAGGATCAGGTTCCCCATGACCCCCGCCTTCATGACTGGCAGCCCGCTGGGTCGACTGAATTGCTTGAGCGTCTTGGCCGCCTGAACCACATCGGTTCCGGTAATGATCGCCGACTGCCCCTTGAGGGACGTCTCCAGACCCGACCAGCCCTTGTCCCGCATGATCAAACGAAGGAAACGGTTTTTAACAACCTGCATCCGGGCTCCCGACTTGCGGAGCTGGCGGCGCAATTCAGAGAACTGATCCACCTTCATGCCGCGGTATTCCGCCACCAGCACAAAGGACGACCCATTGATCCGGGCGGTTATTTCCTCATAAATCGATTGTTTTTCCGGTCTCATAGCACCGAGCCTTTTTGTTAATCCCTCACATCCACACGGAGACCAACCCCCATCGTGGAACTGAGCGTACAGCGTTTGATAAATGTACCCTTGGCCGCAGCCGGGCGCGCCGCCCGAACCGCCACGATCAGGGCGTTGACATTCTCAAGAAGCTTGGACTCGTCAAACGAGAGCTTCCCGAAAGGAACCTGAACATTGCCGCTGCGATCCATGCGGTATTCTACACGCCCCGCTTTGCTGTCACGCACTGCGGAGGCGGTATCATCCGTGACCGTCCCGGTCTTCGGGTTCGGCATCAGGCCACGGGGACCCAGCACCTTGCCCAGCTTCCGGACTTCCTTCATGGCATCCGGCGTCGCGATGGCGACATCGAATTCCGTCCAGCCGCCCTTGACCTTTTCAATCAAATCCTCGTTGCCGACAACATCGGCACCCGCCGCCCGGGCCGCATCAGCCGCAGCACCGGCAGCAAACACCGCAATGCGGATCTTCTTACCCGTCCCGTGGGGAAGCCCGACCGTGCCGCGCACCGTCTGATCCGTCTTCTTCGTGTCCACTCCAAGCCGGATCGCAACCTCTGCGGTTTCGTCGAACTTGGAAACCTTGTTCGCCTTCAGGAAGCGAATCGCCTCAGCCAGGTCATAGACCTTGTCCTCGACGCCGGCCTTCACCTTGTTATATTTTTTTCCGTGAGTTGCCATGGTTAACGAACCACCTCGATTCCCATGCTGCGCGCCGTTCCCTCGATCATGCGGGCGGCGTGATTTTCATCGGTTGCATTCAGGTCATTCATTTTGGTGCGCACGATCGCGAGCACCTGCTGGGCCGTCACCTTGCCAACCTTGTCGCGATTGGGCTGCGCGGATCCCTTGGCCAGACCAGCCTCACGCTTCAACAGCGATGACGCGGGCGGGCTCTTGGTGATGAACGTGAACGAGCGATCCTGGTAGACCGTGATGACCACGGGGATCACCAGGCCGGCCATGCTTTGCGTCGTCGCGTTGAATTCCTTACAAAACTGCATGATATTCACACCGTGCTGGCCCAGCGCCGGGCCCACGGGGGGCGCCGGATTCGCCTGCCCGGCGGGAATCTGCAGCTTGATTTTTCCTGTTACTTTCTTTGCCATATCTTTCCCCTGCCTCGCCGTCGCGAAGGCTTACTGCCGTTCCACCTGCCAGCACTCCAACTCCACAGGAGCCGAGCGGCCAAAAATGGCCACCGACACCTTCAACTTGCCGCGATCCGCATCCACTTCGTCCACGGTGCCGGTAAAATTCATAAAAGGCCCATCCGTGATTTTGACCGTCTCGCCAGCCTCGTAAATCACCTTCGGCTTAACCTTCTCCTTCTTCTCCTCCACCTGGAAGAGAAGCTGCTCAACTTCATCGGGACGGAGCGGCGCAGGCCGTTCCCCGCCCACAAACCCGATCATCCCGGGCGTCTCGCGGATAAAATACCAGACCGTGTCGACAACTTTCTTGTCATCGCCGTAAAGCCGCATGTTCACCAGGACATACCCCGGGAAAAACTTTCGCGTGATGACGCTCTTGACCCCTTTTTTGGTCTCGGAAACTTTTTCCGTGGGAATCAGGATCTGCCCGACATAGTCCCGCATCTCCTCCTTGTCGAGGCGGCGCTCAATGCTTTCCTTGACCTTCGCCTCCTGGCCGGTCAACGTATGCAGCACAAACCACTGTTTTTCACTCATGAAAACCCCGGTCCTGAATGCCCGTTAATGACGCGCAAGAAATTCCATACACTTCCGCAACACGGTGTCGCAAAGCCCAATATAAATCGCGAACAAAATCACCGCCACAATCACCACAATCGTGGATTCAATCAATTCCCCCCGCGTCGGCCAGGTGGACTTGCGCAGCTCGTTCTGGACATCCGCCAGAAAAAACCGGACTTTTCTAAAACTTTCCGTTACCGTGCTCACCACTTTACTCCACACTCATGTCTCGTTTGGCAGGCCAGGAGGGCATCGAACCCGCAACCTCCGGTTTTGGAGACCGGCGCTCTGCCAATTGAGCTACTGGCCTATGTCAAGTCAACCCTTAGCGGGTCTCCTTGTGAATCGTATGCTTCTTCTCGAACCGGCAGTACTTCTTGAGCTCCATCCGGTCCGGCGTCAGCCGTTTATTTTTCGTTGTCGTATAATTCCGACGCTTGCAATCCGTGCAGGCGAGCGTGACCAGTTCCCTTGCCATGGCGTTCCATCCTTCATCAGAGCAACGGGCGGCGTCCCTGCGGCGCACCGCCCGCGCATATTATCCCGACCCACGGCCGGATGATTAGATTATTGCAGAATTTCCGTCACCGTTCCGGCGCCCACCGTACGACCACCCTCGCGGATGGCGAACCGCATGGACTTCTCCATGGCGATCGGCGCAATCAACGTGACTTCCATCGAGACATTGTCACCGGGCATCACCATTTCGACGCCCTCAGGCAACGTCACGTCACCCGTGACATCCGTCGTGCGGAAATAGAACTGCGGGCGATACCCCTTGAAGAACGGGGTATGGCGACCACCTTCATCCTTGCTCAGGACGTACACTTCGCACTTGAACTTCGCATGCGGCAGAATCGAGCCCGGCTTCGCCAGCACCTGACCCCGCTCCACGTCTTCCTTCTTCGTGCTGCGCAGCAGGCAGCCCACGTTGTCACCGGCCTGTCCCTGATCCAACAGCTTGCGGAACATTTCCACGCCCGTCACCGTCGTCTTGACCGTCGGCTTCAAGCCCACGATTTCAACTTCCTCGCCCACCTTGATGATCCCGCGCTCGATACGGCCCGTCACCACGGTTCCACGTCCTTCAATCGAGAACACATCTTCGATCGAGAGCAGGAACGCCTGGTCAATCACGCGAACCGGCTCGGGAATAAAGGTATCCAGGGCTTCCATCAAATCCTTGATGCACTTCGTGCCGGGATCATCAGGGGACGTGGCCGAAATGGCCGCCAACGCGCTGCCGCGGATGATCGGGGTCGTATCGCCGGGGTAATCATACTTGCTCAGCAACTCCCGGATTTCCAGCTCGACGAGATCCAGCAACTCGGGATCGTCCACCGTGTCCACCTTGTTCAGGAACACAACCACCTTCGGCACGCCAACCTGGCGGGCCAGCAGGATGTGCTCGCGGGTCTGGGGCATCGGACCGTCCGAGGCGCTGACCACCAGGATTGCGCCGTCCATCTGGGCCGCACCCGTGATCATGTTCTTGACATAGTCTGCATGGCCGGGACAGTCGACATGCGCATAGTGGCGCTTTTCGGAACTGTACTCCACATGCGAGGTCGCAATGGTCAATATCTTGGTGGGATCGCGGCGACCCTGAGATTCCGAGGCCTTCGCAACCTGGTCATACTTGATGTAGGTGCTCAAGCCGCGCAATGACTGCACATAGGTGATGGCCGCCGTCAAGGTAGTCTTACCATGGTCAACATGCCCGATTGTACCCACATTCACATGCGGCTTCGTTCTGTTAAATGCTTCCTTTGCCATTGTCGTACTCCTTACTGTTTCTCTGCTTCAGTCGTTTTTTTTATCGTTCCGGCCAGCCGGATATTCCCAATCAAATCTGGAGCCCACGAGCGGGATCGAACCGCTGACCTCGTCCTTACCAAGGACGTGCTCTACCAACTGAGCTACGGGGGCTTCGCGTTCAATCCTTGCCAAAAACAAACACAAAAGAACGAATTCCTGCTGCTTTCATCAAATCCGGCAACAGAAAACTTCGCTCTCTAACTCTTTATCCAACAAAAAAGGCCTGCCAACTAAAAATCAGACCGTGGAAAATATCACAGTCCGGTTTGATGTCAACCACTTTGTCGCTTTTTTGTCATTTTTTTTCAGCCGGTTTTTTTTCAGCCCCCATTCCGAGTCAGGCACGGGGCTCCGCCAATTTCGGCGTCGTGGTGAAAAAACTCTCCCCTGTCTCGGCGTTGCGAATTTCAAAATCCTCCACATGCCGGCCGGGATCCGCGCGAAAGCTGAGGTATCCCGAAAATTTATTTTCAAGGTCCATGAGAATCATCTCATCTTCCTTGCGCAGGCGCTCCAATACCGTCGGATTCACCACCACCTGGAGCTTCCGCTGCCCCGCATCCTTGAACCGGCGCATCAGCGCCGAAACCTGCCGCTGGATCTCCACGCTCATCGAGAGCGAGGATTTCACGCTGCCCCTGCCCTTGCAGTACGGACAGTCGACATACATTGACGACAGCACTCCCTCATCCACGCGCTGCCGGGTCATCTCAAGCAACCCGAGATTCGAAATCGGAAGCACATTCGTCTTCGCCTTGTCCCGGTGCAGGGCGTCCTTGATCGTCTTGAAAACCGCATTGCGATTCTTTTTCTGCTTCATGTCGATGAAGTCAACCACGATCAGTCCGCCCACGTTGCGAAGCCGCAACTGGCGCGCCACCTCCTCGGCAGCCTCCGTGTTCACTTCGAAGATCACATCCTCCTGGGTCTGGGCCCCCTTGTGCCGCCCCGTGTTCACATCCACCGAGATCAGCGCCTCGGTTTCTTCAAAGATGATGTACCCGCCGGACTTGAGCATCACTTTCCGGGCGAAGGCATTTTCCAGCTGCCGCTCCAGATTGAAATGCTCGAAGATCGGCACCGATCCCTCGTACTGCTGGATCCGGGAACGGACCCGCCGGGAAATCCGGGAGGCGAGATCCTTGATGCTCTCAAACTTGACCGGATCATCCACCACAATGCGATCGATATCCTCGGTCAACCAATCACGCACCACCCGTTCCACCAGGTCAAGCTCCTCGTACAGACAGCACGGCGCGGGAATTTCGCGGATTCTCCGGGTCACTTCATTCCACCCGTCAACCAGCCCCCTCATATCACGGACAAAGCTTCTCTGCTTGGCACCCATACCAGCCGTCCGGATGATCAGCCCCACGCCCTCGGGCACCGGCAATCGGGCGAGAACCTTTTTCAGCCGCATGCGCTCCTTCTCGTCCTCGATCTTGCGGGACACCCCCTTCAGATTGCTCCCCGGCATCATCACCAGGTACCGCCCGGGGATGCTCAGGTTGGCCGTCACGCGCGGCCCCTTGGTGCTGATGGGTCCCTTGGTCACCTGCACGATGATCTCGGAGCCGATCGGGAACATCCGGGCGATTTCCTCGCTCGAATACCGCTTCTTCTTGGTCATCGTCCGGATCGTGATATCCTCGGCCGCCTCCAACCGCGCCGCATCCTCGGGAATCATGTCCCAGTAATGCAGAAACGCATTCTTCTTGAGGCCGATATCCACAAAGGCCGCCTGCAACCCGTCCTCAAGGTTCTTGACCACCCCCTTATAGATCCCCCCGACAATCCGCTCCTCAGTGGGATGCTCCACCTGAAACTCCTCAAGCTTGCCGTTCTCGAGCACCGCAACGCGCGTCTCGAGGCTCTCGACATTAATGACAATCTCACGCTTGAAACTCTTCCGCCCAAACCGGAATCCAAACATCGTATCCTTCCTTTCTTGACGGCCTCACAAACCCGGACGCCGTACATATACACTTTGTATCAAACCCAAAGTAAACAGGGTGATCACCATGAACGTTCCGCCGTAACTCACCAGCGGAAGAGGGATCCCGACCACCGGCAGCACGCCGATCGTCATCGCCACATTCACGAACGCGTGCGTGAAAACCATGGTCACAATGCCCACGCACAACACCCGTCCCATCTTGTCGCGCGCCACCATGGCCGCATATAACCCGCATATCGTCAGGACCCCATACAACACCAACACCAGCAACGCCCCCGCAAATCCCGTCTCCTCCGCAATGACGGAAAAGATAAAATCCGTAGGAGCCACCGTACGCGGCAGGAAGCCCAGGATATTCTGGGTTCCATTCAGAAATCCTTTTCCCGTAAGTCCACCCGAACCCACAGCAATCTCAGACTGGCGCTTATTCCATCCCGTACCCATCGGGTCCTTTCCGGGATGCAAAAACACCGCGATCCGGTCACGCTGGTAGTCGCTCAACCGGATCGTTTGAAAAAACTTCTCCTGGTGCTCGGGCGTCATCCCCAACCGCTCGGGAAGGGCCACCGCCGCCAGCACCAGCACAATCACCAGCACCCCCCCCGCGATCAGCGTCATCAACGGTCGCACCGGTGTCCCCGCCGCGAACAGCATGGCTGTGACGATCGGGAGAAACACCAGCGCACTCCCCAGATCGGGCTCTTTCATCACCAGAAGCATCGGAACCCCCGCCAGGGCAAACAGTTTCCACATCGGGAGAAGCCGGGCATACTTCTCCGCCAACGGACTCAACAGGCAGGCTCCCAGGATAATCACCGCCAGCTTCCCGATCTCAGACGGCTGCACCCCGATGCCCAGAAACATCAGCCAACGTTTCGCCCCGTAAATACGGGTTCCGAAAAACAAAACCGCCACCAGCAGAATCAGCCCCATGGCATAAAGCCCCCAGGAGACATCCCGCAGCCGGCGATAATCCGTCATCGCCGTCACCAGATAACCCCCCAACCCCGCCGCCGCCCACACCATTTGCTTGCGAAACAGATCCGCCGTGGAATCCTCCCGCATCACGGTGGCGCTATAGATAAACACCACACCGATCACGATCAGCCCCAGGATCGCCGCCAGCATCAGCCAGTTCATCCGCTTGAGCAGGCGCAGGCTGGAGAAAAATTCGCTCATCCGCCCACCTCCCCTTCCGGCACCGGCTTGACTCCAAAAATCCCGAGCATGAGCTCCCGCACCCGCGGCCCTACCGTCAACCCGCCCGACACCGCGTCGTCCACCACCATGGCCACCGCATAACGGGGCTTGTCATACGGCGCAAACACAATCATCCACCCGTGTTTCTTCCGGTCTTCCTTTTGCCCGTATTCCGCCGTTCCCGTCTTACCGGCCATTTCAACGCCGGGTATTCCGGCCCGTCTTCCAGTCCCCGTGGGCGCCATCACCACATCATGCATGCCCTGCCGAACCGCCTCCATTACCGCCGGCGCCAACGGCAGTTGCCTTACCTTGACGGAGGGGAAATTCGTCAGGGCCGCCCCCTGCCAGTCACGCAGTCCGGTCACCAGGCGGGGCCGGTACACGGCTCCACCATTCGCCAGTGTGGCGGCCATCAATGCCATTTGTAGTGGCGTCACCGCCAGCGCCCCCTGCCCGATCGAAAAGTTGCAGGTATCCCCGATACGCCAGTCATCATGCCAGGCCTTCGTCTTCCATTCCGGGGTCGGAACCAGTCCGGACGCCTCCCGATCCAGTTCAATCCCTGTTTTCGACCCCATGCCGAACAGTGCGGCGAGGTCGGAGATGGCATCATTCCCGCACTTAACACCTATAGTCGCGAAATACACGTTGCACGACTGCTCGATGGCGCGCCGAAGGTCAACCCGCCCGTGCCCGTTCGGATTCCAGCACTTCATCGGCTTTTTCCCGATCATGTAATAGCCCGGACAGTCTACCGTCATTCCCGCCGTCACCGCTCCGCTGTTAAGAGCCGCCAGCACCGTCACGGGCTTGAAAATACTGCCCGGCGCGTACACCTCCGCGACCGCCTTGTTCAGCATCGGGCGGCTCGGATCCGCGTTTAACTGGTCCCAGAGGATCTTAGGGACAATCGGCACGAACTGGTTCGGACTGAATGTCGGCGAGCTGGCCAACGCAAGCACATCACCATTCACGGGATCAATCACCACCACTGCGCCGGGCACATCCCGGATCGCGGATTCGGCCAGCGCCTGGATCCGGCTGTCAATCGCCAGGACCACTGAAGCCCCGGTCCGCGGCTCCCGCTCAACCTGCTCCGCATGCTTGAAGCCCGAGGCATCGATGCGAACCAGCCGCCCGCCCGCCTCACCCGCCATCACCGCATCAAACTTCCGCTCCAGCCCCATCTTTCCTTCCATCTCAGGCAGGGTGTACTGGTAGCCGGCAGCCTCGTCATCCGATAACTCCGCCTTGCCCACATACCCGAGCAGGTGCGCCGCAAGCTCGTTTTGGGGATAGATCCGGGCGGGCTCGACATAGATATCCACCCCCGTCATATCGCAGGAAGTCTCGGCCAGCCGGGCCAACGCGGCAGGATCCAGACTCCGCCAGGCCACGAGCGGAAGGGGAAGCCGACGCCGGATATGAAGCCAGATATCGTCCTCGGTGATCACCGGCTTGCGGCCCAGAAGCAGGGTGAACTCCGTAATCCGCCTCTGAATTTCCGCCACCGTGTATTTCCATTTTCCGGGCTTTCTCATCTCCTCAAGGTAAAAGGCCAGACAGTAGCAGGGCTGGTTGTCGGCCAGAGAGATGCCATTGCGATCCAGAATAAGCCCCCGCGGGGCAGGCAACCGGATCCGGCGCATGCTCTGTCGGTGCAGGCTTTCCTCGAATTCACCTCCGCGTGAAACCTGCAGGTTGAACAGCATTCCCCCCAGCAGGGCCAGAAGGGAAAGCATGATGATCAGAATCAGGCGGATCCTGCTCAACTCGGATTTAACCGTTTGGGTCCCTGCCGGCATGCTACCTTTCCTCCGCCGTTGTTAAGCCCACATGCCGCTCCAGGGTATCCGCCACCCACCACACCGCAGGCGCCACTCCCAGGCCAAAAAGCGCATTGCCTCCTGCCTTCAGCCCCACCCACCACAACGGCATGTCGACCGAAAGGGTATTCAAGGAGAGCATTCCGTACAAACCCAGCGTAGTGAAGGCGGCCATCGCGGCCCCCAGAACCGCCACCGTGAGAACACTGTCCCGGAACATCGTCTCGCGGGTTTCTATCACAAATAACGCAAAAACAACCAGGCACAGCGCGGACGTTCCCACCGGAAACAGGCTCATGGTATCCTGGATCACTCCCGCCAGTATCGCTGCCGTCACAGCCATTCCCCGAGGATGAACCAACGCGTAATACAGCGCCACCGCCGGCAGAATCGGGGGCTTGGAAAGCCCCAGCCACGCCGTGGCAGGAATCAGACCCTGAATCAGCGATCCCACCAGCAATAAAAATATCATGATCGCAACGGTCATGGATCCCCACGCTGTTGTCCTGTTACCACCAGGACACTCTTGAGCCGCCCCAGGTCGGCCATCGGCTCAACATCCCCATGTTGATAAAGTCCGGTCTCGTCAAGAGTCACCCGGACAACCCGCCCCACCGGCAATCCGGCCGGAAAAATCCCACCCAGCCCCGAGGTCATCACCCGCTCACCGGCCTGGATCGCCAGATCCTTGCGCAAATAATCCACCCGGAAGGGACCGGGAACACACAACACCCCCGTGCTATGGACGCCTCCCAGCGAGACCCCGCCGCCATGCAGAATCCCGAATGAACCCTCCTGGTCAAACCGGACGGAGACCTTGAAGGACCGGTCTGAAATCAGCAACACATCGCAGGTCTGATCCGATACCTCGGTCGTACGCCCCACCACTCCATCGGGCGTAATGACCGGCATGTTTCCGGCAAGGCCATGTTTCCGACCTTTGTCCAACCTGAGGGTCTGCCACCAGCCATACCCGTCATCACGGGCAATCACCTCACAAGCGACCGTTTTCAGGGACGTCCGCTTCTGGTAGTCAAGCTGGGTTCGCAACTCCTGGTTTTCACGGGCCAGAGGCTCCAGAGTCCGAAGCCGGTCCCTGAGCACCGTAGCCTCGTGATCCAGCCGGTCGCGCTCCTGGATCACCTCCGTGATATTGCCCACCGCAGAAGAGGTTCTCTGAACGCCGGACATCAGGCGGGTGACGCCACTCTGGTAGGGAGCCATGCTTTCACGGAAAAATTCACGCAGAAAGGACGACACGGAGGGGGGCAGGTTCAGCAGAACCAGAAAAAAAGTCGCCAGGATCACCCAGAAAAGAAAGTTTTTATCCCTCACGTCAAAAGTCCTTTAAAACAAATAAAACCCACTTGGACGTGGAGAGAACGGACTTTGAGGATGGTGATGATCAGTAGGTACGCTGCTCACCTGCGGCGATACGGCGCAGGACGGTGAGCTCGGAGAGCACCACGCCTGTTCCCTCGCATACCGCACTGAGCGGATCGTCGGCACGGTGTACCGGAAGCCCGGTATGTTCGGCAATCAGCTGGTCAATCCCCCTCAGGAGAGAGCCGCCGCCGGACATCACCATGCCACGATCCACCAAATCGGCCGAGAGTTCAGGCGGACACCGCTCAAGCGTCACCCGGATGGCGTCCAAGATGGACGACAACGGTTCCTGCAGGGCTTCCCGGATTTCCTCCGAGGTCACCGTCAGGGTCTTGGGCAGTCCACAAACCAGATCGCGGCCCTTGACCTCCATGGTCAATTCCTCCGCCAGCGGGTAGGCGGAACCGATCTTGATCTTGATACTCTCAGCCGTCCGTTCACCAATCATCAAATTGTAAACCCGTTTCATATACTGGGCAATGAACTCGTCCATCTCATCACCCCCGACACGCACGCTGCGACAGAACACTATGCCGGCCAGCGAGATCAGCGCCACTTCCGTGGTACCGCCCCCGATGTCCACAATCATGTTCCCGGCCGGCTCCTGAACAGGCAACCCGACACCGATTGCAGCCGCCATCGGCTCCTCAATCAGGTACACTTCCCGTGCCCCTGCGTGCATGGCCGAATCCTTGACCGCACGCTTCTCCACTTCCGTAATTCCACTGGGAACCGCGATAATCACCCGCGGCCGCACCATCGAGCGGCGATTGTGAACCCGGCGGATGAAATACTTCAGCATCGCCTCGGTAATTTCAAAATCCGCAATCACCCCCGCCTTCATCGGACGGATCGCCACAATGCTTCCCGGGGTGCGCCCCAACATCTGCTTGGCTTCCTCACCCACTGCCAAAACCTTGCGTGTGCCGGCTTGAATCGCGACGACCGAGGGTTCCCGGAGGACAATTCCCCGGTCCTTGACATAAACAAGTGTATTGGCTGTGCCCAGATCAATCCCGATATCATCGGAAAACAGCCCCAATAAAAGATTTAACATAGCGATTCCTTCTGCCCGCTGTTGCTCCGAAACCCACTCCGGACAACATAATGAGGCGTAATTTGCGGGAATGCGAGCATGGCGTCAAGCCCCAAATCCAGCCCCGCTTTCAGATAAATGATTTCCATTTCCGGTTCAGCCTCGGAGCGGAGCCGCTTCCGGCTCCCGACTCTCAGGAGGTCGGGATGAAGCCTCGCCGCTCCACAGACACGGTTATTTCTCCGCCTGGAGGGCATCCGGATTCTTTAAGGACTTTTTTCCTTCCGATGCTAAGCGCCGTTCAACTTTCTTCACATCCTCGGCTGGCGGCAGGGATTCAGGGCGGATCCCGCGCTCTATCAGGGTGTTGCGAACAGCCTGATTATTGGTGATGTGCTCATTTGAAATGGCGTTTTCACTCGTCATTCCGTGCTGCCGTGCGTTGAAAACGGTGATTTCGGCGGCGAAATCCTTGGCTTTGAGAATGATCGTGGGGGCAAAGTCGGCCAGCGGACGGTTGTCCGGCACCTTCCACTGGGCCTTCATGGCCTGGGTGGTCTTGCCGAACAGGGCATGGTCGCCTTTACTGCGGATGAGGGCGAAGTCTTCGTTGCCGCCGGTCTGCTCAAAAATGACCTGGGAAAGCTCCTTTTCCATGTCACTGAGCTTCCTGCGAGCCGAAACTCGTTCAGCCTCCAGTAGCCGTTGTTCAATCAATTCCGCCCGGCGCGTCTGTACCGCGAAGTAAGTCTGAGCGAAAGCGATTTCCTGCTTACGCGGATCACCATTCTGGGCGATAAGGTAACAGGCATAGCGGGTGAGCATGATGTCCTCGATCTGGCGCTGACTGCCAGACCCAAGTTCGACCATTTTGTTGACGTCAACAAAATGGTCGGCGACACGATGTCCAGAGACTTCGCAGGCGGTCTTTGCCTTGATGATGATGGCGGTGAAATTGCGCCATTCATCGTAACCGAGAAGCTGTTGAATATCGCGCGCAAGCCAGTATTCAAGGCCTCCTTCCGTCTGCTGGGCGCAGGACTCAAAGGTCGCTGTGAGAGTCTGGACAAGTTCAGTCTTCATGATTCAAGTATCTCCGAAAAGTTCCAGGAAATGGCAGTATTGATCATTCCAAGCTTGGCATAATCACAGGCCCCCGTCTACCTACCGAATATCCCTCTCCTGAGTTTTAGCATCAAGCGCTCGATAGCCGCTTCCATGAGAAGGCTTAATCCCGACCTCCTGAGTGTCGGGAGCCGGAGCCGGAAGCGGCTCCGCTCCGAGGCTGTTGAGTTGCGCCCGCCGAAATTTGATGACTTGCTTTCCATAAATATCATTAGTATAACGATGTACTTGAATAAGTTCATCACAATCCGTGACATTGCCATGGCGGCGGGGGTATCGCCGACGGCCGTTTCGTACGCCATCCGGGGTAAGACGGCGGGCTTGAATATCCCGGCCGCAACACGGGCGCGGATCGTCGCCATTGCTCACCAGTGCGGCTACCAACCGAACCGGATTGCCCGTGACATGGTTCTCGGGCGCCAGTCGACCATCGGCCTGGTTCTCTCCGCCACGGAGGCGGCAACCTCCGCCGCGCTCATCCCGACCGTTGAACCCCTCCTCGCCGCCGCTGGCTACCGGCTTGTCGTCATCGCCTTGCCCGTTGATCCCGGCGCCGCCAGGGAGCGGGTGACGGCGTTGCTACACGACGGCGTCGCGGGGATTCTGTGTTGCCCCGCCGCCATCCCCGTCACCAGCCAAATCGTGGAGGGGAGTTGTCCGGTCTTCCCGGTTGCCCCCGGCGCCGCCGAATCATTGCTGAGGGCCCTC
Organism: uncultured Verrucomicrobiota bacterium; assembly: GCA_964584205.1. GTDB lineage: Bacteria > Verrucomicrobiota > Kiritimatiellia > CAIKKV01 > CAITUY01 > JAABPW01. Next base: position 50,018 of record CAZOZF010000001.1, read on the forward strand.
GGGGTATCGCTGCCTGCCGCGGCCGCACCCGTGACACCGCCTCAGACCAGTCCGTCGCCGCCAACGCCACTGCCATCTCCGGCGCCCCCGGCGCCAGTCAAGATTCCCACTCCCGTAGTGATCCCCGCGGCCCCCAGCGTCGCAGCCACAAAGCCGGTCGCCCCACCTGTGACGGTAGTACCCGCTCCCGTCATTCCACCGAAACCTGAACCGGAAATTACCCTGTCGCCCGAGCCGCCCGTAGAAGTCGTCCCAGCGCCTGAGCCGGAGCCCGTTGTTATCCCGCCGCCTCCTGCCGCGGAGCCGGAGCCTATCATTCAGGAACCCGTGCAGCTTGAATCGGCCCCGGTGATTCCCGAGCCGAA
>CAZOZF010000001.1:50482-71908 GCA_964584205.1 uncultured Verrucomicrobiota bacterium
CTATCATTCAGGAACCCGTGCAGCTTGAATCGGCCCCGGTGATTCCCGAGCCGAAGTCCAGCGCACCGGAACCCGAGCCTGTCGCCGCTACACCCGAGCCGGTGATTACCCCGGAACCGGAGCCGCAAGCGCCACCGCCTGTGGTGATCGAAGCGGCCCCGGAACCGATACCGGCCATCATTGAACCGACTCAGGTCGCCCCCGAACCCGATCCTCTACCATCCCCTGCGCCTGTTCTTCCGGATAATACGGAACCGATCCTTGAAGAGGCCGCAGCATCTGAGACGCCAGCGGAATCCCCGAGCCCCACCGAAGAACAACCGCCGCCCGAAGCCGCTGATGAGGCTCGGATTAGCTCGACAGCGCCTCTCGAGTGAAGGATAATTCTATTAATTATCAAGGAGGTGGATGTGAATCGCAAGGTTCTGACTTTCATGCTCGCTCTCATTTCGCTGGCTCAAACCGGCTTCACCCTGCCCCAAAAGGAGGCGACAATGAACGAATGGCGAAAACTGACCCCGAAGGAAGAACAGGTTATTGTTCACAAGGGAACCGAAGCCCCCTTCTCGGGACGGTTTGAAAAGTTCCATGACGCCGGCCTCTACACCTGCAGGCGATGCGGCGCGGCTCTCTACCGGTCGGAAGACAAGTTTGACTCGAAATGCGGCTGGCCCAGTTTCGATGCCGAAATCCCGGGAGCGGTCAAGCGACTCCCCGACCCGGATGGTCGGCGCATCGAGATCGAGTGCGCAAACTGCAACGCCCATCTGGGCCATGTCTTCACCGGCGAGAAGATGACCGCACGCGACACCCGCCACTGCGTGAATTCGATCTCGATGGACTTTGTCCCGCAGGCGGATCTCGCCAAGAACTTTGAGCGGGCGATCTTTGCCGGTGGCTGCTTCTGGGGCGTGGAATATTACCTGCAGCAGGCACCCGGGGTGCTCCGCACCATGGTGGGCTACACGGGCGGAAAAACCATCAAACCCACCTATCAGCAGGTCTGCGCCCACGGAAGCGGCCATGCGGAAGTCGTCGAGGTGGTATATGATCCGCGCCGGACTTCATTCGAAAAAATGGCTCGCCTCTTTTTTGAGACGCATGACCCCACCGAACTCAACCGCCAGGGCCCGGATGTCGGCGATCAATACCGTTCGGAAATCTTTTATCTGACACCTGAACAAAAGCAAACGGCTGAAAAGCTGATCGGGGAACTTAAGAGCAAGGGCTGGAAAGTCGTTACCCGCCTCACCCCCGCCGTCGCCTTCTGGCCGGGCGAAGTCTATCACCGTGATTATTACCTGCGAAACGGCAAGACCCCCTACTGCCACCGTCCTGTCCCCAGATTTGAAAAAGGAGCACCCCGATGACCCATCAGTCCGAAACCAAAAATATGGCCCTGTTCTGCGATTTCGAGAATGTCGCCTTGGGCGTTCGCGATGCCAACTATGCCCAATTCGATATCAGCAAGGTGATCGAGCGACTCTTGCTCAAGGGGAACATCGTCGTCAAAAAGGCCTATTGCGACTGGGGCCGCTACAAGGAGTTCAAGGCAACCATGCATGAGGCGTCTTTCGAACTCATCGAAATCCCGCATGTTCGGCAGTCGGGCAAGAACTCGGCAGATATCCGCATGGTCGTGGACGCACTTGACCTATGCTACACAAAGTCCCATGTGGACACCTTTGTCATCATCAGCGGCGACTCGGATTTCTCGCCACTGGTCAGCAAACTCCGCGAAAACAATAAGATCGTGATCGGAGTGGGTGTCAAGAATTCAACTTCGGATCTCCTGATCGCCAACTGCGACGAGTTTATTTATTACGACGACCTGGTCCGGCGCCAGGCGCCCCGTCTGCCGCCTCCCCCACGCCCCAGCCTGCCTGGTGGGCGGAAACCCGTGCGCCCTGCAAACCCGCCACCGCCCCCGCTGCCTCCGCCCGGCGATAAGAAAAAGGAGGCGTTCGAACTGATCGTCTCAACCGTCGAGGCATTGGTCCAGGAACGGGGTGAAGGCGACAAGATCTGGGGCTCCATGATCAAGCAGACGCTCAAACGCCAGAACCCGGGATTCAACGAATCCTACTATGGCTTCCGGACCTTCAGCCAGCTTCTGGATGAGGCCGCCGCCAGCGGCGTTCTGGAACTGGAACATGACGAAAAATCCGGCGGCGTGATCATCAAGAACTGCCACGCCTTTTAAGAAGGGGTTAAGGGGTTAAGGGGTTAAGGGGTCAAGGGGTTAAGGGTGGGGGAGAAGATGGGGGTGTTCCGGTATTGGTTGGGAAGACCGGGGAGATTCGCCTCGGCGGCCTTCACCAGGTTGTGCATTTCTCGGGCGGTCACATAATGAAGCTGCCAGCGCTGTCCGTCATTAAATTCTCGCTGCAGGGTGTCATGCATGGCCTGCATCGGGGAGCCCAACAATACCCGGGAATTTTCAGGGACGCAGCCATGCGTGTGAAGTTTGACAAATACCCAGTCCGGTCGGCCTTTCACCCCGATTTGCTGCCTCGCCCACAACCGGACCCGGTCGGCTGTCGGCGGATTCGTCCCTGAAATATCGGCATTTTCAAGTCGCGGAAAAATCCCCCATTTGCGGCGCCGCCAGTTGAGCGCCAAGGGACCTGTAATGAGGAGGAGGGGAGATTCGGATGGGATACAGGGTTCAGGGTTCAGGATGCCTCTGGACGCTGGACCTCGAATTTCTTCCCCCTGAACCCTGAACCCTACTCTTTCCCCCCTATCTGCCCCGCGCGGTTGACCGGGCACATCTTTTGCATAGTAGATCGCATTCACCATCTTCGGTTGCGTTGGCGACGGGGCGGAGGGGAATGTGAAATCAGCAAAGCATCCTGTTTCCGCAAGAATCCCGAGTTCCTCATTCACCCCGCACCAGTCTCCATCCGGCCGCGAGTTGCACAATGACCAGTTGCCATGGATAAAGGCGTAGCGAGCCCTGAACCCTGAACCCTTTCTCTCCTCCCCCAGCAAGCCGTGCTTTTCATGCAGCAAATCCCTGAAGGTCACCAGCTTTTCCCGAAACCCGTCAGCGGTATCGTGCCGGTGGTGGAGGTGGATTTCGACTTCACCATAGCCCCGGCGGCAGAACACGGCGAGGGAGTCGAGAATGGCGGCATCATACTCCTCCTGGGGATAGAAAAAGGTATGACGCGGAGGCTGTCCGTCCGCATCGCGAAAAGCAACGACCGATCCGGGATACGCCGCAAGCCAGTCACTGACCGTCTGACGGGCGGCCGCCAGACCGGTACCATCGCGGAAGGGCTCAAAGTGGTCGCACACGCAGACGATCAGGTGACGGGTACCGGCACCGAAACCACGGCGGGCCAATAGAGAACGGAGATATCCCGGGAACCACTTATCAACGGCTTTGAACATGGTGTCTCTTTACCACGCCACGGAAAGAAAGGAAAGAGACACCTATCACTGCTCAGAATCCATACCCCTGACGCAACTGACCCACGGCAGGCAGTGAATCATAGTATTCCCCCCTGGGCCCAACCCACTGCGACCCCACGGAACGCAGCGTCACAGGAGAAAATGACCCATTTGAATTCTGGATGTTGATCGTCACCAGCGCAGGTTGCTGAACCACCACAGGCTGCTGCACATACACAACCCGGGGCGGTTCCGACTGGACAGTCACCGGCTGCGACACCACCACCGTCTCGGCCCGGCTCATTGAGGAAATCACCGCCGCAGCGATCCCGATTCCCGCCAGACCGAAAACCAGCTCAGTGCGGGGATTCCGGGAATACCCGTAATGCCGCCCGCCATCATAATACCCATGATAACTACGCCGTCCGTCATCACGGCACCCGCCCCTGTCCCCACGATAACTGCCACGCCCCCACCCATGATCATCCGCCATACAGACAGACCCGGCCAATGCGACGACCACGATCCCACTCCATAGCTTCATCATTCCACAGGTTTTCATCGTCCCAACACCCTTTCCTCAGATTTTTCGTTTTGAAAGAACTCGTACCGTTTCCAGCACTCCAAGCTCTCCCGTCACTTGACAGCATCCTCCTTTTGCCATTATAAGAGTATCAGCATTATCTCATATATGCTGATTTTGTAGTCATATATCAATTCCGCAAGGAGGCTGCATGCAAAACGAACTGCTGTTTCAAAAGGGAGTATCCATGAACCGGCTCCAAACCCTGGTCCAGGTGGCCGACAGGGGAAGTATTGCCGCCGCCGCAGGGCAGGATGACCTGGCGCGGCAAAGCCAGTTCAGTCACCAGTTGAAGGATCTGGAAATCAGTTTCGGTCGGAAGTTAACCGAAAAGCGGGGCCGGACCTTGAAACTCACCCCGGCGGGAGCCCGCCTGGCCGCCCTTATGCGGGAACATCTGCTGGCCTTGTCGCGATTTTCAGAGGAAGCCCATGACAGGGCGTTCACCGTCAGGATCGGAGCCGGCGAAAGCACCCACAACTGGCTCCTCGCCCCCACCCTGACCAAGGTGGACATCCCCTCCGGCGGCGTTCGCTGGTGTTTTTCCACGCTTCACTCGGAAGAAATCCGGGAACGCCTTCTGGATCAGCGGCTTGATTTCGGGATTGTACGGGGCATCCAGGAGCCCGGCAGGCTTAAACACGTAAAACTGGGAACCCTGGAGAACAGACTGTTCATCCCCGTTTCCCTGATGCCCGGGGCACCTCTGTCCGCCTTTGAGGCGATTACAACCCTGCCCCTGGCTCTTCTGGAAGACGGCTCCAGAACACGGCAGGATATTGAAAACGCGTGTTTCAAAAAAAACAAGAAGCCTGATCTTCGCTATGAGTGCAATACCGCGATTCAGCTCGCCGCCGTGATTGCGAATAACCTGGCTGCGGGTCCGCTCCCTGAACTGGCCCGATCCCAGTTCGATTCCAAAAAAGTCTTCGACATCAGCCTTGGCGGCATCCTCCGGAAAGACCTGCCCCTCTGCCTGGTTTGGAATCCACGAACCCTGGCCATGAGTTCCTCCCTGGAGGCGCTCCGCCAGAGCCTGGCCCGGACCCTCATCACATCGCTTCAAGCGAAGGGATAACTGCAAATTGGGCTTGAGCCGCGCGCGGAGGGATTTCATACTGTGTCCTCTATGAAAACAGCCCCTTTCGTCCTGCTCGCAACGGTCCTGGCGTGTGTCGCCGGATGTCACTCGATTCCCTCGAGTCCCCCGCCCGCCCCGCCCGCCGCACAGGCGGGTGAGGATGAGGCCTACAAGCAAATCCGGATCCTCACCAAAACTATGTTGCTGATCCGGCAGAACTATGTGGATGAAAACAAGGTCAGTTATTCAAACCTCGTCTCCTCCGCCCTCAAAGGGATGCTTCAGTCGTTGGATCCCTTCAGCCAATACCTGGAACCAGCCGCCTATCAGGAACTCAAGGAAGAAACACGCGGAAAATTCGGCGGGATCGGCATCCAGCTCGGCTTCAAGGATAGTGCCCTGACCGTCATCGCCCCCATGGAGGATACCCCCGCCTTTCGCGCCGGCATAGTATCCGGCGACAAGATTATCGAAATCAACACCAATAAAACTGAACGGATGGACATGCGGGACGTCGTCTCCCGGTTGCGGGGAAATCCCGGTACCCCGGTCACGATCAAAATCCTGAGGGGCACGGAATTCAAGACCCACACCCTCACACGGGAGGAGATCAAAATTTCCAGCATCAAAGGAACCCGCATGCTGGACGCCTCAATCGGCTATATCCGGATTACCGAGTTCAGCGACCCCACCGGCCCGGCCCTGCAGGAGGCGCTTGAAAAACTCATGGCAAAAGGCATGAAGGGACTGGTGCTCGATCTGCGGAATAATCCGGGCGGACTGCTCACCTCTTCCATCCAGGTCAGTGAAAAGTTTCTTCCCAAGGGCACCCTCATTGTTTCCACCCGCGGCCGGGGCGCTTCACCCCGGCAATTACAGGCCACCGCAGGGGGCGCCATCCACTACACCGACCTTCCCCTCGCCGTCCTGATCAATGGCGGCTCGGCCAGTGCCGCAGAAATCGTCTCCGGCGCCCTGCATGATAACAAGCGGGCCATCCTGGTCGGTGAGACCACTTTCGGAAAAGGCTCGGTCCAGAATGTCATGCCGGTGGAGGACGGGACTGCAGCCCGCATCACCACGGCCCGCTACTACACCCCCAACGGCCAATGTATCCACGAAAAAGGAATCGAGCCGGATATCGCCGTACCGGTTTCGCCCGAAGAATGGCAGAAAGTTCTTATGAAACGAGCCGACCTCGAAACCCCGGGCATCCTTGATCCCAAAAACAAACCCGCCGATCTGAACACCGTCACGGATCGTCAACTGGATCGGGCCCTGGATTTACTCAAGGGCATCCTGATTTTCCAAAGCAAAAAATGAATATCCTCGGCATTGAGACCTCCTGCGATGAAACTGCCGCCGCCGTTGTCCGGGACGGTCATACGGTTCTCTCCACTATCGTCTATACCCAGATTGCCCATCACCGCCCCTACGGCGGCGTGGTTCCCGAAATCGCCTCGCGCCAACATGTCGAACACCTCCCTGAAGTCATCACCGAAGCCGTGACCGCCTCGGGCGTCGGATGGGACGGACTGGACGCCATTGCCGTCACCCGGGGCCCCGGCCTGGCAAGTTCCCTTCTCGTGGGACTGGCCGGAGCCAAGGGTCTCGCCATCCGACTCAACAAACCCCTGATCGGGATCAACCATCTGGAAGGTCACATCTATTCCATATTCCTGGATCATCCCGATATGCCGCCTGCCTCGCTGTGCCCCTTCCTGGCCCTCATCGTCTCGGGGGGACATACCTGCTTCATTCAGGTCAACGACATTGGAAACTATACCCTGCTCGGCCGCACGATCGACGATGCCGCCGGGGAGGCCTTTGACAAGGGCGCCAACCTACTCGGCCTGGGCTACCCCGGCGGCCCCGCCATCGACAAGGCCGCACGATCCGGAAACCCCGAATACGTCACCTTCCCACGCGGCTTTGTCCGGAAATTGCAGGCTCGAATGCCGGGCCTCATTCCCCGGAATTGCGTCAGCTTCAGCGGCCTCAAAACCGCGCTTCTCTACCACATCAAGGCTCATCCCCTGGGCAGCGGATCGGAGGCCGATGTCAACAACCTGGCCGCCAGTTACCAGGAAGCCATTGTAGATACCCTGACGCAACGGGCCTCGCATGTGTCGGAATCCGCAAAAGTGTTCGCCGTCGTGGGCGGCGTATCACTCAACAAACGCCTCCGCGAAACGATGGCCGCCATGGTCGAAAAACGACGGCTCCGCCTGATTCTCGCCGCCCCCCAGTATTGCACCGACAATGCCGCCATGATTGCCGGCGTCGCGTTCCACAAGTGGGCAGGCCGCCAGTCGCTCGACCAGGCGCTTGACATGGATACCGATCCGAATCTGGGAATCGGAGAATGAGCCCGAAACCGACACTCTGGATAAGCACGCTGATCCTGTTCAGCCTCTCGGGAGTCTGCTGGGCAGGGTGGTTTGACTTTGATGCCCGCCACATTGTAATTGTCAGGGGAACAACCTCGATCAAGGACAGCCATGAGCGAGTCCTCGCCAACTCGCTGGCAACCCAGACCGGAGCCTGGTTGGATGAAGTAGGGCTCCCTCATAAATTTCTGACCGATGACGAGGTTTCTCCGTGGCGACTCTGGGGCGCGCGGGCCGTTATTCTTCCCTACAATCCAGCCCCCACACGTCTGGAACTGAAAGCTTTTCAATCCGTGATCCGCTCCGGGGGAATCCTGTTGGTTTTCTATGGAATGGATCCTGATCTGGCATCCCTGATGCAGGTCAAACTCACTCCATACCGCCGGGCTGAACCCCGTCAATCATGGAAGGGCTTTGTGTTCGATCAGTCCGCCCTCCCTGGTCTTCCGGAACTCGTTCACCAGTCATCAGACCATCTCGTACCAGCCGTTCCGGACTCCGGCGCCGCCAGAATTATCGCCAGATGGCTCGACCACCGAGGTCAACCCACTGCTGAAGCGGCCTGGGTAAAAAGTCCGGCCGGTTTCTGGATGAGCCACATCCTTCAACCCGGCAATGATGAGGATAAAAAGCAAATGCTCCTGGCCATGCTCGCCACTGTCATTCCCGATGCCTGGCAAAAAGCCACTACAAAACTGCTCTCTCCAACACGACCCTTTGGTGATTACACCAGTCTTCAGGCGGCGGAAAAGACCCTGAATTCAGCCGGCACACTCATCCGTCCCGCTTCAAAAAAAGAAGGCCCGGAAGCTTCTTTTCAAGCGAAAGCCTTTCTGGCCGACCTGACACGACGCTATGCCTCCCTTCCGGTCCAGGCGCCCCCGGCAAAAATCCGCGGCATCTGGCTGAATGACAGCGACCTTACGGGCCCTGCTTCCTGGCCGGCCATTGAAGCCTCGCTGGCCAGCAACCGGATTAACACCGCGTTCATTCATGTCGGCAATTCACTGACCCTGCGTGAATTTCGTGATCTTTTCCCACCCTCAATCACCCTCGGAATATCCGCTCGCCCGGTCACCCTTCATGCCTGGCTTTCCTGCCTGAACCTTGAAACCGCAACCGGGGAACAATTGAGCCGCCTTCAAGCCGGAAACCGGCTTCAGGTTTCAGACACCGGAATGGTATTGCCGTGGCTGTGTCCTTCGCATCCGGCAAATCGCCTGCTCCTTGCCGAAACCGCCGCCGCGCTTGCCCGGAGCGGAAACTTCAGCGGAGTCCATCTGGATTACATCCGCTACAAAAACAGTTCAGCCTGTTTCTGCAAAGGCTGTCGGGAACAGTTTGAACAGGGCATCGGCCATGTTGTGGAGCCCTGGCCCGCCCTGGCCCGTAGCGGAGCTCTCACTGGGGTCTATCAGAAATGGCGTGCCGGACAAATCACGGCCTGCGTCAAAGCGGCCCGGGACGCGGTCAAGGCCGTTAATCCGGGCATCACGGTCTCGGCCGCCGTCTACGGGGCCACGCCTTCCTGCTTTTTTTCAGTCGGACAGGACTGGCCCGCCTGGCTTGACGCCGGCTCGCTGGATTTTGCCTGCCCGATGATCTACACCTCCGATCTCAAGACTTTTGCCGCCACCTTGAAATTCCAGTCCGGGCTTCCATCCGCAAGCCGGATCATCCCCGGACTCGGCGTCTCCTCTTCCCTGTCGCGCCTCTCTGCGGATCAGGCGGTGGCACAGGCTCTCCTGGTCCAGCGCGCGGGCTTCTCCGGCTATGTCCTCTTTGAGTTTACTTCCGGCGTCGAACGGGATGTGCTACCCTTCCTGAAGGTAATGAAATAAGGAGAGCCCGATGACACGCATTGCACTCATCATGGTGGCCGTTCTGGGACTGATCGATACCAACACCTTCGCGGGCAAACAGGGAGGCCTTGTCCTCCAGTTTGATGATGGTTGGACGAGTTGGGCGACGGTGATTGCTCCCGAACTCCAGGCGGTTGATGGTAAAGCCACCGGCTTTGTCAACAATCAGAATCTCCGGAGCGGGCGCATTACCCAGAAGGACCTACTCGCCCTTCAAAACACCTACCAGTGGGAAATCGGAACCCACACCTGGCACCACCTGAATGCACCGGCTTATGTCAAAAAAAATGGACTTCCCGCTTGGATAGAGAAGGAACTCATCCAGTCCATTACCGAACTGCGGGCTCTCGGACTGGAGATTCGCTCAATGGTTTTCCCGTTCAACGCTTACACCCCTGAACTTTCAAAGGCCGTCCAACCCCTGATTGAAACCTATCGTCGCACCGAGAACCTCGCCCTGACACAATCCATCGCCCTCGACAAATCCATCCCTGGCACCGCCATTGACATGGCTCATTATGTTCCACTTGAGTTGCTGATGAAGTGGATCGACCTAGCCGCTCAAAAAGACTCCCTCCTCCTCCTGTACGGGCATCGCATTCTACCCGACAGCAGTTTTGTCACCGGAACCGTTTCAGCCGTATCCGCCACAACACTAAGGGCAGAACTCCCCGTCACGCTCCCCGAGGGTTCCGATTGGGTTTTGATTCCGGACATCTCGCGACGCCCGATACCGCCGGACTATTTCCACATTCAAAAAACAGACGGGAACGTCATCCGGGTGGATCGTCCGAATTTAACAATCAACACCAAACCTGGCGCTACCTTTATGATTGGGGAAGCCTACAGCACACGCCTTTCGGATTTCCGGGCATTTGTGAAATACGCCTCGCAGAAGGTGAACTTCTATACCCTTCACGAGGTGGCGTCAGGAAAATCGAAGCCCGTTCCGTAAAACAATCATTCCTTACCAGCGGAGATTAAGGAAGGCGTCGACGGTTGTGCGGTCATAGATCGGCCCGCCCTGATAGGTTACATCGCCCCCCGCGCTCAAGCGCGTGGTGAACTTGTAAATCGCCACCGCCCGGGCACCCCAGACAAACCGCCAATCCGTATCCCGTTCCTTGGCATAACCCGCCTGTCCGCTCAGTTGTCCATTCCACTTGACTCCGGTTCCCTGCCAGGCGGCATACGCCTGATGCTGTTGCAGTTCTTCAGGAGACCAATATTCGGGAGCCGTATCCGTGCTGTCTGCAAACCGGCCGGCATACCCGACTCCGAGATAGGGGGTTTCCTTTAAGCGGCGAATGAGCCGCCCGTTCACCCACCAGGTGGAATTGCCGTCGCTACGCTCCGTAATCGCTCCACTCAGGAAACAATCCCAGAAATCATAGATCCGCGAATAGGTTTCAACCCCCTCGCGATGGGCGGTTATGCCCTTGCGAAGCGCCTCAACGGTCTCCATCATTTCCCGCTCACTCGTCACTTCAATATTGCCCCGCAACCAGTGGTTGGGAACATGCAGGCGAGCCTGCCAGCCATCCACATCAGGAAGGGAATCCATCAGCCATTCCTGCAATCCGGCCTGCACCCAGACTTCCGGTGCAATGTAGGCCAGGAATCCAAGATCCGTCCGCGACCCCTCCTCGCTCCCGAGTCCGGTCCTTTCCCAGTGATGGCGGCTTATCCCCGCACTCCATCGAAGCCAATCGCGAACAGGCCCTTCCGCCTCGCCCCGGACATCCCAATAGCTCCGGTCCTCATTGTCCCGCCAGGCCGTACCCTGAAGCGAAGCCGTGGGACGCCGCATATCGAGGGCCTTCTCGAGAAGCCGGGCGGGGCGGGCATCATCCGAGGGTGCCATTGTAATCGCTTGACGCGCCTGCTTGAGCGCCACAGGAAGATCGCCCGCCATCGCCGCATTGGCGGCCTTATTGAACGTGATCTCGAAGGGATCGGCCCCGGCGTCGCCAGCCTTCCCGAACCAATAGGTGGCCGCCTCGCTCTGTCCATGCCAATAAAATAACTTGGCGAGTTCAAGCCGCGCCCGGACAACCGAATTCCCCTTTTTGAGATGATCCATCAGGGCGACGGAATCCCACGAGGCCGGAACCGCCTTGGCAGGCAAGCGAAGCCGGTCAGCCCGGACCGAACTGAAGCCGTTATCATCCCGGCAGAACGCGGCGTCAAACACGCGTCCCACCTGATTGGACAACACCATAAGGGCCGTTGGATCCGTATCCAGCGAGAGTTGTCCGTAGTCGCCTCCGGGATAATAAAACCAGCGGGGCTCACCCACCGGAATGGCATTGGCCGCCAGGGAGAGTGTTTCTCCAATGCGATTTGTCATCGCCGCCGGCGACTCAAAAGTCTCGCCCGAAATAATCCGATGTGTCAGAGGGCTTCCCTTGATGCCATCCGCCCTCACCTTGACCCCTCCCGAATCAGGAAGCGTAACCCCGACCTGCCATCGTCCGCTCCGCTTCAATTCGGCCAGGCGTGCCGGCGGAAGTTTTCGGGGAAGCGACTGACGCAGAGCGTCCGGACTCACCATCATGACCGCGCATCCCCCATTGGCTTGAAGGGCCTCATCCAATGTCTCAACCACAGCGCGATCGGGATCCATCAGAATCATCATAACCCCTTTTTCGCGGGACGAGTCCGGGGAAAGGGTGTTCACGAAAACAAACCCGGCTTTCGCCAGCGCGGCCACATGGGACACCATCTGGCTCGCCGTGTTCATTCCGGCATAGTCAAAAGGCGTGGGGGCATTATAGAGAAGAGTCGCCGTTACCTTTTTTTCATTCTGGCCGGCCAGCGGCTCCAGAATCCGGATCGCCCGGGAGAACCCATCCGCCTCGGCCAGGTTCATGGCATAACGCCGCACGGCCATGTCATCCCAGGGGCGTGCTTCCTTCAACCGTTCGGCATAGGGAAGCGCACGGCGGGGACGCTCCATGACAATTTCCTGATCCCTGAGAAACACCAGTCCGGGTGCAAAGTCCGGGTTGCGCTGCAACAGCACCTCATGCATCGCCACCGCATCCTTGACTCGTCCTGAGGAAACCAGGGCGCGCCCCCTCAGCAAAGACAGGGGAGCGGATCCGGGTTCATCAGCCAGACTGGCCGTCGCGGCCGCGACCGTGGAGGTTGCGATTCCCACCCCCTCGATCGCTTCCAGGTTTTCAGCCAGGCTACGACGCAAAGCCGGGGAAGAATAAACCGCCAATCCCTGCCGGGACCACTCCACGGCCTCCGCCGGGCGAGCGAGCGTCGCGAGAATTTGAGCCAGCAATTCGTAAGCCAGCGGCGAAGGACTTTGCCGGATCAGATCCTTTAAGGTATCCACGGCTTCTGAGCCCCGGCCCGTTCGGTACTGCGCCATCGCCATTTCCGTACCATAGAAAGAAACATTCGGCATCGCCAGGTGCAGGAACTGCCACACCTCCAGCGCCTTCGCATCCTCCCCCAGTTCAGCCCACATCATGGCCAGGATATCCCGAAACCGAATTTGTCCCTCATTGACCCGGGCCTCCATCCAGTCGGCTTCCCGCCGGGCCTGATCGAGATCGCCGAGTTTGAGGCTGACATTGAAAAGATCACTATGAATTTCCGGTTGGTCGGGCACCCCCTTCAGACTGGCAGAATACCCCGTCCGGGCCGCCGCCCAATCCCCGCGAAGCTCAGCCAATTTCCCGGCCACACCGGCCCGTACGGCAGGCACCGTGGCGCGTTCCTGAATGATTTTGAGCAGAGCCATGCCGCGCGGCACATCCTTCATCCGGTTGGCGAGGTTCCAGGCGATGGGCCAGACCAGGCGATCAGGATCGCGGCCCAGCGCTTTTTCGTAAAACACCATTGCCGACGAAAGTTTGGCGCGATCCAAATCGCCACGGGCAAAAACAACATAGACATCCGTAACCGCCGCCGCCTGATCCTTCCGGCTCTGCAAGGCGTTTTCCGCAGCACTCAGAACCTCCCCCGCGCCAGTCATCCCCGCGCATAAGCGAAGAGTATCCAGCACCGCGACCACATCGGAAGGAGCCGCTGTGGCGAGGCAGGAGGCGATATAAGGCATCAGGTAATCCGCCGTTCCGGCATAGGCCCCATTCACCGCTCGAACCCGCGCCAGGACAAGTCCCGTTACAGCATGGTCGCCCCCATCAGCCCAGGCCCGCGCCAGAAAAGGTTCCGCCGCCTTCATGCGGCCCATCTTGAAAAATTCCAGTCCTGTCGAAAGAACCGGCGTCCCGGACAACCAGCGCGCCTGCCGTTCAAGCGCCAGCTCCTTCTGGCCATCCTCCGTCATGCGCCCGAGCACCTGAATCACAAACCGATCCTGCTCCTTAACTCCGAGTACGAGGGCTTTATCCCACGCCTCACAGGCACCCGTCCGCTCACTCAGCGACCACAGCGTCCACCCCAACTCCTGAAAGACGACTGCATCATTGGTCTTGAGCGAAACCGACTTTTCAAGGGCCGTACGGGATTCGGCGAAGTTCTGCATGCGGGAATACACAACGCCCGCCTGTTTCCAGGCTTCCGCATCGGCAACATCGTTGGTGACCGCCATGAGGGCCATTCGCAGTGCCCCCGCCTCATCACCGGAGGCGGCACAGGCGCGCGACTTTGCGATCATCAGGTTTCCGGTTCCGTACACCCGCTCCTCCACCATGATCCAGTCCTGTAACGAGATCCGCTTCGAATCCAACGCCAAGGCCTGCCGGTAGAATTCATGCGCGGTTTCATCATCACCCCGCCGCAACATTTTAACCGCCGCCCCCTCAAACCGTTTCGCCAGATCAGCCCGCGTCCCCGGCTCAATCGGGTAAGACGTTGCAATGCGACCCCAAAGCGGCTTCAAGACCTTATCATTCTTCGCGCCCAACACACTGTCCCACAGCAACCCCGCCTGGACGGGAGTCAGGGGTCCGGATCCCCTTTCAAAAAACACCTTCAGGTAGGGAGTGACCCGTTCAGGCTTCCCCTTTCGACTCTCCAGGACAGCAAGATATAACGCGATGGCCGGGCGGTTTTCATCAGCCTGCCAGGCGGCATCCAGGAAGGGCGTAGCGGCGACGAGTCGTCCATTGGAAAACAACATGATGCCCAGCTCACCCCGGGTGAAGGACGGCTTCCATTTTTCAAAGCATTCCAGCGCGCGGGCATCCTGTCCGGTTTCCGCCAATAAACTCACAACCCTGCGGATCAGGGCATCCCGATCCGGGGAACCCGTTTGAATCACCACATCCAGGCTGACCAGCGCCTGGTTCAAGTCCTTCTCCCACATCAGCCAGGCCAGCTCCCGGTTGGAGCCGGAATCACGCGGGGCAATCAGAAGCGCCGTACGGAACGCCTGGGCGGCCGCATTGGTCTCGCCCGCCTGAAGGCGCAGCGTAGCCATGAGTTTCCACGCCTCGGCATATCCGGAGTCCCGCGCCACAGCGGCATCAGCCCGCGCACGAGCCGTCGTCTTGTCGCCCGCAGCCAGCGCCGCACGGCCTTCCTGGACAAGCTTCACCACAGATCGTTCATCACGATCTGCCCCATCGCACGGGCATACCAGAATCGCCCCCAATCCCACACTCATCCAAATCTTGTTCATGGCTGTTTTCCTCCCGGCATCTTCCACTCCGCGATCTTGCCAACACCCGGAAAACGGGTCATGACGACTTCATCCTGAACCATCAACTGGGAAGGAGAATGCTTATGCAAAAACGCTTTTGCAGACGATACTCCGCTTGCTCCCCCTTCTTCCAGCCAAACAAAATCCGTCTGGTTTGTAGCCGCCAGGGGCGCGGACTCACCCATCCTGACCCGGTGCATCACCTTGAATCCGTGACGCCGCAACGGGTCAGCCAACTCGCCTTGCGAGGCCTCCAAAACAAACCCCTTGATGAAGGACTTCAGGTCTTTTGCCGCCAGCATCGCCGTCATCGATTCAACTGACGAATCCTTTGTTCCGGGCGCGAGAATGGGCCAGATGGTTGCGCCTTCCGACACCGCCTGAATATAATCCAATCCCTGCTGTGCCGAAAGCTCCTGTCCGGCCGGCGGGAACGGGGTAATAAATTCCGTAATCGGGGCACGCTGGTCGTCTGGAATCGTTCCCCAGGACTCCGCCACCACCCCCTGTCGCAGGATTGGAGACACGGACAATTCGGAAAGGGAAAGCTGCCCCCGATTGCTTTCAAAACCAATAATCCCGGAAAGCGGCGGCCTCGCAAGCGGAACCGGCCCCAATACCGGAAGACCATTCACACTCACCCAGGCTCTTACGCCCTTGACCCGCCACACCACCCTGAGCGCCTCCCCCAGTGGCGCAGGAGCCACAGCCAGGGTAACCGCCCCGCCGCCCTTGGACTCCTGTAATCGGATCGTTTTTTCATCCACGGAGAGCCTCAGACAATTGGCGGGATCGATGAACCGCGCATAGAGGATCGCCACCGTTCCCGGGACCCGGTTAAGCACCAGCGAGACTTCGGCATCCGTCCAGAGCTCACTTCCCCGGATCCAGGCCGCATCCCCGGAATCCAATCGCAACGTTTGCCCCATCACCCTCGCTCCATTCATGAACGACCAGTGTTCTTCACTTTCAATTCCCGCGCTCAAAACCACCAACGGCCGGGCATGCTGCAACCGGGTCAGCACCTGCGCGGCCGACCAATCGCCACCGACGCGAAGACGTGACAGAAAATAGGGATTACGCCCCGGCGGATTGTAGGGATTGGAAGCGGAAACAAAAGCCATGCGATAACATGATGCCACATTGACGGCGTTCAACGGACCCGCCAGGGGATCCGCACCAACACGACGTCCGTCATCCGAAAAGGGATACACATAGGCGACCACGGGGGAGCCGTTCAGTTTTTCAAGCAGCTCGCGGGAAGCCCGGTAGTCGCCCGCAATCCGCTGACTGAACTCCTCATCATTCTCAAGTCGCTTCAGCTTGGGCAACCACTTCCTGACACTCAAGAAATGATCCGTCGCCCCGGCTTCCGAAACCTGTATCGGCTCGACCGCTTCACGCCCCATGGACGCCAGATTCCATTGCGGCATCAGGGCAATCTTCCGGATATCCCGCTCCTTCAGACGCGACTCGTCCCAGCTCTCAACCGAAGCCGTTGGCACACAGAGGGTGGCCCTCATCCCGAGCCGGCGCAACGTCGGATGGGCGCGAATAAAGGTTTCCTTCCGGGCTCCCTCAAACAAGATCAGGAGCGCCTTGTCAGGAAGCGGAAAACGTCCCTCCAGAAACGCCAGGGCATCCTCCGGGGTGATCGTGTTGTATCCCACACTCTGTAACACCTCAATGTGCGAGATCAGCGTTTCGGAGGAAGGATAGATAACACTGTCATCACGCGTCACTCCCGCATAGGAAAGCACCATGAACCCGTCCCAGTTCGACCAGGTTTGAGGCGCATACACGACGGGAGGCGACGGCTTGAATATAAGCCAGATAATTCCGGCAACCACGCCCAGTAACACCACCCACTGCAACCCATTGAAAAGCTTTTTCATTGGTTAACTCCGGGTTCCCCATAAGGTTCTGGAAAATGTCAGGATCGCCCACGGCAATTGCCAGATGAGCACGAACATGTAATAGAAACAGAAGACAATCCCGTAAAACCACAATCGGGACCGCTTCAGGAACAGATAGGCACAACTCAACAGACAACTCATGAGGAATACCCCCATGATGTAAATAAGCGGCGATCGATGCTGGGTCATGGGCACATACAGCAATGCGCGCACCACCACCGCCGGACCCAGTAAGGGAAGAATGAACCCCAGATAGAAGGAAATGGACATCAGAGGCGGCCGTTTCCACATGAACCCCATCCCGCGCAGCGTCTCCCGGAACCAGGAGCGCTTCCACCGCATCTGCTGGCGCAGGAAAGTCCGGTGATCGTCCGGCACGATCGTGGTCGTCCGCGAATCATCCTCATACACCACCTTATAACCCCGCTCGAGCAGGGAATTGGTGAGACTCCGGTCATCGCCAAAGGTCGCGGGCTTCCCGAAAAAGGTCTGGTTGAGCCATTCCTCGCGCACCGCCATGAACACATCCCGGCGATAGGCCGCCAATGGACCCGATAGACAGGTGACGGAATCGAACACGCTTTCCGCCGCCTTCATGATCTTGAAGGCGACATAGTAACGCACCGCCTGCATCCGGGTCAGCACATTGGTCCAGGCATTCTCCACATCGCAATGACCCGTCACCGCAGCAATTTCCGGATCGGCAAAAGGTTTGACGATGTTCTTCAGGGCATCCGGATCCAGAAAACTGTCCGAATCAATGAAAACAAAAAACTCCCCACGGGCCCGTTCCGCGCCGGCCGACATGCCATGCCGCTTGCCCATGGATTTCGGGAAGGTAATGACCTCAACTTCAGGATACTTCCGGCAGGCCTCCTCAATCGATTTGTCGGTTCCGTCCGTACTGCCGTCATTGACCACGATAAACTGCAGCAATTCGGCCGGATAAGCCGACTCCATGACCTGGGTGATCATTCGCCCCACATGTTCATGCTCATTGTACACCGGCGCCACCACCGTGATCGACGGCAGGGTTTCCAGCGGCTTCGGCCTCCTGTAAAAGGAGGCAAAGACAAACCGGCTGATCAGGTACGAGGCGACCAACAGGCTGTAGAGGAAGATCGGGATATCCAGCCAGAAGAAATAAAAATTCTCATACTTCAGCACGAGAATGGCGCTGATGGCGATCAGGAAAAAGATCACCCCACCCCAACGCAACCGGATCCAGGTGGTACGGGCCAGCCGCTTGCCCAGGGATTCCTCGAATTCGACACTGACTTTTCCGCCCGCAGGATGACGGAAGCGCACCGAGGCTTTCAGTTCCCAGCCCCCATGCACAAATTCCTCGGGCATCACGCCGGGTGGAACCTTGAACTCGATCATCACCTCGGAAACCCCGTCGGGAATATCAAGCCCCTCCAACATCAGGCCACCCTCGGAGATATCCGTCACCCGGGCCGTTACGGCCTCGGTCTTCCCGGACAGGGAGTCATACCGGATCGTCAGGGGGAAATTGCAGAAATATCGAAGGTGCTTTCGCCGGTCACTGGGGCTGGGACGCGAAAGATTGCGCCGACGCCGATCCAACTTGTTCAGAGGATAACTTGAACCACTCTCGCTCATATCTTCGTTACTCATAGTTATTCCATCCCCTGTGATAAATACTTGTCAGGTGAGGGGATTATGCCCCCCCGATATGCCCTTTGGCAAGAATTTCATGTGTTGTTAATAAATTGTCCTGATATTCCAACACTATTGAATAAAACTTGCACAGGGCCATTTGCGAAACATAATACTGCCGAATGACCCGATCTCTGTTCCATTGCCTTCTGAAGCGGCTCCTCTCAGGACTGGGGGTTCTGTTTTTCCTGGCAGGCTGCGCCCTCCCCCCACCGCCCGCGCCGCCCGCACCCCCTCCTTCGCCGGTCATTCCTGCTTATCATCCTGCCCCCACCCCGGCCATCCTTGCACCCAAGGCAAGGCCGGTAATCATTCTTCAGGCCACTTCATCGGCGCCTGATGAGCGGGAACGCGAATACGCTGAAAAAATTACCGTTCGCCTGGCCGACTGGCTTCGGGAAGCCGGAATACCCCTGAAGGTGATGACTGATGACCAGTTCAGTCGCGCCCGGGGAATCAATACCGGGGTGGTGCTGCTCCCCTACAACCCGAAACCGAACGCCGCGCAACTCCAGGCTTTCAGGCGGTTCATTGAAAGCGGCGGAAAATTAATTGTCTTTTATGGCACCGAACCCAAACTCGCAGCCCTGATGGGACTGAAGCTGGGCGCCTTCAAGTCCACCCAGGGAGCCGACACCCGGACGGCTTTCCGCTTTATCAAGAACGCTCCTCCTGGAACGCCGGATCGGATCGAGCAGAACTCTCGAAATATCATGCCCGCCTTTCCCGTTGCGCCCGGATCACGGGTCATTGCCTGGTGGGAAACCTCCTCGGGACGCGACCCACAGGAACCCGCCTGGACAGAATCCCAACACGGATTCTGGATGTCTCATGTTCTCATGGAAAGTGATGCCACTCTGAAAGAGCAATTACTCGTAAGTCTTCTAGGCGCCTGTGACCGCACGCTCTGGAAGGTCGCCGCCGCTCAGGTCGTCAACCACCACACCACCCCGGTCATGGCGGAACTCTACCGACAGGGCGATTATCCCCGCGTTCTCGCCACAGCTCGACACCTTGAGGCCGTGCAGACCGAGGCGATAGCGCGAACACAGACTCCAAAACGGGGAGAATTCAGAGGACTCTGGAACCATTCAGGAACCGGATTTACCCCGGGGAAATGGAACGACACCTGCCAGACCCTTTCCCGTAGCGGACTGACCGCCATTTTCCCCAATGTGCAAAAACCGTGGGCGACCGATTATCCCAGTAAACTGATTCCCCCCT
Source organism: uncultured Verrucomicrobiota bacterium (assembly GCA_964584205.1). Lineage (GTDB taxonomy): Bacteria > Verrucomicrobiota > Kiritimatiellia > CAIKKV01 > CAITUY01 > JAABPW01. The sequence goes on from CAZOZF010000001.1 coordinate 70,244, forward strand.
CAGGCGTTCTGGCCCGCTACGGGGATCAACTGAAGGCCTGTCTTACTGCCGCACACAGCCATGGCATTGAAGTCCATGCCTGGGTGATTCTCTGGTCGCTGGAGGGAGCGCCGGAATCCATCATCGCCCCGTATCGTCGGGACAACCGGCTCCAAGTAACCTCCTCCGGAAAAACCCTCAGCTGGTTATGCCCCTCCCATCCCGCCAACCGCGCCTTCGAACTGGCAGCCCTCCATGAGCTCGCTGACCGGTATCCCGCATTGGACGGCATCCAATTGGACTACATCCGGTATCAGTCTTCGGAGACCTGCTATTGCTCCGGATGCAGGAGCCGGTTCATCAAAGCCACCGGCCTTCATCCCCAGCGCTGGCCCGCTGATGTGCGTTCGGGCTCCCTTGCAACGGCCTATCGGGAATGGCGCCGGAATCAGATCACGACATTTGTTGCAGACGTGCGTCGGGATCTCAAAAGAATCTCTTCCTGGCTCAAGCTTTCCGCCTCGGTCTACCCCCTTTATCCCGGAGTTCGTGATTCCATCGGACAGGATTGGGGCGAATGGCTCAGACTCGGATTTGTCGATTTCGTCTGCCCGATGAGCTATACCGCCGACACAGCCAAATTCATTGGGTGGTACCGCAAGCAAATCGCGCATCCCGGGGTGCGCGGAAAACTGTTCCCGGGAATCGGAGTCACCACATCGGAATGCCGCCTCAATGCGGTTGAAACCATTAACCAGATCAATGCACTCAGGCGGGAAGGAGCCACCGGATTTACCCTGTTCGAGGCCAACGCCACCTTGGAAAAGGAAATTCTGCCCTACCTGCGAATGGGAATAACGGCACCTTAGATCTTCTTCGCGGGCTCCATCGCATCAATTTTCCGCTTCATGTCCTCAAAACAGTGGGGACAAAGCCCATGACTGATCAAGGCGAGGGAATGATCGGACACATAGTCGTCAAGCTGCTCCCATAAGTGATCATCCAGCCTGATTTTGCGGCACCCGGAACAGACGGTAAGCAATCCGGTAATGATCCGTTTCTGCTGAAGATAGGTGTGCCCGACGGTGATAATGCCGACCAGAATAACGCCGATGGTGAGTACACACCCCCGGTAGACGTTCATGCCGCTCTCCCGCGCCCCGAACCACAAGGCCGTCAAATCCAGCACCTCATTCGTCCAGATCAGCAGGATCAAAACAAAAAACGCCATCAACTGCCAGAACGCGACGGCAAAAAGCCCGTCCTTATCCGGGCTCCGACGACTACGCTCCTCAAGAATATCCGTCATAATTTCTCCCCCTTTTAGGGTTAATGCCTTTTGGGAATTTATATTTTGACCGAGACAATTCTGTAGCAAAATCCGCCTGAATACGAGGTATTTTTATGGCGCTTCTGGGTTTGTGTGGGGAATATTCATTGATCTTAGCCACTGTACGTTCAGCAGCCGGGATGATGAGGCGGCCGGGTGGGTTCATGGGCAGGCGACTATTCCGATGTAGGGCGAGCTTCCCGACGTCAGGAGGGAGCTTGCGGGCAGGCACCAGGTAATGGAGCAGACACAGGCTCCCCCTCCTTCGCCCGCGATGCGGGACTACGGCGCGGGGAAGCCTGTCCTACAACGAGCCTCCCGACTAAGCAGGTTGGACTAAGCGTAACCGACGAAGT
>CAZOZF010000002.1:0-64580 GCA_964584205.1 uncultured Verrucomicrobiota bacterium
TGCCGGAGACCAAAGGTCGGACGCTGGAGGAGATCGGTGAACACTTCGAGGGGAAGTGAGATGAACCCAATTCCCTGATCTGTCCGGTCATTTTCAGGTTGAGTTTTCGAGGTTCGTGAATTTTGCTTAAAGGTGGCAGTTGTTCCGGTCGCACGAAGGCGACGCGAGACTTCGGCGTGATGACGAGGGACCGAATCCGATCCTGAATAAATTCACCAGTGAATCCATGCGGCGAAATCCTCGCGAATATTTTGACGGTCTGGCTCGGGTGATGTTAATAAACATTAGATCGAAGGTCTTTTGGCAAGGACGGGACATCAACCGGAATCCAGTTGTTGCGGAGCGACTTGGTCGCCGCGCATCCTGTGGCCACACTCATGCGTCCAGCCAGTGGTGTTGCCAGTGGCCGTTTTCCCTCAAGAAGCATATCAATGAAGTCGCGGCAGATCTGGGGATCGGCACCCCCGTGCCCGCCGGTGGCCGGTTTCACGGTCAGGTCGGAGTTCGCCAGGTTTTTCCAGCGGTTGGAACGATCACGAAGCCGCACAATGACCTTTGAACTGTCGTCCAGGTTTTCAATCCGGCCTTCCGTGCCGATCAGCGTGTAGTTCCGGCAGTAGTCCGGGGCGAAATGGCATTGCATGTAGCTGGCGCGGATTCCTCCGTCGAGTTGCATCATCATGATGCTGCTATCTTCGACATCGACTTCCTTGCGGAAGACGCACATATCCATCTTGTTGTCAGACCGGTTATCGCGGGACTGGTACTCGACGCAAGTGTCCTTTTCTTTGCATTTCGGGCAGCGCAGGGTGTTGGGCTTGTCGCCTCCGTAGTAATCCAGTCCGCCCGTCGCCGCCACGCGAGTGGTGTACTGGCCGGTCAGCCAGTGGATCATGTCAATATCGTGGGATGCCTTTTGCAGGAGGAGCCCGGTGCTGTTCTTCGAATTGGCGTGCCAGTCGTGGTAGTACCACCCTCCGCCCGGGCCGACGAAATGGCGCACCCATACGGCCTTCACTTCTCCGATGGCGCCGGAATCAAGGGCGTCCTTCATGACCCTGAAGATATTCATATAGCGCATGTTGAAGCCGATCATGAACTGCTTTCCAGAGGTTTTCCAGGCCCGGAGCATGCGGTCGCACCCTTCGGTTGTGATCGCCATGGGTTTCTCGGTGAACACATGTTTTCCAGCTTCAAAGGCGTCGCAGACATATTGCTCATGAGTGAAGTCAGGACTCATGACCGCGACGGCATCAATATCCTTTCGATCCAGAAGTTTCCTGTAGTCGCTGGTGATATATCCCTTGCTGTTGACATTTTCGCGATACCAGCTCAAGGCGTCCTTGGAAACATCGGCCGCGCCCGCCACGATGGAGCGTCCCTTGGGGGCGTGCCAATGTTTGGCCAAACTGCCGCGCCCTGCTGAACCGATGACTCCTATTCTGACTTTATTCATGAGTACATTCCTTTCTGTCGGGTGCCGTTACGAGTCCGCGTCCGCTATTTCGGCCTAATCTCGAAGATCAGAACCTCGAAGGGGCGCATGGAGAATCGGATCGGAACCGTTGCGGTACAGGTTTGCGTGAGCTTGGGCACGGTTCGCTGTTTAAAGGGGGCCGTCAACGTGTATGCCGTGGGGGTCTTTTTCGGGAGTTCGAGGAATTTCGCCAGTTCCAGAGTGCAGACTTGATGCTGTTCGTTCGGGTTCCGCAAGGTGATGATTCCCTTTTGGGGCGACCATGATGCCCATCCGTAGATTTCCAACTTGCGTGGATTTCCGCCAATCCAGTGTGAGTCCACAAGGGTTTCCGCGTTCGACCTTGCCCAGGTGGCGCACTGCGCCAAATCGTTCCAGTTGGTCGCGTTCAGGAGGCCGTGCGAAATATACATTTCCTGGAGTTGGACGCCTGTTCCGAAATAGGAGCGCACCTCATCCCGGAAGTCGTTCTCGGGATCCTGACTGAGTTTGCCTGAATGCCTGGCATAGATGACGCCATGCAACATGAGGGATGATAGAGGGAAGAGGGGACCGCACCGGACAATCCTTTCATAGGTGTTGGCATCCCGGAAGGTCATCCAGCGTTGGCGCGCTGATCCCACTCCGTAATAAGCATGATCCCAGCCGCCGCGCCAGATCGAATCGCAGATGGAGAGCCAGAAGGGGGAGGGCCAGGTTCCCGTGGTGAGGTTGATGAACAGATCGGGCTTGATGATTCGCAGATCCTTGATCAACTCGATGGCTGCCTCGAAATCGCTGCCGAACTGGCTGCCGGGCACGACGCTATTGATGTTCCCGGTGCCGTCGAGTTTGAACTGGTTGATGCCAGAGTTCGTCACCAGATCCACGCAGGTCTGGTGGAAGGCCTTGTAGTAACGCGGTCCCGAGAGGGCAAATAAGGGTTTATTGGTGTTTCCGTCGGTCTCAAAGCCGGCCGCCATGCCCGAGGCCACCCGTTGCGCGCGGGGCAACTCGTATCCGCCCCACGGGGAAAGCCAGATGCCTGGAGCCGCGCCACATTTGGCGGCTTCTTCCTTGATCCGGGAAAAGCCGTTGGGGAAGCCTTCATGAAACTTCCATTCTCCGCCCCGCGTCTTGTCGTCCCAGCCATCATCGAACAGGAAAGACTCCATGGTTACGCCACGTTTTTCGCCCAGTTCCCGTGTAAACCCGCGGATCGAGTTCAGGCAGTCAGTTTCGTTGAAGGGGGTGAAATATCCGATATCGTACCAGGAATTGTAATGCAGGAATGTGCGGTAGGGATGGGCGCGTTCACGTTCCACATAATACAGGAAGCCGCGTCTGAGTTGCCCTTGCGGCGTGACGCCCGTTACTGCGGAACAGGTGAATATTCCGCCAGCTTTGATGGGGAGCGCAAGATCCAGCCAGCACCGGGTCTGGTGTTGCCCCCAGCTGTGCCGCAAAGGGTGGAGTGGGGTGGGCAGCGCGTCTTCGGCTTCTGAATCCTCATGGGTTTCCGCTTCTGGAACTGTCTGGGTCTCCCCGAACCGACCCAGTTTGACCTGGGCAGCGGCCATCGGGTGTTCGATGGACATGAATATCGTTCCGGCTACCACCGGGGAGCCCGCCACGGTACCGCAGATTTCCGCGCCAGCTGGGAGCGGGCGATCAATCATGATGACCTGGGCGATATCTAGGGTTTTCGCCGGGTGGATGGTGATCTGTTGGCGGATGTAATTGGCACCATCGCCCAGGATGGCGCGCCATTCCACGCGCACCGCGCCATCGGACGTTACCAGCGATGCCGCGATGGCCCGACCGGGAAAGCGGTCCGCCAACTTGGAGGCGTCCGGAGCCGCCGACAAAGTCAGTTCCTGTAGTGCCCCGGTAACCGTCATTTCTGATGCCATGATTATCCGGCCATCCCTCAGCTTGAGTTGAAAAGCTTCGGCTGGCGCGGGCAGCACTTGACCGGTCTGTTTATCTTCAAGCGAGCCTGGAGTCAGATGCCCCCTGTTCACCTTCCAGGATTGTGCGATGAGTTGGTTGTGAAGTGTAACCAGGCGGTCTTGTTGAGTACACAAGGCAGAGCCCGGTTCACGCCCCGGGAAGACCGAAGCATCCGCTCCTGAGGCAGCGAGCGTTATAATGAACATGGCTGTGATGACACCGAGGCGTTTTGAATTCATTTTGTTCCTTCATCGTAAAATGCGGCAATATTTTCCAACGGTGTGTCAGCCTGTAGGTGGTGTGCCGGTGCCAGAATGTACCCTCCGCCCTGGCCGCATTCCGTTTTCAGGCGTCGTACTGCGGAGCGGACTTCATTGGGAGAACCGGCTGGCATGGTGTGCTGTACGCATAGTCCGCCGAATAAGGCCAGACGCTTGCCGTAGCGCTTCTTGAGCTTGAAGGGGTCGATCGCCATCGGCTGAACCGGGTTAAGCACGTCCAGACCGATCTCGACCAGATCGTCCAGGATGGCCTCGCAGTTGCCGCAACTGTGGTAGCAGAGCTTGATGGATGGGTTGATTTTTTTCGGTTCGGCAAAAAGCTTTGCGAATCGGGGCTTGAGAAATGTGCGCCACATGTCGACGGACATCATCATGCCCTGCTGGTGCGCGACATCGTCGCCAAACCAGACCATGTCCGCACCCATTTCGGCATGTTTGCGTGACGCCACCAGCGGAAAACGCATCACCTTATCCATCAGCGCATGAACGTAGTCCGGCTCCAGCGCCATGTCGGCCATTAGGTCCTCCATTCCGCGTAGATACCATGCGGCCTCGAAGACGCTGATCTGGCTGGATCCAATGATCCACTTTTCCTTGCCGTAGAGCGCCTTGATTTTTCGGAATGTGTCGTATTGCGATTCCTCTTCCGGATCGGGTAGCTGGAATGTGTCCAGCTTACCCGGGTCGCCAGTCAGTGGAGGCCCCACGATTTCCGTGTACTCTCCACTTTCGTTGCGGGCCCAGCGCCAGCGGATGCCCCATGGGCAGGTGTACTCCGGCCTCGCTCCGCCGTAGAAGCTTAGTTCCAGTCCGACGCAGGTTTTTACCATGTCGTTGCCGAGTGCGACGCCAAGGTCGGCATCGTGGATGCCGAGTGTATTGCGAAGCCGTTCGGATATTTCGGGTACAAAGCTGGCAAAAATCGGAGTTCGGTCGGGTTGTTGGTGATTCAGTGCCGTCAACACGCGTTCCCGGGATGTCATGGATGTGTTCATGTGTTTCAGTTTCTCACAGGGCGAGGGAAGAGAGAAGTTCACATTAGGTCAAATATCGAGTGAATTGGGGCGGGTCGCTCCGCCTGATACCCTGCCTTTATTTTCTCAATTTTCTGGTGTCAGGTCGTGCCCGTAACGTCGTCATTTGTCGCCAGTCGGCGTCGGTATTCCTTTGGCGAACGGCCGAAGTGCCGATGGAAAACCCGGCCCATGTTCTGAGCGTAGCCGAACCCGCTTTGTTCTGCAACCTGGTCAATATTGATGCTCGCGTGCCGCAAAAGCGCCATGGCCTTATGCAGCCGGGCGTTCACGACTTCGTTGTGCACGCTTCGTCCCAGTAGCCGGCGGAAGCGCCGCTGCAGGACGCTCCGGGAAAGGCCGGCCTGTTGCGCAACGGTATCCAATTGCACGGAGCCGGTACAATGGTTGCGGATGTAGTGGAGTGCCCGGGCGATGGCCGCGTCGTTTACGCCGAGAAAATCCGTGGATTCCCGGACTGCCACATACCAAGGCTTGATGAGTATGGGTGCCTTCGGCGGCTTTTTCCCCTGCATCAGGCGGTCGAGAAGGGCGGCCGCTTCGTAGCCGACTTGCACATGGTTGGCTTCGACGCTGGACAGGGTGGGCGTGATCATCTCGCAAAGGGTGCGGTCATTTCCTACACCCACCAATGCTACCTGGTCGCCGATCACCAGATCCGCCGTCTGGCATGCTTCCCGCACCAGTAGTCCCTGGACATCGGAACATAGCATGATGCCTGCCGGAAGTTGCAGGCCGCCAAGCCACTTGGCCACGCGCGACACGAGTGTATGCCAATCGGTTTTCTTGAAGCCCTGTCGTGAGAGCATAAACGCGCGGCATGTGTGGTTGCGCTCTGCCAGATACGCAGTGAAGCCAGCGCAACGTTCCTCCGACCAGTATTCACCGCTGATGCCGAGGAAGGCGAAGTGTATGAAGCCGCGGTCCAGGAGGTGTTCTGCGGCCATGGCGGCAATTGCGGCATTTTCCACGTGAACAAGGGGGATGCCATGTTTCCGATGTACCCCCAGAACGTCAACGACAGGAACCCGCTTGGTCGCAACCGCATTGAGGATACGCTCATCCTGAAGGCGGGCGATGATGCCGTCACCGCTCCAGTTCCGGAACCAGGAGGGCGGCGCTTGCTCCAGGTCGTGCGGCTGGGCATAGACGGACCAGGGGGCATGTTCACGGATGTACTGCCCGATGCCAAACAGGATGTCCTGACCTGAGGAGAGCGACGTCTCCACCAGAAGAGCGACCCGGGGAGGGCGGGGATTAAGCTTCATTTTGTGTCTCCCGGATAGGTTCCCTTTTTCATTTCAATGAGATAAAGAATAGTCCAAAATGGATGTATGTTAAATGGCGTGGACAATTGAAAGTTTAACAAAAATGACGGCCGTAAATCTGTATTCTGAGTCTTTGTTCAGATGCCAGTCTCTCGCCAGGCGGCTGCGTGCCCCGTCGGACTATCTTGAAGGAGTTAAGGGTATTCTTCCGGTCCTGCCGGAAAATGTACTTCAATTTCATCGACATAATGCCCGCTACATTAGTAAAGGCAGGCCCTTCCTCCACCACCGCTTTGTACTTATGTCCTGCCTGAGGGAAGCCGGCTGCATTGTGGTGGATGGAACCATATATCGTATTAAACCCGGCCAGGGCTTTTTGGTCTTCCCTTATCAAGCCCATTATTTTACCCGGCCTGAACACCCAGAACAGCTCAGTTGGTTATTTACCACTTTCGAATACTCCGCGCCCGGAAGTCTTGAACTGTTGAGGAACATGCCGCTGGTTTTCAATGTTCAGGATCTGCAACGACTTGGCCAAACAACTGTCGCGTTTCTCCAAAACTGTCACGCCACTTCAGGGATCACCCTTGACGTGCCTCTTGAATTAGCCCTGTTGCTCTCCGGCCTGTTAGTGCGTTATCAACAGCAGAGCACATTATCCCGATGCAAGATTAGGCCTGACAGCGCTCAAATTCTATTTTTGAACCCGCTCTTTATGCATATTAACCAGAATCTTGGATGTCGTATCCACATGAAGGATCTCGCTCAATGCGTCCACCTGTCGACCAGCCATCTTCAGGCCCGATTTAAGCATATGCTTGGAATTGGAATCGGTGAGTTTATCCGGCACACCCGGGTTCACCGGGCCTGCGTATTGCTCAAAGGGACAGACCTCACTGTGACTCAGGTTGCAGATAAATGCGGCTTTGCCTCGGTCTACGCTTTCAGTAGGACCTTTAGGTGCGTGATTGGCGATCCTCCCTCCGTTTTCCGACAGGGTTAAGTTGATGAGGAAGGGGGGGCTGATGGCTCTTGCCTTATCGCTTACTCATAGAAAGCTTTCACGTTTTTCAGTGACCTGATTTGTCCAAAAATAGCCCCGAAATGCTCTAGGCAGGCAGTGTGGGTTATGAGAAAATAGATGACTGAGGACAAGGTTGGTCTTTCAGCAAGGGGTGGTGAAGATATGAAGTCAAAGTTTCTGAATCCTTGTAAGCCACATTTCAGTAGTCGGTTCATTCAAGTGGCTTGGGCATCGGTTGCGTTGTTCTGCTGTGCTTTCGGCGCCGGTACGGCCTCTGCGGAAGCCAATTACTGGGACAGCAATGGCGCCAGCGCCAGCTTCGGTGCGGCTGGGGGTACGTGGGGAACGGATGCCTTCTGGAGCACGAATAGCGCTGGCGACACTTTGCCATCCATCACCAATCCCTCAACCTCCGACGACCTCAACTTCGGCTACACCAGCACCGGCTTGAGCAATGGGACTATCACTGTTGTCACCGGCAGTGCCAACAGTCTGACCTTTGCGGCCGGGTCGGGTGCCATTACGTTATCCGGCGGCACGATCACCTTGGCCGATGCCGCCACGATTTCCGTGAATAACGCCCCTACAAATGTCATCAGTTCGGTTATTGCGGGGGCGGCCACCAGCTTGACCAAGGTCGGAACGGGGACTTTGACGCTGAGCGGCCTCAATACCTACAGCGGCGGGACGACCATCAGCGCGGGAACGGTTATCGTCGGAAATACCAATGCGTTGGGAACGGCGGGTGCGATTACGTTGGGGGATGTCAATTCCGGCGCAAATGCGATTACGTTGGTGGCCACTGCCAATCCGTATTCTCGTGCCTTCACCGTGGCAAACTATGGGGGCGTGGTGACCCTTGCAACCGCCGGCGGGAAGTTTTCGGGGGCGATCACCTTGAACCGTGGCGTTAAACTGATACCGAATTCAAATAATGCGGCCAATTTTGATGGTGGTTTTTCGGGGTCGGGTGATCTGACAATTGCGAATTATAATGGTTATGGCGTCAATTTCCGCTTCGCCGACAATACCTTTACTGGCAGCGTATTTGTTCTTGCGGGTAGCACGTTTGGGGTTGGTGGTGGCCAGTCGCTAACCGGGTCGCTCAAAAGCCTGATTCCAGACTCAGCGACTGTGAATGTCCTTGGCACGATGATGTTGAGCGAGCTTGCGCGCAACGAAACTATCGATGCCCTGACCGGTTCAGGCTCTGTGACATTCGGACAAGTTGGCGACATGTTGACCGTCGGTGGGGGCAATGGCTCTGGCACGTTCAGCGGCATTATTAGCACTTCTGGCTCCTTTGCCAAGACCGGCACCGGTGCGCAGACACTTACGGGTATCAACACCTACACTGGAACCACAACGGTCAACGGCGGCACCCTTCTGGTGAATGGGAAAATTACGGGTGCTGGTGCCGTCACTGTCAATAGTAGCGGCACGTTGGGTGGAACGGGGATGGTCTCTGGCGCGGTGACCGTGACCTCGGGCGGGACATTCTCGCCCGGCGACCCGGCGGTGAGCAACGGCATTGGACGGGTTACGGTTAGCAACGACGTGACATTGGCTACGAACGGGATCTTTGCAGCCCAGATCGCGGCAGGCGGACTGGTTGATATGTTGGTGTCGACGCGGACGATCTCGAACCAGAATGCGACTTTGTCGCTTTCGGTGCTGGATGTGAACGCTCTGAAGGCGGAGTTCTTTACGGTCATGGTGGCTTCCAACATCGTGGGGACGTTTAACGGGCTTCCGGGTGGAGCCGGTCTTTCGGTTGGGGGGCGAAGTTTCGTCATTTCCTATCCAGGGAATACGAACGTGGTATTACAGTCCATGTCATTGGGTATGCTTCTGATGGTGCAATAGCAGGGATTCGATAGTCCTTCTTCTGGTGTGACCCGATTCACCCGAAAAAAGACCTAAACCGCTCTCTTCAGGGGAAATAGGAAGTGGGAGAATATTCAGATGAAGATAAATTGATATTTTTTTTGAGTCAGGGGGGGTATGAGAGAAAACCTATCAAGTTGTAGAATCATTCTGGGGGTCCTCGCGGTCATCTGGACCACTTTGAGTTCCTCGCAGGCGGTAACCACTGGTTTTAATCAAACAACCGTGGGGCCTCACGATTATAATACGGCCGGCAATTGGGTCGAGAACTCGCTTCCCGGCAATGGCATCTGGGACAGTTCGCTGACGTTGGGGGCGAATCAATTCGTTACATTCACCGGCGACACCTCATTGACCACCGCGTTGAATTTCAATTATGCCGGCAACAAATCCCTCACGCTTTATTCTTCTGCGGCTGGGACCGTCAACCTTACGCTCGGTGGTGACATTGGCGTGAATACCAGTGGCGGCACCTCGGCAAACGTCACAATTGGTAATGCGACCCAGATCCTTAATGTCAACCTAGGCGGTACAACCCGCACCATGACGGTGGCGTCCGGTCGAACGTTGACCCTTCAGAATGTCGTTTCTAGTGGTGGCATCATAAAGGGGGGTGACGGCACGCTGACGCTGAACGGCAACAACACCTACAGCGGTGGCACCACCATCAGCGCGGGAACGAATATTCTCGGAAATGCCAATGCTTTGGGCACATCGGGAACGATCACGTTGGGCTCTTCCGGTTCCGGGGCGAGGTTGATGATTGCTGGACTTACCATTACACGCCCTATCACAGTGTCTGCAGGAACGGGTACAGTAGGTATTGGTGCACAGGGCGGTACCCTTAGTGGAGTGATCGCGCTAAACCGTCCCGTCAGCTTGAGTGGAGTTAATGTCTATGGCGGCATTTCCGGGACGGGCGATGTGACTATCGACTCTTCATTCTACAGTGGATATCTTATAACCAGTTTCGCCGCCGTGTCCGGCGGCGGCGTAGCCAATACCTTCAACGGAAATTTGTATATTCTTTCCGGTGCCACTTTGAACGTTGGCAGCGGTTGGGCGTCGAGCATCAGTGCGATTCCTGACTCATCGACAGTGAATGTAGTTGGCACTTTAAGTATATTAAAAAGCGCGAATGGCGAAACCATTGATGCTCTGACCGGAAACGGCATTGTGACTGCGGCTTCGAGTGGTGGAACGTTAACCATTGGCAGCGCCAATGGTTCCGGTGCTTTCAGCGGTGCTATCGGTGGTTCTGGCGCCATCATCGTCAAGACGGGTATCGGGACCGAGATCTTCAGCGGCGTCAATACCTACACGGGAACCACGACCGTCAATGGCGGGGCGCTCCTCATCAACAGCCCCGGGTCCCTTCATGCCAGCAGTGCGGTTTCCGTGAATCCCGTCGGCTGGGCAACCCTCGGGGGAAACGGTACTATTAACGGTTCGGTTGCGGTAGCTGCGGGCGGTTTTTTGGCTCCAGGTAGCGCCTCCGGCACCATCGGCAAACTCTCCCTGTCCAGCACGCTGACCCTGAACGGGGGCTTTCTGGCCTTTGATCTCAACGCGGATACAACAGCCGGTACGACCTACGATCAGATCGCCATTACCAGTACCTTGACTATGAGTGGTGTGAACGTCATTCAGCTCAGTTCCCCCTCGGGTTCGATTGCGGTGGGAACCTATACGCTCATGACCTTTGCCTCCTCGACGGCAAGCACGTTCAAATTCCCGAATGGAACCGAATCCATGATCATCGGGAGTTCCACCCTTACTCTCATTAACGGCACCACGAGCCTGACTCTAACCGTGGCTAACGCAAGCGCTTCAGTACCGCCCTTTGCTGCCTTGACGTGGAAAGGTAATTCCAGCGGCACATGGGACACGTCAACCGCGAACTGGCTCAATAGCGCCGCCGTCTCGTCGGCCTACGCTGAAGGGAACCAGGTTGCGTTTGATGACACCGCTTCCGGGAACTTCTCCGTCAGCGGGGGGACGGTCTCGCCCCTTTCCGTGACTGTCGGCAACACCGTCAACGCCTACACGATTTCGGCCGCGATTGCGGGCCCCACGCCTTTACTCAAAATCGGGTCGGGTACCTTGACTCTCTCTGGCGCCAACACGTACAGTGGCGGTACAACGCTCTCCGCAGGAACGCTCAATCTTGCCAATACAACGGCCCTGGGTGCTACTGCCAGCACGCTTACAATCAATGGGGGAGCCATACTCGACGGCAATGTGACGATTGCGAATGCCAACGCTCAGAATTGGAACGGTGATTTCACCTTCAGCGGGACCAGCGGAAGTTTGAACCTGGGAACCGGTGCGGTGACGCCGAGTGCCAATCGTACGGTCACCGTTTCGGCCAATACCCTGACCGTAGGCGGGGCGATCGGCGGTGGTGCCAAGAGTTTGACCAAGCTCGGCGACGGAACCCTGATCCTTTCCGGGGCGAACACCTACAGTAGCACGACGACGGTGGGTGGCGGTACATTGAAGATAGACGCCGGGGCCGGTGGCGCTCTCAATTCCTCGTCGCCGCTGACCTTCAACACCGGTGGTGGCGTGTTCAATTATGATAATGCGAATGCCGGGGGCGCCAAAAGTCAGAGCCTGGGGGCGCTGACGTTCAGTGCGGGGGATGGAGTGGTGAAGGTTACGCGTACGGCGATTCAGAATGTTTTTCTGACGCTAGCTTCTAGGGCCCGCACAGCCGGAGCTTCGGGGAACTTCGTTCTCACCGACACGGCTGGCGGTGGCGTCAATGGAACGAATCTCAAAATTGCATTAACGACACCGCCCACGGCCAGTGTCTTCATCGACCAAGGCACCTTTTTCAACGGATCCTCGTACGCCGCCTATGACTCAGGCGGGTTCGTGCGGGCAATGAATTATACCACCGATAATAGCAGTGCTGGTGGCAGCGTGGGGAGCAGCTTCACGACTTTTACGGTCGCCAGCGCGAATGGCAAACACGTCGATCTTGGCACAGCCGGAATCATTTCGGCTGCGGGGACTGAAAGCATAAAGAGTTTGCGTATTGGCGGTGTTAATACCGTTACCGTGGGTGCCGGGAATACTTTAACAATCGCAAACGGGGGTATCCTCAAGACGGGTAGTAATGCCTCGTCAATTAGTGGCGGAAACGCAATTTCGCCTACTGTTGAATTAGTGGTACGCACAGATACCAGTAGTGATGCGCTGACGATCAGCACGCCGGTTACAGGATCGCAGGCTCTGACCAAATCTGGCGCCGGCACAGTGACATTTTCCGGCGCGAACACCTACAGCGGCGCGACCAAGGTCGATGCGGGCACTCTTCTGGTGAACAATACGCATATTGTCAACAGCTCGACTGAAGCTTACACCGTGTTGAACGCTGCCACGCTGGGCGGTAGTGGTCAAATTAAATTGAATCAGGTTATCACCGTCAACAGTGGCGGGTTCCTTGCCCCTGGTAACGGGCTCAATTCGTCGCTGAAAATTGATGGTGGTACCAAGGCCACCGCGGGACTTCTTACCATGTCCTCCGGTGCGAAGTTCAGCTTTTCCTTGGATGCCACCGGAGCGGGTAACCCGACCATGCTGGACTTCTGGAATTACGCGGCTAACGATTTAGCGCTCAACAGCAACGTGGTCAACCTCACGCTTTCCGGGAATCACACGCCGGGCACTTACACAAATAGCATTTTTCGCTTCTACAGCGACACGGGCAGCTCGGCGACCCCCCACGGTATCAGTTCCGGCCTGACCATTGGTACCGTGGATTCCGGCATCTCCTCGCCCTCCATCATCTACAGTGCAAATACGATCGACGTCGCCTACACGATCCTGCCCGGGGCGGCCGATGCGATGCGATCGACCCTGACGCCGACGAGTGCGAGTATCACGGCCAATGGGATAGCCTCACAGATCTTGACCGTTCAGGCGAAAGATTCCTACGGCAACTACCTGACCTCTGGCGGCGCGACCGTGACGATCACGAAATCCTCCGGTACGGGTACGATTGGTAGCGTGACGGACAACAACAACGGCACCTATACGGCGACGGTGACTGCGCCGGAGACCACGGGTAGCGGCGTCTTTGTGGCGACATTGGGTGGGGACCAGGTCAAGAGCGGAGAAGGTAGCCAGACGCAGGCGGCGGTCTCCTATGTCTCTGGCCCGGCGGATCACCTTACGATCACCTCTTCGATCTCTGGCCTGATCGCTGGCGATACGAGGGAGATTACGGCTGAAATCCGGGATGGAACCGGGAATCTGTGCACGGGAGATTCGACCTCGGTTCATTTCTCGCAGTCGGGTGCTGGTAGCGTCAGCGGTCTCCCCGCCGATGTGGCGGCCGTTTCCGGCATTGCGACCCAGCAGGTTACAGGCAGTGCTGGGGGTTCAGTTACCATCACCGCGCATGTGGACGGGTTGACTGATGGCAGCACGACATTCACAGTGCTCCAATCCTCGGCAAGCGCCTATTCGATTCAGGTTTCTGGGAGCAGCAGTGCGACCACGGCGGCAGGCAGTGGCGTGCATCTGACGGTGATTGCACTGGATGGCTCCGGCAACACGATGACCGATTTCGACTCCGACAAGGCCCTTTCGTTCTATGGACTGGTCAGTTCCCCGAACAGCACGGCGCCGACGGTCACCGACAAGAATGGCGTCGCAAGATCGGTCACATCCACGGTCGGTTTGCCCAACACCACGCTCACATTTGTCGATGGCGTGGCGGATGTGGGTGGCGTAGATAATCCGGTGCTAACGGCGTATAACGGAATCAGCTCAGCGGTGATGTTGCATTGCTCGGATGGAACTAAGAGCACGGAAAGTACCCATGGCTCTGGCTTGAGTTTAACAGTTAATCCCGCCAGTGCGAGCACGCTGACGGTGAACGGGTTCCCAACCTCCGCAACGGCGGGAATACCGGGCGATGTGACGGTGACGGCCAAGGATCCCTATGGAAACACAGACCCAAGTTATGCCGGAACAATCACATTCACCGTTGGGGTGGCTGATACCGGGAAGACAGTTCCGTCCGACTTTACGTTTATACCGGCCACGCACAATGGAGCGCATGCGTTTAGCGGTGGTGTGACACTCACGAAGGCAGTCACTGGCGGCGGCCAGTCGATCATTGCGACGGACAAGAATGCCGGGAGCATTAACGGGACACAAAGCGGTATCACGGTCAATCCCGGTACGGCGAATATGCTGGCACTCGATTCGGGGGACGGGCAGCTCGGGAGCGGGTCGGCGGCTCTTGCCAGTCCCTTCGTGGTAAAGGTGACTGATGTCTACAACAATCTGGTGCCGGGCGTCACGGTTGATTTTGCGGTCTCAACGTATCCTGCGAGTGCGACGGGGCAAGCGTTGAGCCCCGCGAGTCCCGCCACAGGTAGTGATGGCAAGGCGTCCAGCACTCTAACCTTGGGAGACAAGCAGGGGGCCTATACGGTTACTGCGACGGCCTCCGTTCCCAACGGTAGCCCCGTGACCTTCACCGCCACCGCCGCGCCGATAGGATCTGTGATCAAGGCTGGTACGGGAACCGACCTTGCGGCCGTCGGAAGTTGGGATGGTGGTGCCGTGCCGGGTTCCGGCAACAAGGCCTATTGGTCGAGTGCTTCACTCGGCGCAAATCTGACACTGGGTTCCTCTGCGTCGTGGGGGAGCATCACAGTTGAGGGCGCCCTAACAGACATCGGTATCACCGGGGCGGGTACGCTCACGCTCGGCGAGAACGGCATCGATCTGTCGGCATCCCCAGTCAATCTTTCGATCGGAAACCCTATCACGCTTGGAGCCGCCCAGACATGGGTCGTGAACTCGGCTAAGACGTTGACGGCATCGGGAATCGTCGGTGGAAGCGTGGCTAGCGCACTGGTCAAGGACGGCGCGGGCACGCTTACCCTATTGCATACCAACACGTACGGTGGTGATACGACGATCAGCAACGGAACGTTCGAAATCGGCGGCGCGGGTCAATTGGGTGGCGGAACGTATACCGGTGCCATCACGAACCACGGCCTATTGCGAGTGAACAGTTCCGCCAGTCAGACGCTGGGCGGCATCGTCAGCGGTAACGGAAGTCTGATTAAATCCAGCACAGGGACATTGACGCTGAACGGCATTAATACCTACAGCGGTGGGACGACGATCAGCGCAGGTACGGTTATCGTTGGAAATACCAATGCGTTGGGCTCGTCGGGTACGATTACGTTGGGGGATGTCAATTCCGGCGCGAATGCGATTACGTTTGTGGCCACTGCCAATCCGTATTCTTGCCCCTTCACCGTGGCCAACTATGGGGGCACGGTGACCCTCACCACCGCTGGCGGGAAGTTTTCGGGAGCGATCACGTTGAACCGCAACGTTAAATTGGTCCCGAATTCAAATAATGCGGCCAATTTTGATGGTGGTTTTTCCGGGTCGGGTGATCTGACGATTACGAATTATAATGGTTATGGCGTCGCTCTCCGCTTTGCCGACAATACCTTTACTGGGAATGTATATGTTCTCGCGGGTAGCACGTTGAGTGTTGGTAGTAGCCAGGCGCTAAACGGGTCGCTCAAAAGCCTGATTCCCGACTCGTCTGTCGTAAATGTCCTCGGCACGATGACTGTGGCCTTACTTGGGCGCAACGAAACAATCGATGCCCTGACTGGTTCCGGCTCGGTGACGTTCGGTCAGGTTGGTGACACGTTGACCGTCGGTGGGGGTAATGGCTCCGGTACGTTCAGTGGCGTTATCAGCACCTCAGGCGGTATCATCAAGATCGGAACCGGCACGCAGACTCTCAGCGGTAATAACACCTACACAGGCGTAACGACGATCTCAAATGGCGCGCTGAAAGTTTCGGGGGGCTTGCTGGGTAATACCGCCATTTCGCTAGCCGGCACCGGCACCTTGGCTATCCAGCCGGGCAGTGCCACGGCGATTAGCGCGGGCAATACGGCTACCGCTTCGGCAGGCGCGACGTTGAACCTCGGTAGCAGGACCTTTGACATGACAGATTCAGCCGTTAGCACCTTTAGCCTTATGCAGGGGTCGAGCTTTTCGGGAGCCGCCCTGACGATTACCACGGGCGCAACCTTGAAGTTCAATCTTGGCAACACGGGTGCCGACCTGTTGGCGGTTACCAAGGCTGCTGCTGTGAGTGGAACGATTAATGTGACCCTTGATGCCACGGGTGCGGTTTCGCTGACACAGGGCACCTTCGCTCTCATTACGGCGGCTTCCGGTCTGATCAGTAGCAACCCGACCTGGCAGTTCACCGGTGGCGGAACCACCCGGATTATCACCATCGGGGGGGCGGACTACGGACTGACCCTCACCCCCACGGATACGGCGATTTCGGTACACTGTTTCGCTATATGCGGCTCAGTTTATACGATTCGGTAACGGGACTCGCCCTGCCTTTTCATCCTCCGGGCCCGTGGGTTCGCCCTTGGCAATTTGACCCGATTCGCCCTAAAAAAAACTCATAATGCTCTATGCAGACCGCCGTGAATGTGGGAGAACGTTTCGAGTTCATTTGCCGATTAATACAATGCAGGAGAAGGGTGGTCGTAATGAGAAAAATGTCTACGATGGGGTGTATGCATTTCCTGGCGCTTGTGTTTGTAGGGTTTATCATCCCGGCTTTCGCCAGCATGGAAAATATCCTGTGGTATCAGAAGCCCGCCGGTTACTCCATCAATGAAGCGCTGCCCGTTGGTAACGGGAAACTGGGGGGGCTGATTGATGGGGTGCCAATCGTCGAGCGTGTGGTGCTCAACGAAATCAGTCTCTGGACCGGGGATGAAAAGACGGCGACCGGCGGGTACGATCAAATGGGTTCTTACCAGACGCTGGGCGTTCTCCTTGTTGATACCGCCGCCCGGCTGGGCGAGGATGAAGTAAAGGTGCCGACCGTGATCTGCGCCAGCAGGCAGGAACCCTATTATCAGAGTGAAGGTATTGCGGCGAGTGTGGACAACAAGCTTGGAACCAAATGGTGTGTAGTGCCCGATGGAGTGCCGCTGATCTGGGAAGTCAGGCTGCCCGAGGCCCGCGTGGTCAATCAGTACTCGTTCACCTCAGCCCCTGATGTCCCGGAACGGGATCCGTCCACCTGGGAGTTCAGTGGATCCAGCAACGGCAGGGACTGGATCACCTTGGATCGCCATGAGAATGATAAGCCTTTTACAAAACGCTGCGAAGTAAAGGCTTTTACATGCACGAATACCCAGGCGTTCAAGAGCTACAGGGTGACGTTTGCTCCCAATAAACGCGTCATGCATTTCCAGCTTTCCGAAATATCCATTCCGGGCGTGGTATTTCCGGCCCGAGAGGCTCCCGCCACGGTGGAGGCCTATCGCCGGTCGCTTGATATTTCCACCGCACTGCATTGGGTGTCTTACAAGTTGGGTGACATGAACTGCCGGCGCGAAACGTTTGCCTCGCATCCGGATGAGGTGATGGTCATGCGGCTGACGGCGGATAAACCCGGGTCATGCAGTGGGGCGGTTCAACTTAAAGGCGGTCACCGTGAGGAGACCCAGGCATTCGGTAATGGATTGGAATTTTCCGGAGTACTCACCAATAACCTGAAGTACGACACCCGCGTTGTGGTACTGAATGACGGGGGCAAGGTGCGGTCAAGCGAGGGCCGGGTGTTTTTCGATAAATGTGATAGCGTTACGATCCTGCTGGCGGCCGCTACGGATTATACGCCCGATCATTCCCGAGCCTACCGGGGTGGGGATCCCAAGGAGATTGTCGGGAAGCGGCTTGCCGCAGCGGCTAGGAAGACTTATGACGCCCTGAAGACGGCGCATATCAAAGAGTACCAGTCCTATTTCAGCCGGGTGGCGCTTGATGTCGGGGCGACCCCGGCGGATCGGTTGTCCCTTCCAACCGATAAGCGGAAGAGCCTGCATGCCGAGAAGGGGGGGGATGCCGATCTCGAGGAGTTGATGTTCCAATATGGACGCTACCTGCTGATCAGTTGTTCGAGACCCGGCGGATTGCCGGCGAACCTGCAGGGGCTGTGGAACGACAACAATACGCCCCCATGGCACAGTGATTACCACGCGAACATCAATGTTCAGATGAACTACTGGCTTGCCGAACCGGCTAATCTGTCCGAGTGTCACACGACCTTTTTGAATTTAATTACGAGTCAGCTTCCGGCATGGCGCAAGGCAACGGCGGAAGCCAGGGAATTCAAGTCGGAGACAGGTAAGCCGGTGGGGTGGGCCGTCCGGACCTCGCATGGCATCAATGGTGACATGGGCTGGCAGTGGGACATCACGGCGAACGCCTGGTATTGCCAGCATTTCTGGTGGCACTATGTCTATACTGGCGACAAGGCTTGGCTGAAGACTGTGGCCTATCCCATCATCAAGGAAATCTGTGAATTCTGGGAAGTGCGCATGAAGGCGTTGCCGGATGGAACATTGGTGGTTCCGAATGGCTGGTCGCCGGAGCATGGTCCCGTCGAGGATGGTGTGAGTTACAACCAGGAGATTGCGTGGGATCTCTTTAATAACTTTGTCGCGGCCAGTGAGGCTTTGGGTGTGGATGCGGTATACCGGAAGAGGATTGCGGATATGCGCGACAAGCTGATGGTTCCAAAAATCGGGAAATGGGGACAGCTCCAGGAGTGGATGGTTGACCGGGATGATCCCAATGATCACCATCGCCACACCTCGCATCTGTTCGGGCTTTTCCCGGGGGAACAGTTCAGTGTTTCCAAAACTCCCGCCTTGGCGGCCGGGGCCAAAAAATCACTCGACGCGCGGGGGCCGGTGGGTGATGTCAGGGAGTGGTCATTTGCCTGGCGAACCGCGCTCTATGCCCGGTTGCGTGAGGGTGAAAGCGCGTACACGATGTTCAGGAACCTTTTGAACGACCGGAATACCTGTCTCAATCTGTTTGGCAATCATCCGCCGATGCAGATGGATGGCAATTTTGGTATCACCGCAGGGATCTGCGAGATGCTGATGCAGTCCTACACCGGTACGATCGAGCTGTTGCCTGCGATTCCCAGGGCCTGGCCGAGTGGAATCGTGAAAGGGTTGAAGGCCCGTGGCAATTTCACCGTGGACATTGCCTGGGCCGACGGCAAGGTTGTTTCCTATAGCATTCGTTCTCCGGATCGTCGTAAAGTTACGGTGCGCGTTAATGGCGAGGAAAAAATCGTGAAGACGGATGAACTCTAATCTGTGAACTGAAAGAGATTCCGATGAAGAATCTGATTCGGGCTGTTGGGCGGGGGATAACGCTCGTGTGTTTTTGTGCGGGTTTGGGTGTCGCCGCGATGGGGGATGAAACCCGTTTGGAGGATCTCCCCAATCTCAATTTGATCAAGAGTGGCAACAACCAGAAGCCCGGCAAGGATAAGTCGGTTTCCGGCCAGCCACTGCAGATGGGGGGCGAGACGTTTGAGCATGGGGTGGGGGTTCATGCGCCCAGCGTGGCTCTGTTCAACCTTAATGGGAAGTCCGAGAAGTTCCATGCCGTTGTGGGGGTGAGTGATCTCAAAGGAGAACCCGGCTCGGTGGAGTTTTTCGCGACGGGCGACGGGAAAGTCCTTTACCGGAGCGGGGTGATCAAGGGTGGCGTGATGAAGGATGGTGTATTGAAGGTAGGCGACAAGCCCAAGGTCATTGATCTTAACCTGACTGGGGTCAAACTCCTCCGGCTTGATGTGACCGATGGTCGGGATCAGACTTGGAGCGATCACGCCAATTGGGCCGATGCGGTGTTCACTTGGAAAGGGGTGGCGCCGGCCTTGATGGAAGTGCCCCTGCCGGAGGCGACCGATCCGCGCTGGCCCCGGTTTGAACGCGGGGTGGATGTCGCGGCCGAAGAGGCCTATCCTCCCGCCGAGAAGCTGGTCAAATCGCCCGGCGGAACAACCTACTATGTTGATCCGCAGAAGGGGCGTGACGAGAACTCCGGGACCCAGGCGTCCCTGCCGTGGCGCAACCTGAGAAAGGTAAACCGTCTCCTGCTTGCTGCCGGGGACAGGATTGAGCTGAAGCCTGGCTTCTACGCGGACACGCTGAAGCCCTCCGGTGCCGGAACGGTTAAACGCCCCATCATTATCCGTTTTGCGCCGGGCGAATATGATTTTCAGCCGAAGACTGCATTTAAACTCAAGCTCCACATCAGCAACACGAATGATGATCCGGGTACGCCCAAGGCCATTGCACTGGCCTTCCAGGGGGTTCGTCATGTACTTGTGCTTGGCGGGGCAAAAGGCACCCGTAGTGACATCTATATGCGCGGAAAAATGATTCAGACGTTTTTCGATCATGTCGAGGATGTCTGCCTACAGGGGTTGGCGTTTGATTATCGACGACCAACCGTATCGGAATACACCGTGGAGGATGTTGTCGCTGATCATGCCGATCTGGCCATTAACCAGGATTCGAAATATATAGTTGAGAATGACCGCTTGGTGTGGGTGGGCGAAGGGTGGCGTCATGATGCGTTTCGGCAGAGTGCCCAGCAGCAAGGAGATCCCATTGAGGGAACCTTATGGCGATCAGGGGTCAATTTCAGTAAAATCTCGAGCGTTGAGGAGTTGGCGGCCAACAAGGTCCGTGTTCGTTTTTCCGAAAACCCCGGTTTCGCCAAAGGCAAGGTTTGGCAGGAACGTGATACGTACCGCGATTGCGCGGGTTCCTTTGCGCGTAACAGCAAGGACATCACCTGGGAGGATTGCGCCTATCATTTTATGCATGGCATGGGATTGGTGAACCAATATTGCGAGAACCTGACCCTGAAGAAGGTTGAACTGGCGCCACGGCCCGGTTCGGGACGTACCTGCGCCTGTTGGGCAGATGCCATCCAGGTCTCCGGTTGCAGGGGGAAGTTTATTGCCGAGGATTGCACTTTCTCAGGGACAAATGATGATCCGATCAATGTGCATGGCACGCATTTGCGAATCATAGGGCGGCCGGCTCCCGATCAGTTGCTGGTAAGGTTCTGTCACTGGCAGACGTACGGGTTCGAGGCTTTTTTTGCTGGAGATGAGGTTGATTTTGTCCGTTCGGATTCCCTGCGCGTATTTGCCTCCGGTAAGATCAAGAAGGCTGAGTTGAAAGGCGAGCGGGAGATGATGCTCACCTTGGAGCAGCCGGCTCCGGCTGGAATTATGGCTAATGATGTCCTTGAGAATGTCACCTGGACGCCCGAGGTCTATGTCCGGAATTGCAAGGTGACCATGTGCTCCACTCGGGGGTTCCTGCTTACCACCCGGCGAAAGGTGGTGATTGAGAACAATATCTTTAACAAGACCGCGATGGCGGCCATTCTGGTGGCTGACGATGCGCGAAGCTGGTTTGAGTCGGGGCCGGTGCGTGATATGACGATCCGCAGCAATACCTTTATTAAGTGTGGAATTTCTATTTCACCCGAAAACATAACGGCCAACCCTGCCGAGCCTGTTCATGAAAACATCCGGATCGAGGGCAACCTGTTCACGGACAACGGGGTTAGTGCCAAAAGCGTCAAGGGCTTAGTGATAACCGGGAACAGGTCGCCCTCCGGGACGGTGAAAGTCAATACGACTGCCTGCACGGACGTGATCAATGAAAACAATTCTAGGATTGAATGAAGGGCTGTCTACCGATTCCTTCAGTTCGGATGAAGGGTAAGGATCTCATGAATCAGCTGCTTAATACTTTTTGGGTCATCCTGTTTCTCGGTCTCTTGGGTTATCCCCGGGTATCGGCAGGGGGCGAAACACGACTGGAAGATCTGCCCAGCCTCAATCTGGTTGAAAATGGAGGGGGAGTTGCGAAAAGGGATAGAGCGACAAATGATCATCCGTTGCAGATGTGTGGTCAGAAGTATGAACATGGACTGGGCGTTCATGCCCCGTGCGTTGTGATGTTCAGTCTTGATGGGAAAGTGGAGAAATTTCATGCCCTGATCGGGTTTAGTGATTTTCCGGGTGATCGCGGGTCTATCGAATTCATGATGATCGGCGACGGGAAAGTTCTGTATCGGAGCGGCGTCATGAAAGGCGGTTTAAATAGCAAAGGCGTGATGACGTTTGCTGTCGACAAGCCGAAGATTGTGGATGTTCCCCTTGCGGGCATCAAGAAGCTCAGGATTGAAGTGTCTGATACCGGCGATAACAAATGGGGTGATCATGTCAACTTGGTGAATGCCCTGTTTACGTGGGAAGAGACGCCCCCCAGGATCGTGGATGTGGAGGAATATGTGGGGCACGCTTTTCCTCCCGTCGGCAACACCATGGGTACGGGGGGGGAACAGGTAGTCAGCGTTCCGTGGACCGGGAAGTGGATCGGGCCAGCCAAAGCCGATGCGAATACGTGGATTTGTTACCGCAAGAATTTCGAGGTGGGAAGTGTTCCTGCATCGGTGCCGGCTCGCATCGCGGTCGATTCAAAATACTGGTTGTGGATCAATGGCAAGCTGGTGGTGCGCGAAGGTGGCCTCAAGCGCGGTCCGGCGCCGAATGACGGATATTACGATGCGGTGGAACTTGCGCCCTACCTGAAGAGGGGAAGTAACACGATAGCCGTCCTGGCCTGGTATTTCGGCAAGCAGGGGTTCTCTCATAAGAGCAGTGGCAAGCCAGGGTTTGTGATGGAGGCCAAGATCGATAAGGCATCTGTTGCAACCGATGGAGCCTGGAAGATGCGGATCCATCCGGCATTTGGTACGGCGGGTGAGCCCTTGTCGAATTACCGGCTTCCGGAAGCCAGTATTCTTTTTGATGCGACGAAGGATATCGGAGCTTGGATGGAGCCCTCTTATGATGATTCCGGATGGAACGTTCCAGTAACGTCGGGGAGCCCGCCGGTGGCGCCGTGGGGAAAGCTCGTGCTTCGGCCGGTTCCGCAATGGAAGGATTTTGGGCTGAAAGCCTATACCAATGCGGCGGCATTTCCGGCGGTTAGTGATGGCAAAGTGATCAAGGCCGTTCTGCCTTACAATGCCCATGTGACCCCATATTTCAAGATTGAGGCGACGGCAGGCCAGAAGATCGATATCCGTACCGACGACATCAAGGGTGGCGGCGAATTCAGTGTTCACGCCGAGTACATCACCCGGGACGGGGTGCAGGAGTTTGAGGCCCCGGGCTGGATGAATGGCCATGTCGTCGAGTATACGATTCCGGCTGGTTCCAAGATTCTGTCGCTGCTGTACCGTGAGACCGGGTATAATGCTGAGTTTGTAGGCTCGTTCCGATGTGAAGACCCTTTCCTTAACACGCTCTGGGAGAAATCAAAACGGACGCTTTATGTCACCATGCGGGATAACTACATGGACTGTCCGGATCGAGAGCGGGCGCAGTGGTGGGGCGATGCGGTCAATGAACTCGGTGAAGCATTTTACGTCTTTGATCCGCCTGGCTATCAACTCGCGCGCAAGGGAATTCTTGAATTGGCAAATTGGCAGAGGCCTGACAAGACCATGTATTCTCCCATCCCTGCCGGAAACTGGTGGGCGGAACTGCCTCCTCAAATACTGGCCAGTGTCGGGAAATATGGTTTTTGGACCTATTATTTCTATACCGGGGACGCCGAAACAATACGGGAGGTGTATCCCCATGTCCGTGATTACCTGACGGTCTGGAAACTGGACGAGGACAGTCTTGTAATCCACCGCAAAGGCGACTGGGATTGGTCGGATTGGGGGAGCCAGATTGACGTAAGGTTGTTGGACAGCGTGTGGTACCACCTGGCGCTCCAGGGGGCGATCGAAATGGCCAAGTTGTGCGGGGCGGAAGGCGATTTACCGGCATGGCAGGCCCGGCTAAAGGCTGTGGAAAAGGGGATCAATACGAAATTATGGAACGGGAAGGAGTACCGTTCGCCCGGCTACAAGGGGGATACCGATGACCGCGGGAATGGTCTGGCGGTGGTGGCCGGGATCGCTGGACCAGACAAGTATGCGGCATTGCGTGAGGTGCTCGACGCTCACCGAAATGCCAGTCCCTACATGGAGAAGTATGTGCTTGAGTCCCTTTTCATGATGGGTGAAGCGCAGCTGGGTCTCGACCGAATGAGGCAACGCTATGTCAAAATGGTCGGCAGTGAGATCACCACGCTTTGGGAAGGGTGGGATGGCTATGGTGGTTGTAACGGCTATAACCATGCCTGGAGCGGTGGGCCGCTGACGATGATGTCCCAGTATGTGATTGGGGTGGCACCAGACAAGGTGGCTTATGAGCAGTACCATGTACTGCCTCAGTTGGGGGATTTGACGACTCTGGAGGGTGTTGTCCCGACGGTAAAGGGTAACATCCAGGTTTCGCTGAAACGTGATGCGGCTTCATTCGGTCTGAAGTTGCTGTCGCCGAATGGAACGAGGGCTGTGGTTGGGCTGCCGCAGGAAAAAGGGCGGAGGATCGTCAGTGTGACCCTCAACGGAAAGACGGTTTGGAAGAAGGGTAAGCCGGGAGAGCCGGTCCGTGGCATGGCCTGCAAGGGGGAAGACGAACGCTATTGCCGTTTTGAGGTGGTTCCTGGCTCGTGGAGTTTCAGCGCTCTGTATGATGGGGTTTCGTCGATTCCTGTCGCTCTAACTGCTGCCCAGCTTGCTGAATACCCGCTGAAACTCCGGGAGATCCGTGTCAGGGATCCATTCATTCTCGCCGATCAAACAACGAGCAACTATTATCTCTATGCCCAATGCGGGAACCGGTTGCTTAATGATAATCTTGGGATCGGGGTAGAGGTCTATCGCAGTAAGGATCTGGTCAACTGGGCTAAGCCCGTGCCGGTTTTTGAGCGGCCTACATCGAATTTCTGGGGGGGCAAGGAAGTTTGGGCGCCTGAAGTCCATAAGTTGGGTGACGCCTATTTCATGTTCGTTTCATTTCCCGGACGACAAGGCGGACGGGGTACACAAATCCTGAAGGCTCAACGACCAGAGGGACCTTTTGTGATTGCGGGTGAAGGGGCGAACACGCCGCCAGAGCAACGGGCTCTGGATGGCACTCCCTGGGTCGATGCCAATGGTGCGAATTGGCTGGTTTATTGCAATGAGTGGTGTCAGGTCGGGGATGGCACCGTGCGTGCGATACGGATGTCTTCGGATTGGATGACCCGACAGGGTGAGTCATATCTGCTTTTCAAGGCCTCTGAAGCGCCATGGGTCGGGCCGTATAGCGATAAGAAATATGTTACCGATGGTCCGTATTTGTATCGGACCAAGGGCGGAAAAGATGGTAAAGGCAAACTACTTATGATCTGGTCCAGTTTCGGTAAAGGTCGCGATTATGCGGTGGGGCTGGCCGAGTCACAAAGCGGGAGAGTCGAGGGACCATGGCTCCAGTCATGGGAGCCCCTGTTCCCAAGCAATGGCGGACATGGCATGTGCTTTCAGGATTTTTCCGGGAATCTCCGGTTGGTGTTGCATCAGCCGAATCAATCCCCCAACGAGCGTGCGAAACTTCTCAAGCTGAAAGAAGTAGAGGGGCGCCTGGTGGTGGAGAAGTGATGTCGTAAATAAATGGAAAATCGTTCTGCTAAGCGTGTAAATATGAAAAAAATCGGGATGTCGGCCTTGCTAATGTTAATGAGCCTGTCGGCCTATGCCGACGTAACCTTGCATGGATTATTCACGGATCACATGGTCCTTCAGCGCGCCATACCGGTTTCGGTCTATGGCAGGGCTGAACCAGGAGAGAAGGTGACCGTCTCCTTTTCTGGCCAGGTGAAATCCGCCATTACGGATAAAGATGGCAATTGGGCCATCAGGCTTGACGCGATGAAGGCCTCAACGAACTCTGCCATAATCAGCATTGTCGGGAAAAACAAACTGGTCCTCAATAATGTGGTTGTGGGGGACGTCTGGATTTGTTGCGGTCAGTCCAATATGGAATTCCTGCTGGGGCATTGTGGGCGGCCGGATGACGTCAAGGAAGCTGACTACCCGCTAATTCGGCAGTTCTCCGTGCCTCACGATTTTGCCGGGTACCGGAAGACGGATGTCAAGGGCAGTTGGATGACTTGTACGCCCAAGACGGCTGGAAACTTCACTGCGGTAGGTTATTATTTCGCCCGAAAAATTAACCGCGAAACCGGCATTCCGATTGGACTGATCAGGAGCGTGTCGAGCGGGACATCCATTGAGCCTTTCTGCTCTGCGGAAGGATTGGCTTCCATTCCCGAACTGGCGGAAGAAAAGGGGCGGCTTGATAAAACGATGGTGGAATACCGTAACAATGTGTCGAATACCCTTTCCAAGCTGGAAATCTATATCGCGGATGTGCGCAAAGCCCTCGCTGGTAATACGGTATTGCCCGATGCGGTCCAGATTCCCGGGAATCCTGGAACCGGCCCCTGTAGCTGGCTTTGTGTTTATAATGGCATGATTCACCCCCTCATCAACTTCAGGATCAAGGGGGCGCTCTACTATCAGGGTGAGACCAACGGCAGTGAGGAAAACGGATATTTTCACAAAATGCGCGCGCTTATCGGGGGCTGGCGCAAAGCATGGAACCAGGGCGACTTCCCGTTTTATTTCGTTCAGCTTCCCAACTACAGCAATCCTGTAAGCCGTCCGGACGGTGGTGATGGTTGGGCCAAAACCCGTATGGGCCAGTTTAAAACACTGGCTGTCACCAACACCGGGATGGCGGTAACGATCGAATTGGCCGACGTTGGTAACCCCGGCAATGTTCATCCCACGAATAAGCGGGATGTGGGTGAGCGTCTGGCGCTCTGGTCCCTTGCCAAGGACTACCCTGCGACGACGCTCAAGTCAGGTGGCAAGGCGGCCGATCTCGTCTACAGCGGTCCATTGTATAAGGAGATCAAGATCGAGGGCGGTAAGATCCGTGTCATATTCGGGAGTGTCGGTTCCGGGCTGATTGTGGCTACCAAGAAGGGGTATGAGCCCGTGGTCAAGGATCCACAGGGCAAGCTCCAGAGGTTTGCCATTGCCGGTGAAGACAAGAAATGGGTTTGGGCGGATGCCGTTATCGAGGGTAAGACCGTCGTGGTTTCCAGCCCTGAAGTTCCCCGGCCGGTAGCGGTTCGCTATGCCTTCTCAACTAATCCTGATGGCTGCAACCTTTACAACAACGAAGGTCTGCCGGCCTCTCCGTTCCGTACGGACGAATGGTAGACTGTTTCGCAATCATAAGTAGGAGTTCCTGATGATGATTTCCGTTGCGCGCATGAAGCCAATATTGGCAATCCTGGGTCTAAGTGTGATGCTGTTTCGTCTTTCCGCGGTAGGGGGCGAAACACGACTGGAAGATCTACCCGATCTCGAGCTTGTTGAAAATCTCGATAAAACTCCGCTCAAGGATCAGTCGGCCTCATGGACGCCCATACAAATGGGCGGTGAGAAATTTCAACATGGGTTGGGGACTCATGCACCGTTTGTCGCCATGATCAGGCTTGACGGGCATACCGGGAAATTTCATGCCGTCGTTGGTGTGAATGGTATGACGAAAGATCGCGGATCGGTGGAGTTCATCGTGAGTGGTGATGGCAAGGTCCTGTTCCGCAGCGGTGTGATGAAGGGCGATGTGGTGAAGGATGGCAAGGTGACCATCCCTGCCGACCTGCCCAAGGTGATCGATCTTGATCTGACGGGAGTCAAGCGGCTCAAGCTTGAGGCGACCATCGGCGGCGACAACACCTGGGGCGATGATGCCAACTGGGCTGATGCGATGTTCACGTGGAAAGGTCAAGCGCCCAGAATCGTCGAAATCGTGGATGATGCCAGCAGTGTTGCCGGTGATGCGCCTCCCGTGGTTAAGTCACCCGATGACACGATCTACGTTCCGGAATCCGGGACGAACCGTGTTCCAGGTGCCAAAGTTGATGGGCCGCGGTCTAAAGCAGGGAAGAATGCGGCACCGTCGGCGCCTGACCGGCTGACTGTCGAAGGCGTGCGTGAGCCGATGGGCATCGATAACCCTGCCCCCGTATTCGGCTGGGTCGCCTCGCATGTGGTTCGTGGGCAGAAGCAGCGCGGCTATCAGATCCTTGTGGCGTCCAATAGAAAGATCATTGATGCGGATAAGGGGGATGTCTGGTCAATTCAGGAGAAGGAATCGTCACAACAATGTGCGATTGCCTATGCCGGGCCTTCCTTGGCGAGCCGGACGCGATATTGGTGGAAGGTACGGGTATGGGATGAGGGCGGCAGTGTTTCGCCCTTCAGCCAGCCGGCGACGTTTGAGACGGCGATGATGAAGCCGACGGACTGGAAGGCCCAGTGGATCGGCGGTGATTTTACCCGGATGCGCAAGGAGTTCGTAGTGGATCCGGTAAAGACGATTGCCCAGGCGCGTGCCTATGTCTCGGGTCAGGGGTATTATGAATTACGGCTTAATGGGAAGAAGGTGGGTGACCATGTCCTGGATCCTGGCTATACCGACTACAAATTTCGAGCCCTGTACAGTACCTATGACGTCAAGGAACTGCTTAAGCCCGGCGCCAATGCGCTGGGGGTCATGCTGGGAGACGCCTATCTGATCAGGTGGGAGCTCAAGCAGCCGTCCGATAAAATGGCGGTCGTGCAGATTGAGGTGAAGTATACCGATAATACCACGGCGACTGTTGTTACTGATCCGGGTTGGCTGGGAGAGAACCGTGGACCGATGGTCGCGAACAGTGTGTATGTTGGCGAAGTATATGACGCGAGGTTGGAAGATGCCTGGGATCTGCCGGGATATTCTGGAACCGGTTGGACAGCAGTCATGGTCAAGACGCCGCCACCGATTGTGAATGCCCAGCTGCAGGCGATCAAGGTGGTTGATACACTGAAACCGGTCAAGATGAGCGGGAAGGATGGGGATTACATCTTCGATTTCGGGCAGAATATCGCCGGGTGGCTCAGGATTTCGGCAGCGGCACCGGCTGGCACTGTCATGAAGATGGATTATGGCGAGGGGGATTGGCCCGCCAGCAGCCAGAAGGATCAGTATACTTTCAAGGGCGGGGGCGTGGAAACTTGGGAGCCGCGGTTTACTTACCATGGTTTTCGGACCGCTAAGCTTTCCGGAGTGACGGGGCTTACGAGCAATAGCGTGGTTGCCTGTGTGGTGCATAGCGCGGTCGAGCCCGCCGGTGATTTCACCTGCTCTTCGCCGATGCTCAATAAGATTCACAAGGCCTTTCTTTGGACTCTTGTAAACAATATGCACAGCATCCCCACCGATTGCTGTCAGCGTGACGAACGTAAGGGTTGGTTGGGCGATGCACTGGTCACGGTGGAAGCGGCGTGCCTGAATCTCGATATGAAGGCGTTCATGGCAAAATGGTTCCGTGATATCCAGGATTATCAGGATTTCCGGAATACCAATGGGACCGTTGCGAATATTGCGCCCTGTCCCACATTTGAGTTAACCCAACCGGGCCGCCGCAATTGGGAATCCCAGGATATCCCGTGGAATTCGGCGGCGGTATCCATTCCGTGGGACTTGTACATGGCTACGGGTGACAAGATCCTGTTGGCTAAACATTATGGCATGATGAGGCGCTACGTGGAGTATGTCCGTTCCGTTTCGCCGGAGAATATCTGCCGGTCTAATCGCTGGGGCGACTGGACCGGCGGCCCCACTGAGGCGGCTTTGCTGTCGACCGGCTATTACTACCGCTGTGCCGATCTGCTCTCGCGAACTGCTTTGGAACTGGGAAAAACTGAGGATGCCGAAACCTATGCGAAGCTGGCGGTGGATATCAAGGCGGCCTTTAACAAGCGATGGCTCAAGTTCGATCGCTATTACAACAAGAACGAACAGGTGGCCAATGCGATGGCGCTTTCTTTTGATCTGGTGCCAGCCGAGCGCAAGGGGGCCGTGCTGGCCCGCCTGAAACAGGGGATTGAATACAAGGGCGGGCATTTGACCACCGGTGTGGTGGGGACGCATTGCCTGATGAACGCGCTTTGGCGGAATGAGGCAATCGAGACGGCCTATACCCTCGCTAACCAGAAGACCGCGCCCAGCTGGGGCAACATGATTGAAAAAGGTGCCACGACCATATGGGAGTTCTGGGATGGGCACGGCTCCTGGAATCATCCCATGCTCGGTGGCCCTGTTGATGCCTGGTTCTACAAGGGGGTATTGGGAATCTATTCGACCAAGCCCGGATATGAGGAGCTGGCGATCCGGCCCCAGATCGGCGGTGGTTTGACATTTGCCAAGGGGTATGTGCAGACCCCGCGGGGTAAGGTGGCCTCGGAATGGCAGGCCAATGGCACCTCGGTCACGTTGAATGTAAGCATTCCCTTCAACAGCAAGGCCGCCGTCAGTTTCCCGAAACCAGCGGCCGGTGTTGTCGCTATTTATGAGGGAAGCACCTTGGTCTGGAAGAATGGTGTCCTGGTGGCAAAAACCGTAGGAATGTACGGCGCGAGTGAGGACGGGAACTACATCCGGTTTATCGTTGGCTCGGGCGATTATTGTTTTAGACAGATGTGACCCGAGTCACTCTGAAATCGACTCGAAACGATCTGTGCAGAAGGCACGTCATGTGAAAGACTACATACAGTCAATGCGAATCAGGTTTATTGTGGAGCCCTTCGTATTGCCGGATGTGCCACTTTTAAAAACGGGAAGATCAGGAGTATTATCATGCAAATTGTGCCTGCGGTTCTCTCTCTTACACTCGTCGGGATCATCGGTGTCGGGTCGACCTTGGGCGCGGCTTCATCGGCGCCACGTGAGCTTTCCGCGCCGGCGGATATTATCTATGCCAAGGTTATGCCTGGTAGGGCCACCGCCATTCAGTCGGGCCGGAATTTCGTCCTGGCGAACAATGTGCTTGAGATGGGGTGGTCGCTGGAGGCCGGGCATTTGCGGCTGACCCGTATTGCGGATCGGATGAACGGACGTTCCTATCTCCAGAGCAATGAGGTGTTTGAAGTCCAGTTGGATAACCGGACCAGGATTTCCTCGTCCGCTTGCCAGCTTGTAGGATCGCCGACGCTTGAGGTGATCACCCCCGTGTCTGATTCTGCCTGTGCGGCGATGCATTTAGGTGGCTGGAAGATTGCGGCCCGGTTCAAGCATGAAGCCGCCGGCTTAACGGTTCAATGGAATGCTGAACTCCGGGACGGGTCGCACTATGTGCGCCAGATTCTCCGTATCGAAGGGGCAAAGGGAACGTTATCCGAGGTCAACTGCCTGGAGACCAACGTCGGGCGGGCATGGAATGAGGGCTCGGTTTTGGCCGGCAATCCCGTATGCAATGATCATCTGTTCATGGGCCAGGAATTGCCGATGTCGAAGAATGTGGTGAAGAGTGGGGTGCTTTCTGGCGATTCCGGAGCGGTTTCATGTGGCTTGTCCTGCAAGCTTCCGCTTCAGACCGGCAAGGCGTATGAGTTTTCGTCAGTTCTGGGCGCTTATCCTGAAGGGCAACGTCGCCGTGCCTTCCTGCGGTACCTGGAGCGTGAACGGGCCCGGCCTTATCGGCAATTCCTGCACTATAATTGCTGGTTCGATCTTCACATCAAACTCAATGAGCAGGATATCTTGAAGAACGTCCAGGCATTTACCGAGGAAATGACGGTCAAGCGGGGAGTTGCGATGGATTCATATGTGTTGGATGACGGGTGGGACAATCCACGTGAAGGATTCTGGACGATTGACAGGAAGAAATTCCCGTCGGGATTTGATACGGTTACGTCGGAGCTGGACCGTGTGAATTCGCACATGGGCATCTGGATATCACCGTTGGCCGGGTATGCCTTCATCGGGGAGCGGGTGGAGCATGCCAGTAAGCTGGGCCTGGTGCGTGCAGGTTCGTTTCTTGATCTGTCATATGCTCCGTACTACGAGTGGTTCAGGGATTTCTGCGCAAACATGGTGAAGACCAATAAGGTGAATTATTTCAAGTGGGATAAGGCCGGCGAGGGGGCTTCGCCGCATTTCATGGCCCTCCTGTCATGCGCCCGGGAATTACGTCAAATTGACCCCAATCTCTTTTTCAATGTTACCGTGGGAACCTGGGCGTCGCCGTTCTGGTTGAATGTGATCGATAGCACCTGGCGCGGTGGGGAGGATGTTGGCTGGGACTGGACTTGTAAGGGGAATGACCGCGAGAAATGGCTCAATTACAGGGATGGTGTGACCTATCGGAATGTGGTCAAGGCAGGGCCTCTCTATCCCTTGAATTCGATCATGAATCATGGAATTGTCCATGCGTCACTGGGTGCGGCGGGACGTGCGGCCGGCACGGGAACGGATCTGCGCAATGAGGCGCGTTCATATTTCGGGTCGGGAACAGCGCTTCAGGAGCTGTACATCCAGCCGAGCATCATGACGTCCCAGGCGTGGGACACCGTGGCGGCAGCGGCGAAGTGGGCGCGTCTGAATGCCGATGTCCTGGTGGATACGCACTGGGTGGGCGGGGATCCCACTAACCGCGAGATTTATGGCTGGGCGTCATGGACGCCGCAGAAGGCGACTCTCACTTTGAGGAATCCGGATGACCAACCGCGTGAGATCACGCTGGATGCCGTTGAGGTGTTTGAATTGCCCTCATTTGCCGCGAAGGATTATGTAATGACGAGCCCCTATGCGGATCAACGGATCCAGAAGGTGGAAATGAAGGCCGGAAACCCAAGCGTGTACTCGCTTCAGCCTTTCGAAGTGCTTGTGCTGGAGTCTAGTCCAACGAAGGATAAATATATCAGATAGACCGCTTGCAGGTCGTAATCCAATCGAGGATAGACAATGAGAAGCATAGTGTTGTCATTAATGATTGGTACTTTGATCCAATCCGTTGCCGCCAGGGAAGTGACGAATATCGATGCCGGCAAGGAGATGGTGGGGGCTATTGATTCCTGGAACAAGATTTTTGGACAGCGCGGGATCGCGGTGACCGAATATGGCGCGGGTGCCAGCATCTATCACCATGTTGAGGAGCCTGGGCATCCGTATTCAAATGGCATGTGGCATCAAGGCGATAACGAGGTTCAGGTTCAGGGTGGCGCGGGTAAAAATCAATATACCGATAGAGCTGTTTTTAGGGTGAATCAGGAATAGTCCGCGTAAAATGAGAATGATAGGGAGTTGTGAATGACCAAGAAATCATTGTTATCCAACATCTTTCTGATGGCTGTTTGCCTCCTGCTGGTTGTCCCTGCCGATCTCCGCGCCACGTGGTACGGGGAGAATGTGGCAAACGGTTCAGATGTCATGATGATGGATGTGTGTTGGCCGTTCTGGCCGGAGAGCACCTATTCCGCAATCTGGAATTTCGGGACCAATCCCACGGGGATCGGTGGTTACGGCGGGTTTGCCAATGGGATTCCGTCAGTTCCTCCGGATCATCGCCCCAATTTGGATCCCGCGGTCCAGGCGGCATTTCATCCCGGCTCCGTGTGGTCATTTTGGGGTGGGAACAAGGACGGTGAGCCCGTCCGTGTCGTCGCCTCGTCGGAATACACCTATCCCCGCCAGTATGTCGTCGAAGGCGCCAGTGGTTCACTGGGAGGTTATGGCTGGCCGTTCATGAAGAACGGGGAGTGGTACACCATGATGATGAAGATATGGGAGCCGGTGGGGGTGACGAATGACCAGTACTCCTATATTGGCCGCTGGATCAAGGACATCGCCACCGGGAAGTGGTACCTCTATGGCATCGTGCGTTTGCCTGTGCCGGGGACATCTTTCAATAGTAATAACGGTTTCCTTGAGGATATTGGAAATAGTGGCCGGTCGGTACGTTCCTTATACCGGCGGCTAGGGTACTGCCGCAAGGATGGGACGTGGCGTTCATCGAATAAGGTAACCATTAATGTGGATCCCAAGAACGGTCAATTTGATAATTATTGGGTGGTGGAGGTCAAACCGGAAGGGGATCACGAGATCCTGGCGATGGAGCTGTCGTGGAATAAGGCGTTGATGCCGTTCAAATTGTCCGGAGCACCATTGGCCTTTAAATCGAAAAATGAATTCACGGTCAAGCAGCCTGCGGCGCCGTCGCTCGACAAGCCGCAAGTGGCTTCGGTGTCAGCCGAGTCCAATGGCCGACAGGTGTTGGTGAAATGGGAGCTTGCGGCTACATCCTCCCCTCAGTTTCTCTATCGCATTGAGGTCTTCAATAATGTCGCTTGCCAAGGGGTGCCCCTGGTTGTCAGGCAGGAACGGATGCCCATCGTGAACACCGTTCTGCTTGATGCAGTTGTGGCGAAGCCCACCGTGCGATTCACCCTGACGGATGTGTTCGATCAGGCCATCACCCCCATGGTGGTAGCGGTCAAAGCCGCCGCCAAGCCGTCTCCATCGACTACGGCTACCATGGCGACAGGATTGGGTTATGAGCTGCTGCACAAATTTAAGGGGAATGATCGGTTGCTGCTCAAGGATTTTGGCGGCGGGGAATTGTTCCAGAAGGGAATTGCGCGCGGGTTCGATACCTCGCTGGCCAGTGCGTTGGGCAAGCGTTACGCCTTCCGTTTCAAGGGGTTTTTGCGGGCGCCCGCCGATGGATTATACGTGCTGAGGATGCAGGGCACTGATGGATACAGTATCGCTGTTGATGGGAAGGAAACATTGGTCTGGGATGGCCCACATGGGCCTGCCGAACGCTCTGGTTTCATGAATCTGGCAAAAGGTGATCACTCCCTGGCGGTGGACTATTTTGTCGATCAGGCGTCATCGCCATTCTTCAAAATGGAGTGGGAAGGGCCTGGCCTGGCCCGACAGGAAATACCCGTATCGGCATTGATGCACCAGGATGCCGGCCAAACACCTGTAGCGACGCTGACAACCTTCGGCGGTAACAATGGCACCGCCACGCTCAAGGTCGATGTCAATCCACGGGGCCATGCCATCGCCAAGCTCCAGTTATTTCTGGGAACGATGCAAATTGCCGAAAGCACGGGCGCCGCTCTTGCCTATTCCGGTCCGATGCTGGAGGGCACCAATACACTCTGGACGCGGGTTACCTATGATGGCAATTGCACGATGGATTCACAGCCGCAGAACCTGGTGGTCAAGGGAACTCCGATTCAAGGCGGGTGGACCATGTCGGTGGTTGGTGAATCCAAGGCGGTGAAGGGCTTGTGGCAGACCGCGCCAGATGCCTTTTCCTTTATAGGAGAAGGTGAATATGTCGTGACTCGCCGTATCACCGGCGATTTTACGCTGACGTGCCGGCTTGATTTCTGGTCTGGTGAGAAAGGGGAGCGGGTGAACGGGTGGTCTTGGGTTGGGCTTACGGCAAGGGAAAAGGGCAAGGAACGTTGGTGGGGTCAGGAGTTCGGCATTTACCAGATGGCGCAGTGTGGGTTGCGTACAACCCCTGATTTTAGCGATCAGGGTGCTAGCCGCATCAGTAGTTACGCGTTGCCGAAGGGGCATCCATGGTTGCGGATGGTGCGCAGGGGGCAGGTCTGGACGGCCTGGTCCTCGGCTGATGGCGAAATTTGGGAGTTAGGGGCAACCCACCTGAAGCCTGCCTCGGAGGGGATGGATGCCGGTTTGGTCTTCCGCGTATTGCCGCAAGATGCCCAGGCGTATTTCCAGGCGAAGGTATCTTGCCTCAAACTTGAAGCCGGTGTGGCTAAGGATTCGGTGTTCCCGGGTTCTGTCCCGGCCACTCATACTGATGGGCCCCGTTGGACCGGTGTCGTGATGGCGCGTTCCGATGCCAACATCGTCGTGTTGCGTTCCTCAGAGAAGGGCTTGCTGCGATCGTCTGATGACGGGAAGAGCTGGTCGTCCGCCAACGGCAACTTGAGTGGCGCCGCCAATGCGGTTCGTAGTGTTGCCATTCATCCGAAAGATCCGCAGATCATGTATCGCGCCGCCGGATGGGTCGGAGATTCCGGGGCATGGGAGGGTGGTTTATGGAAGTCAACGGATGCGGGGCTTAATTGGAAGAAGCTCGATTTCCCAGGCGATTTTGATGGCGTGGGGCCCTCTGCCCTTTGCGGTGAGGTTGTCGCTTTCGATCCCGAAAAGCCGGAGACGGTTTATGCCGGATGTGAGACCAAGGGCTTGTACCGGAGTGAAGATGGCGGTGTCAAATGGACCAAGCTGGGGATTGAGAACGAACGCATCACAGCCGTGGTTCTATGCGGATGGATTCGCGGCGAGAATGGCCTGCCGCGGATACATGCCGTCACGTGTCCTGACGCCTTGATGACGCTTCTGGGGCGCGGCAAGCCGGCGTTAGCGGCATCCGTCAAGACCGCGCATGATTACGTCAGCCTCAACGGAGGGAAAAGTTTGTGGCCGGTTGGTGAATGGAGCGAAGTAGGTTATCTGAATGTCGCCTTCGATAAAGGTTCAGCGGATGAACCTTCCTATGCCACCACGCATGGGTTTTGCATGTCGCTCAAAAACCGCTATATGTTCCTGTTTCCCGCAGCTAAAAACATGGAGACTTTACGGCCAGTCACGGCGGTTGCCAGTTCGGGGCGCGGGGATACCCGGTGCGGTCGGGCCCTGCTGCAAGCGCTGAATCCAGTTAAGTCGGGCCGACTGTCGCGTAGTGACGAATACGGCTTGAAGTGGAACTGGATCGAGACGCGCGGTGATATTCCGCAGGGCGGCTACATTGCGTTTAGCGGGGAATACGTCAAGGGCGAGCACTGGTGGTTACTGGCAACGGATGGACTATACCGATCCAAGGATGGCGGAAAGACGTTGACGAAGGTGATGGGTGAACGATGAAATAAAACGAAAGAACACAATAACATGCATAAGCAGTGGATGATGGCGGTTCTGTTGTTGGCAACCAAGAAAGGCTATGACCCTGTGGTTAAAGATCCACAGGGCAAATTGCAGAAGTTTGCCATTGCCTGGGAAACCCGGAAATGGGTGTGGGCGGATGCCGTTATTGATGGGGTGACCGTGGTGGTCTCCAGCCCTGAAGTTCCAAAGCCCGTGGCCGTGCGGTATGCGTTCACCATGAACCCCGACGGGTGTAACCTTTATAATAACGAGGGACTCCCCGCTTCCCCATTCCGAACCGATAATTGGTAATGATGATAACGAGAGGATAAGGCAATGAGAAGAATGATCAATCTGGCGCGTGTTGTGACGTGCGCCGTGATTCTTTCGGCGGGAATCTCTGTTGCGGTTGCAAATGAGGTTACGGTTCAGGAGCTGGCCGTCAAGGATGCGCCTGCAGGAGCGGTTTGGCTCGATGGATTTGATTTGGGTTCCGTGGAGACCGGGTGGGGGAAAGTTGGGGCGGGAAAATCCGCGGCAGGAAAACCGATTACTGTTGGTAAGAAGGCTTTCGTCCACGGTATTGGAGTTCATGCGCCGAGTGTGGCGGGGATTGATCTCGGGAAGGCCGCAAGCCGGTTTGTTGCAGTGGTTGGGGTAGATGATGAAACCGGAGTCGGTGGATCAGTCGTTTTTCAGGTCTGGGTTGATCGGGTGAAAAAAGCGGATTCCGGCCTGATGAAGGGCGGAGATGCCCCTAAATTGATTTCCGTGGATCTGACGGGGGCGGAAAAGATGGCCCTCGTCGTAACCGATGGCAGAAATGGTAATGATTCCGATCATGCCGACTGGGCTGGCGCCGCGCTTTACACGCAGAGGAATTCAGTCAAATTCGAGCCGGGGCTCTTCACCATCCCGAACGTCATGCCTAAAATATCCTCAATTGATCAGTCAAAGACGGCCATCAATGGGCCTCGGATTGTCGGTACGACTCCTGGGCGGCCCTTTGTGTTCCTGGTTCCCGCCACCGGCGAAGAACTGAGGGACTATACGGCGAAAAAACTTCCCGCCGGTTTGGTGATCGATCCTGATACCGGCATTATATCAGGTTCCGTCGTGAAGCCCGGTAGCTATGAGGTCATGCTTTCGGTCGCGGGTCGGAGCGGGGTGGCCACCCGTAAGTTGGTGATTGAGGCGGGTGAGCACAAGCTGGCCAGGACGCCGCCGATGGGCTGGAATTCATGGAACTGCTGGGCAGGTGCGATTGATGACGCCAAAGTGCGCGCGGCGGCTGATGCCATGGTCGCCAGTGGCCTGGCTGCCCATGGTTATCAATACATCAATATTGATGACTGCTGGCAGAAAGGACGTGATGCCAATGGGGAAATTGTGCCGAATGCAAAATTTCCAGACATGAAAGCACTGGCCGATTACGTGCACAGCAAGGGTTTACGGCTGGGGATCTATTCGTCGCCTGGCCCGCAGACCTGTGCCGGTTTCGAGGGTAGTTACCGGCACGAGGAGCAGGATGCGAAGACCTACGCGACGTGGGGTATGGATTACCTCAAGCATGACTGGTGCTCTTACGGTTCGGTGGTGACGGCTAAGGTCTACCAGCTCGAGGATTACGCGAAACCTTTCAGGATCATGGGCGAGGCGCTCGATGCCTGCGGGCGTGACATCGTTTACAGTCTTTGTCAGTACGGTATGGGTAACGTCTGGGAATGGGGCGCGGACGTTGGAGGGAATTGCTGGCGTACGACCTATGATATCACCGATATGTGGGAAAGCATGTCCCGCATCGGATTCGGCCAGAATGGGCACGAAAAGTATGCCGGGCCAGGCCGCTGGAACGATCCGGATATGCTTGTCGTGGGCAGGGTGGGTTGGGGACCGAACCTGCATCCGACCCGGCTCAAATATGTGGAACAGGTTACGCATCTAACTCTATGGAGCCTCCTGTCTGCTCCCCTCCTGATCGGGTGTGACATGACGACGATGGATAAATTCACGTTGGACTTGCTCACCAATGATGAGGTTCTCGACGTTAATCAGGATCCGCTGGGTAAGCCGGCGGGCCGGGTGGCTGAAAATAATGGCATCCAGGTGTGGAGCCGGCCGCTTCAAGATGGCGCTGTGGCGGTGGGTATTTTCAACACCGGAATGGAGGACCTTGACGGGATTGTTAAGTGGTCTGATATCGGCGTCCAAGGCAAGCAGACTGTGCGTGATCTCTGGTTAAAGCAGGATCTGGGTGTCTTTGACGGACAGTACGCAGTCAAGGTGCCTGCGCATGGCGCGTTCATGTTCAAGATCGGAGCGCCACGCAGGGACTAGGATAACCGTGAAGGGACTGACATCATGATATCGTTATCAATAAGAGTGGCAGCATATCTCGGCACCAGCCTGGTCATCCTCGGGACAGGTTTAGGCGTCAGCCAGGGTGCCGTTGTGCCTGATCCGCAGTTGGCTGGCTTCAGTCTGACAACGAAGGCTTTCACCGTTTATTACAAGGTGGACAAGGACGGTTCGCTTTTGAATGGCGTGAAGAAGCCCGGGGACGCTGGCGCGTTTCCTGTGGGCGGGCAGGTATTTCCTGGAAGATTTGTCAGATCCAAGGAGGGCTACTGTCACGGGCCCCGATATGCAGGACCTCTTTCGGTCGCGCTTCCAGGTGGCGATAGTTCCCTGGATCTGGTCTATGAGTCCCACCGCTTGATCCAGGAATCCTCCAATGTCGAGCATGCGGTTATCATGTTGCGCGATCGCCAGGTGCCTGTCGGTGTGGAATTGCATGTGCGCGCCTACCGGGATGAGAGTGTAGTCGAGCAGTGGCTTGTCCTCAGGAACGGAACTATGAAACCCGTGCATGTCAAACGGCTGGACTCCTTGTATTTGCAGGGTCAGAACGGCGATAAGATGTTCCTTGAATGGTATGAAAGCAAGGAGGGCAATGAGGCTAGTCGGCCGGAGCGAGAAAAGTTTCTGAAGGGTGGGCGCCTTCTGGAAAGCCGGCATGGAAATCGACATGTGTCGGGGCCGGAACCGTTTTTCAGTCTTGGATTTGGTGATTTTCCAGATGAAGAAAAAGTGCCCTGCATGGTGGCTGCCCTGTCATGGTCTGGTAGCACGCGCCTATCCTTCGAAATTCATGAGGGGAATGCCTTGGAGTCTTCCTTTGGCGTGAATCAGCCCCTCACCGTGATGGTTGGGCCGGAACAGTCGCTGACGTCGCCGACATGTGTCTATTCTTTCAGCGCGGCTGGCAAGGGGCCGGCGAGTCGCAATTTCCACCGCTGGATGCGCCGGTATGGCCTGCGGGATGGGGATCGCCTGCGATTGGTCGATAACAATTCATGGGAAGGGTGCGGCATGGAAGTCTCGGAATCGTCCGTTGTTGACATGATGAAGATCAGTGCCGAACTTGGCATCGAGCTGTATGTCATGGACGATGGCTGGTTTGGCAATGGTGACAATGCACGGACCTGTGCCAAAGCTGGTCTTGGAGACTGGCAGATCAACCGGAAGCGATTTCCGAACGGACTCGAGCCGCTGCTTAAAGCAGGACGGGAATCCAATATTGCCCTTGGGATCTGGTTTGAACCGGAAATGGTCAATCCTCGGAGTACATTGTTCCTGAAACATCCTGACTGGGTCATGCGGGTGCCTGGACGCGAGTTGGATCTCCAGCGTGACCAGGTGGTTCTCGATGTGGTCAATCCCGCCGTGCAGGAATTCATGTTTCACTCGGTGAACAATATTCTCAAGGCCTGTCCCGGGATCCGTTTTGTGAAGTGGGATGCCAATTCCAGCATCAATAATCCGTATTCACCCTTCCTGGGGGCAGACCGTCAGGGGGAGATGCTCAACCGATATATGGCCGGTTACTACGGTGTGCTGGAGAAGCTGGTTGCCGCGTATCCGGAAATCGATTTCCAGGCTTGTGCCGCGGGCGGGGGACGCTCCGATCTTGGGGCCTTGAAATACAGTCATACATTCTGGCCAAGCGATAACACTAATCCGGGCTACCGGTTGGGCGCGATCTGGAACTTCTCGACGTGCCTGCCCGCCCTGGCCGCTACGTGTCATGTCACTCATTCAGGTGGTAAGGAGTATCAGCCCAAGTATCGTTTTGATGTTGCCATGATGGGGCAACTCGGCATGGAGGTGGATCCGCGCAAATCCGAGCCTGAATACCTCGAGGCGGCCAAGGTTGGTATTGCCGCCTACAAAGCGGTTCGCGATATTGTTCAACTCGGGGATCAGTATCGTCATCAACATCCGTATGATTCTTCAACACCAGCGGTCAATTATGTGGCTGCGGATAAGAGGCGCGCCTTGATTCTGGCGTACCAGACCGGCCATGTCGCGCAGCCCCTTGTATTTTCCTGTCCGGTAAGCGGTCTGGATCCGTTGCGAAATTATCGTGTGGCCGAAATCAATTTGCCAGCTGGTGACGCCCGGCCACGCCTGGCCAGGGACGTCAAGGGGGGTCAGCCCGGAAGTGAGTGGGTGAAACAGGGGGTGCCGCTGATCTTTACGCGCCGCTTTGATAGCGCGGCGGTCTTGCTTGAGGTTGTTCCCTGATGATTTTAGAACAGGAAAAGAAAGGTTGATGTGATGTCTACTGGAAATTCGAGCCTGTCGGGTGTGATTGCGCTGTCGGTATTGTTTCTGCTGGCTGTTCATGGTGATGTCCGTGCGGAAAAGGTTGAGCACTGGAAGCATATTAATGTTGAAGACGAGTTGTGGACGAATGCCGGCGGAGCGGGAGACGGTCTTCTGGGTTTTGGCGAATTCATGATTTATTCCGGAGCTACCTTTGACCAGACGGGGGGGCGAATTGGCAGTGTTACTAATTGGGGTGCCCCGGTCGCTTCCATTGGTTGGAGCACCGGTGGTTCATACAAGATGTCGGGTTTGGCTATATTTACAACGGCTACGGATGTAGTACTTGGTCATGCCAAGAGTGGGGGCCAGGTTGCGGGCTGGAGTTTAACCGACATCGCCAGCGCTACGCTGGGGGGTGCCCTGGATTTCCGTGACGGTGCCGCGAATCACCTTCTTCTTGGCGGGGCGGCCACTTTTCGCGCGGGAAGCCTTCGCGGGTTGGATCGCGACGGTGAATACATCAGCTTTGCCTGTGGCGCTACAGCCTCCCAGGCCACGCTTACGATTGGATCCCGGGATCAGTCCTACTATGAGGATTTGGTTTCCAAAGGGTACATCCGCATCAATCGAGTGAAGCAA
The DNA here is from genome assembly GCA_964584205.1 of uncultured Verrucomicrobiota bacterium. Taxonomy (GTDB): domain Bacteria; phylum Verrucomicrobiota; class Kiritimatiellia; order CAIKKV01; family CAITUY01; genus JAABPW01. Next base: position 41,782 of record CAZOZF010000002.1, read on the forward strand.
ACCAACTTCAGCAAGTTTCAAGTCAAAGGCAGTACGTTGTCGCTGGTCCCGCTGTCCATGAGGCTGGCGATTACCTCCGTTAATGGCGGATCTAGCCCCAGTGCTGGCGACGGCTTTGATGTGACCGTTCAGGTTCTGGATCTGAATAATGCTCCGGCCAAAGTCGGTGCGGATAGGGTGGTGACGCTCATGCGTAAGGCCGGTAGCGGCATTTTGGATGGGACAACCAATATTACCATCGCGGCAGGCTCCCATACGAAAAAAATCAGCGGAGTGACCTACACCAAGGCGGAAAATGGCGTGGTGCTCACCGCCTTGTGTGACGGAGTGGGGGATGGCGACAGCCCAACCTTCACGGTCGCGGCGGGGACTCCCAGAAAGCTGGTGTTCTGCGCCCAGCCGGAGGCGACAGTGCTGGGGTGGCCGATCAGTCCGGTCGTGACGGTTCAGATTCAGGATGCCAATGGCAATACCGTGGTCGGCGAGTCCCGCCGCGTGACGATCAGTAGCTCTACAACCGCTTTCTCCGGCGACAGTATCCTCGCCACGAATGCCGTCGAGGGTGTGGCGAATTTTAGCGCGCTCAAGCCAGTCCGGATCGCCAGTTCTAACATGCTGGTGGCCAGCGTGGGTTCGCTGGCGGGGGCGACCTCCCGCACCTTCGCCGTCTCTTCGGATTGTGTGGCTCATGCCTCGCCGGAAAAGTGCGCACAGTTCAACGCCTTTAAGGAGATCCCCATCAACTCCATTACCCCCAAGGGGTGGTTGCGTGAATTTCTGGTTCGGCAAAATACAGGACTCACGGGAAACCGTGAAATATTGTCCTACCCGTTCAACACCTGTCTTTGGGCCGGCCGCATCCCGTACAACGGGAACGGCGACGACTGGTGGCGCTACGAACAAACCGCTTACCTGACCGACGGGATGCTCCGGCTCGGCTATCTCATCCGCGATGACAAGCTCATGCAGGCCGGGCGTGACGGCGTGGCGTATGTGCTCGCGCATCCTATGGAAAAAGGCCGCCTCGGCCACCCCTTTTTCACCAGCCAGTGGCCGATGGCCGTTTTTTTTCGTGCCATGCAGGCCGAATACTCAGCCACCACTGATCCCAAGCTCCTGGAGGCGCTTCGCCAGCACTACCTTTCCTTTTCAACCGCGGAGTTGCGCGGGGGGCGGAATGTCATCAACGTTGAGGGCATGCTTTGGACATACGGCAAGACCGGTGATCGCAAGCTTCTTAATCGCGCGAATGCGATCTACGATCAAGGGCAGGGTATATGGGGCAGAGGTGCTCTGGGCGCGCCAGGAAAGGATGTTGAGCATGGAGTCACCTACAATGAAATGGCGAAACTGCCGGCGATCTTCTATGCCTACACCGGCAACAAGGACTATCTGTCCGCCTCAGTCAACGCCTTCAGGAAGCTGGATCGTGATCACATGCTGCCCGATGGAGTTCCCAGTTCCAACGAATTCCTGGCGGGAAAGGATATTCACCAGAGCCACGAAACCTGTGACATTTCGGATTATACATGGAGCGTCGGCTACCTCTTGATGGCCACCGGCGACGCTGCCTGGGCAGATCACATCGAAAAGGCCATTTTCAATGCCGGGCCCGGTTGCGTTTCCAAGGATTTCAAGAACCTCCAATATTTTTCTGGCGTTAACCAGGTCATCGCGACGGGCGACTCTAATCACAACAAACATTTCCATGGTTCCACCTGGATGGCCTACCGTCCTTGTCATGAGACGGAATGTTGTGCTGGCAATGTGCACCGTTTCATGCCCAACTACGCTGCCCGCATGTGGATGAGCGATACCAATGGCGGGCTTGTGGCGACACTTTATGGACCGTCGTCAATGACGCTGCCGATCAATCAAGGGCGACAACAGCTGACCGTCACAGAAAACACGGGCTATCCTTTTTCCGAAACCATTACCTTCACGTTCAACACACCGACTCCTGTCGAGATGCCATTTTCGTTCCGCATTCCCGGGTGGTGTGTAGCCCCGTCGGTTATAGTCAACCAGCGGCCCTATTCGGGTCAGCTCACCCCTGGCGCCTTCACCACCCTGAGCCGGACCTTCCGGAATGGCGATATCGTCACGTTGCGCCTGCCCATGCCTTTGAAACTAATTAAGTGGGAAAACCAAGGGGTTGCCGTTGAGCGCGGTCCTCTGCTTTTTGCCTATCCGGTGCCCGAGAAGGTGACGGAGGATACCCGGACTTATGCCAATATGCGCGGTAAGAAATCGTCTGACCCGGTCAATTTCCCGGCCCTTGATATTAGGCCTGATGGGCCATGGAATTACGCGCTCGCGGCAAATTCCGCCGCTGACCTCAAGTTGGTGACGAATGAATCCAATGGTTATCCGTTCGATCCTGGCGCCAGTCCTCTGGTCATCAAGGTGCCTGCCAGGAAGGTCAAGGGGTGGAGCTTGGTTGAGGACCGTTACACGCCGCCGTTGCCGGACCGTGACAAGGTTGAGTGCGAGGCGGCTGTGGAAACCATTACCCTCGTCCCGTATGGTAGTACGCGATTGCGAATTGGGGTTTTTCCTGTGGCACGGTGATGGAGAAACATTATGGATGTGCTCAAGGTTATGATGGTGGCTGTTGTGGTTTCCGGGGGATTGTGCCTGGTTGGTCACTCGATTCCGCTTCCTGAGACGGCGATTCCCCGTTTGAGTCCCCGCCCAATCAAGATCGACGGGGTGAGGAACGCCCAGATTGATCTCAACGGCCGGTGGCGCTTCAATCCGGCACCCTGTGATGGTTTCATGACCAATTCCTTCGAGGTCACTTCCTCGGTGGGCTGGGCAGATATTCAGGTTCCCGGACAATGGCTTCAGCAAGGGTTTGCTGTGGCTCCGGACAGTGCTGCCGGATATGTCCGTCAATTTGACCTGCCCGCCGACTGGCGGGGCAAACGTATCAAATTGCGGTGTGATGCCGTCTATAGCGATGTCACGATATGGGTGGGAGGGCGGGAGGTGGGCCGGCATCAGGGCGGGTTTACCCCGTTTGAATGTGATGTCACGGAGGCGGTACAGCATGGTCGGGAGAATACCATTGCCCTCAGGGTTCAGAGTGGGAGTGATGCTGATAAACTGGCCAGTGGTATCCAGTATGCCTGTCATGATCTTGGTGGCATCACGCGGAAAATCTATCTGGTGGCTTTGCCTGAATTAAATGTTGCGGCGCTTCGCATCCGCTCGACCTTTGACAGCCAATTCAAGAATGCCGAGCTGACGGTGGATTTCTCACTTGCCAACGAAAGTCTCATGATGTCATCCCCGGCATCACTGGGCCTTGAATTGCGGAGTCCGGAAGAACACAAAGTCGGTGTTGCCGCGGTTACGGTTCCAGCCATCAAGGCTGGCAAAATCGCAGCGCTACAGATTCGCATGAAGGTAGCCAAACCGCTGAAGTGGGATGTTGAGCACCCGAACCTATATACGGTCAAAATCGTTTTTGGATCCGGCAGGACGGCTGAAACATTGTCTTCCCGTTTCGGATTTCGGCAGGTTGAGGTGCGTGGCAACCAGATGTTCGTTAATGGAAATGTGGTGAAGTTGAGGGGCGTGTGTCGTCATGAGGTGCATCCCACACGAGGGCGGTCATTGGAAGGTGATTTATGGCGCCGGGACGCCGAACTGTTTGCCCGTGGGAACGTCAACCTTATCCGCACTTCGCACTACCCGCCGGCGGAGGAGTTCCTGGAAGCCTGCGATGAAGTTGGCTTGTTGGTCGAGCTTGAGGCCCCGATCTGCTGGGCAGGGCATGGTGCCAGTTTCAAACGCCTGAAGGCGCCCGATAGTCAGGCGGTTGATGATTACGTTCTGCAAGCCAACCTGGAGAGCGTGGGGATGTCCTATAATCACCCGTCCGTGATCCTGCGCTCATTAGCCAATGAATCGAACTGGAATCCGCTCTTTGCCGGGGTTAATGCCGCCGTGCGGCAGGCCGATCCCACACGACCGGTTGCCTTTCACGATCAGTGCTGGGGGGGCGCCAACAATCTTGGTTCCACTGAAATGCAGGTCGGGAATTATCACTATCCGGGTCTGGATGGGCCGGCCAAGGGAGATGAGTCAAAACGCCCGCTCTACTTCGGTGAGTATTGCCATCTTAACGCCTATAACCGGCGTGAACAAATGGGGGATCCGGGGTTGCGTGATGCCTGGGGACTGGGCTTCGCCAACATGTGGGAGACCATGCGCGCCCATCCCGGTTGTTTGGGTGGCTCACTATGGGCGGCCATGGATGACACCTTTTTCCTGCCTGGGGAACGCACCGTAGGCTATGGTACATGGGGGCCACTTGACGGTTGGCGCCGTCCCAAGCCGGAATACTGGCACATGACCAAAGCCTATTCACCCGTGCGGATCCTGGACGAGACCGTGTGTGTTCCGCCTCTCGGTGACCCGATCCGGTTGACAGTAGAGAATCGCAGCGATTTCGCGAATCTAGATGAGATGCGTTTTGATTGGAAATTGGCCTGGAAATCGGGCCGGACGAAAGTGGAGGCCGCCCCCGGTCAGAAGGGGATATTGGTGGTTCCGGCTAAGTTTCGCGACTTGGCGGGTGAGGTGCTGGAAATCAGCGTGACGGGTCCGCGTGGCTTCACAGTGGACCGCTATCGCTACATCATCGGCGGTGAAGCGTTGGTCGCGCCAGCTCCTATGCGTAAGCTGGGTTCATTGGAGTTGACTCAGGCCACTAATGAAATTGCGATTAGTGGCAAAGGGTTTAAGTACCTCATTGACTCGGCCTCAGGACAACTGAAAGCCGGAAAAGCCGGTCGGCATGAGTTTAGTCTGTCCGGGCCCTGTTTGACCATGATCCCGCTCGATAGCGAAGGGGGCGGGGCTCAATTGACTGGGAAGGAACCGGAATTCAAGCCTTTATGGGGGCTGTATACCGGGTGGAAAGCTTCGTCGGTCACGGTGATGCAAACAGGACAGGTTGTCGGGGTGAAGGTTGCGGGTGCCTATGCGGAAGCTGAAGGTGGGTATGAGTTGTTGATAGACGGAAGCGGACGTTTGAGTGTGAACTGGGCCTTTACCTCGAAGCAAGAGATCAATCCGCGCCAGACCGGCATGACGTTTGGTTTGCCTGAGACTTGTGACACATTGACCTGGCGGCGACGCGGTCAATGGACTGTGTATCCTGAAGATCACATCGGCCGTTTGTCCGGTACTGCGAAGGCATTCCGGGGCCATCCTGACTGTGGTCTTGCCGGTCCGCGAACACAACCGGCCTGGTCTTGGAGCGAAGACCAGAATCAATATGGCTGCAATGATTTCAGGTCTACCAAGTCCAATATATTTGAAGCGGCGTTGAAGGATGGTCATGGGGTTGGCCTACGTGCGGTGGCTGCTGCGGATCGTCATGCGCATGCCTGGATCGATGGCGGCAAGGCCATGTTGATGGTCGCCGACTATGTCAATGAAGGGGCCGAAGGCTATTTGCAATGTACCCGGGCCATTCCGGACAGGAAGGTGCCCAAAGGCGGCACTATCTCCGGGTCGGCGCAGGTGGAGGTTACGGGTAACTGATTAGCCTTCCTGTTTTCATTGTTTATGCGCTACGCCCCAATGCGCTCTAAATTAGACCCGAAACGCTCTCTTCAGACGATCCCGTTTGTGGGAGATTGACCGTCACAAAGAAGCTGATGAGTGATGGGGTTGAATCGCATTCAAACCTAGCGGAGGAAAGTTCCATGAACCGTATGAAAGCCTTGGTAAAGCGCAACGCCACTCCAGGTCTTTGGCTGGAGGATGTGCCCTTTCCTGAGGTTGGGATTAATGATGTCCTGATCAAGGTATTCCGGACTGGGATTTGTGGCACTGATTTGCATATATACAACTGGGATGCATGGGCTCAGAAAACCATCCCGGTTCCCCTCGTGATTGGTCATGAATTTGTCGGGACGATTGTGGAGGTCGGGGCGAACGTGAAGGATTTTCATTCTGGCGATATTGTCAGCGGGGAAGGACATGTTGTTTGTGGGCGATGCCGGAACTGCCTGGCCGGACGTCGTCACCTGTGCAAGGATACCCAGGGCGTGGGGGTTAACCGGACTGGGGCGTTTGCGGAGTATCTGGCGTTACCCGTAACCAATGTGTGGGGACATGCGCCGGGGCTCGATCGTGATATCCAGTCCATTTTCGATCCCTTTGGGAACGCTGTTCATACCGCCCTTAAATTTGAATCGCTGGGGGAAGACGTCCTCATCACTGGAGCCGGGCCCATCGGAATCATGGCGGCGGCTGTGGCCAAGCATGCCGGGGCCCGGTATGTTGTCATTACGGATACCAATCCCTACCGACTCGATCTGGCCCGGAAAATGGGGGTGACGTTGGCGGTCGATCCGACCCGGGAGAGTCTGCCAGAGGTTCAGAAGAAGCTCGGCATGAAGGAAGGGTTTGATATCGGATTGGAAATGAGCGGGAATCCTGGCGCCTTTCGTGATATGCTGGCCAACATGGCACACGGGGGCAAGATTGCGATGCTGGGTATCCCTCCGGAATCGGGCACCATGGACTGGAATAAGGTCATTTTCAATATGTTGACGATCAGTGGGATCTACGGGCGGGAGATGTATGAGACCTGGTACAAGATGACAGCGCTTTTGCAGTCCGGACTGGATATTAGCCAGATTGTGACCCATCGATTCCACTATACGGACTTCCAGAAAGGGTTTGATGCGATGCTTTCAGGGAACTGCGGGAAAGTGGTGCTGACCTGGTGTGAGGGGTGATATATGCTTACTCATTCCTTCAAGTTGCAATTGAGCGGGACGATGGAAGAGATACGCGGCGCGGGCCTTCTTAAGAACGAGCGGATCATCGCGTCCCCGCAACGCCCCAGACTCAGTACCTCTGTCCGGGCTGAGGTGCTCAATATGTGTGCCAATAACTATCTCGGGTTGGCCTCCCATTCCGAGGTGATTGCCGCAGCCCATGCCGCTCTCGATCAATGGGGCTATGGTATGGCCAGTGTCAGGTTTATTTGTGGCACCCAGCCATTGCATAAGCAGTTGGAGCAGGCCTTAAGTGATTTTCTCGGAATGGAGGAAACCCTTCTGTATTCCTCCTGTTTCGATGCGAACGGTGGGTTGTTTGAAACCCTGCTTGGCGAGCCGGACGCCGTTATTTCTGACGAACTCAACCATGCCTCGATCATCGATGGGATCCGCTTGTGCAAAGCCAGGCGTTACCGCTACCTGAACAACGATATGGCCGACCTTGAGGCCCGGCTCCGGGAGGCTCTGGATGCGCGTCATCGCTTGATCGCCACCGATGGGGTTTTCTCGATGGATGGCACGTTGGCCAACCTGCCGGCAATCTGTGATCTGGCTGAACGTTATGATGCGATGGTTATGGTTGACGATTCCCATGCCGTTGGCTTCATGGGTGCCCATGGCCGGGGAACGCACGAACATCATGGGGTGATGGGGCGGGTGGACATTATTACCGGCACGCTCGGAAAGGCGTTGGGTGGCGGCTGCGGTGGGTATACCAGCGCCCGTGCCGGCATAGTTCAGTTGCTTCGTCAAAGGTCACGCCCTTACCTTTTTTCCAATTCCCTGCCACCCCCGGTCGTCGGGGCTTCTCTGAAAGTCATGTCGATGTTGGTTCATTCGGCCGAACTGCGTGACCGGTTGGAGTCCAATGCCCGCTTTCTCCGTGAGGGCCTTGCCCGGGCCGGATTCACACTGGTTTCCGGCGTTCATCCGATTATTCCGATTATGTTGGGCGATGCCGCCCTGGCAACGCGTATGGCAGACCGGCTCCTTGAGAAGGGCGTCTATGTGATTGGTTTCTCTTATCCGGTGGTGCCCGTTGGAAAGGCTCGTATCCGCGTGCAGGTTTCGGCCGCCCATACGCGTGCCGATCTGGAGTTCGCGCTTCAGATGTTTACCGAAGTGAAGCAAGAGTTCGGTGTTTAGGAGTAACAGCCCGATTGAAAATGGTTTTGCTAGCAGGGATGTGCGCGTGTGTTGGCGTGGGTGGTGTTTCTGGCTCGAGCCAGGCGATTCCGTTTCCGGAGGCGTTGCAGGATGCCGCGATGTCGGTTGCCAAAATGACGGACGGGCAAAGCGAAGGACTGATTGTCGGCAACGGCGACCTGTACGGGGTGGTCTGGGAGAAACAAGGCGGGCTTTTCCTGCGGATCACCCGCAATGAGATCTGGGACGCGCGGCTTGATACTTCAAAAGATGGTCCTATTTCCCGGGTGAATGTCCGATCCCGGGCGGTGACTGGTACGACGGGCGCTCCGCCAAGTTATGGCTCTCCTTATCCCCAGCCACGGTGTGCGGCCGCTATCCGAATCGGGGGTGCGGCGCCGGCGCTCGCTAAAGGGGATGTGGATTTGCGGCGGGCGGTCATGACGGTGACGTCCGGCAACAGCAAATGTACCGAGATCCGGGCCCTGGCCGACCGGAATGTAATGCTTATCAATACGGCAGGCAAGGTGGCGATAGAGGAGATCCTTTCCGGAACCCTGCCCCGGGCCAAGGCCGGAACCACCGACGGTGTCGCCTGGCTGCATATGGTGATGCCCGGGGATGTCGACTATAAGGGGATGGAATACAGTGTCGCGGTGGCAGGTGATGGGCGGATGAAAACCGTTTCACTTGTCACATCATTTGACGTAGCTACAGGGGATGTGTGCCGTGCCGCGATTGCCTTGGCCACCAAGACGCTCGACGAGGTGAACAAGAGCCCGGACGCGTTGATCGCGAAGCATGAGGGGGTTTGGGTTGATTACTGGGCCCGCAGCGGTATTGCGCTGGCGGATCGGGACTTTCAGCGTTGGTGGTACCGGATGTTGTATTTTGCGCGGACCATCTGTCAGCCCGGTGGCCGGTTCCCGCCGGGCCTGATGCCACCTCTGGTAACGGATAACACACCTTGGCATGCGGATTTCCACTTCAATTACAACTCATGGCAGCCGTTCTGGTCGGTTGTTTCGGCGAATCATGCTGACCTTGCGGATTCGTGGCTTACCTACGTTGATGGATTGTTGCCGCGGGCGCAGTGGCAGGCCAGGGAAATCTATGGCTGTGACGGGGTCTTCTATTCGATTTCCCAGTATCTGCACGAACCGGATCCGGCCATCTGTAAGAGTGTCAACAAGCGGGCCGGACCGATGAATCCGTGGGGAATGACCATCGGTATGGTGGGAATGACGGCCCAGAGTCTGTGGCACCGGCACCTGTGCGATCCGGATCGCGCCATCCTGGAAAAGAAGATCTACCCGACGTTGAGGGAAGCGGCGCGGTTTTATGTTTCCTTCATGAAGCAATGCGGCAGGGATGCGGATGGGAAAGTCTTGCTGGGGCCATCGTACAGTCCTGAGCATGGTAATATGGGTATCGACAATTGTCCCTTTGATATTGCCTATGTTCATTACACGTTTGAGGCCTTTTGCAAAGCCGCCCGTGAGCTGGGTAAGGATCCGGCGCTGGTGGCAGAGTGCCAGGACATGAAGACGCTTCTTTCCGAATACCCTGTGGCGTTGGATGCCCAAGGACAACCGGTTGTCGTGGACTGGCGAGGCTGTAAGTACAAAGAAGTCCCCATTCATAATCTGACCGTTCCGGCGGCGCCTGTGTTTCCCGGCGAGCAGGTGACCTGGTTCTCTCCGGAGCCGGTCAAGGAGTTGTTTCGCCGCACCATTCGTGACACCCGGTTCAATGGCAATAATTCACACGTCATATTTAATATTGCCAAGGCCCGTTTATCCATGCCTGAAGCGTTATCTGATGCCCGGCAATGGTTTAAAAGCCGGGAGCTGCACAATGGTCTGTTCGTTTGGCAGGGACATGAGCATGGGACTTTTATGACGGAAAGCATCGGGGTTACGGCGCTGGTAACCGAATTCCTGATGCAGAGTGTGGGGGATATCATTCGGGTCTTTCCTTGTTGGCCGAAAGACCAGCCCGCTTCGTTCCGCCAATTGCGGGCGCAGGGCGGCTTCCTTGTGTCTTCCAGTCAGCAGGCGGGCAAGGTGGTTATTCTGGAAATCACCTCGACCGTCGGCGGGCGATTGCGGGTGTTGAGTCCGTGGCCGACGCTTATGGTAAAGTGCGGCCTTGATGGGGCGAAGCTCATGAACCCTGATGCTCAAGGTGTCGTGACGCTGAGTACGCAGCCCGGCGAGCACGTGGTGTTTGGACCGGCGGAGTGATGTAGTCGGAAATTGGAGGTTAGCATGAGGAAACTGGGCATTGGGGCCGTTCTAATAAGTGCCGTTCTGTCGGCGCAGGGTATGAACTACAGCGGGGTTTTTACCGAGCCGCCGAAAAGTGTTCCAACCTACTACATGCCTGATGGGCCCCTGCTGGGGAACGGCGATGTCGGTGTCGTGCTGGCAGGTCCACCGGAAGAGCAGCGTTTTTACATCGGCAAGAATGACTGGTGGGGGTATGGCGATGGCTCACGCGCGATGCCGGCCGGCGGATTGACGCTTGCGATAACCGAGTTGAAAGGCGCGAGCTACCGGCAGGAACAGGATTTGGCTTTGGCGGAAGTCCGAGGCTCGTTCACCAATGGCGAGGTGGTGGTGCAGACACGGTCGTTTGTTGATGCCGAGTCCAACCTGCTGATAACGGAAGTGAAGTGCGCCGGGACAAAGCCGGTGACGGCCGTTTTTTCACAGAGAAACGGTTTAGATGATCCCTGGGGAACCCGACGGACAAGTATTCCATCCGGCATCCTGTGTTGTACACGGGTGAGCGGGGATGCTCCTCCTGAAAAGAGGATGGAGATAGGGGTCGTGAGCCGCATCATCGGTGGAGCGCTGGTCGTGGACAGCGCAGGCACAATAACGTTGACCCTCAAAGCAGGCGAAGTCGTAACGATTGTAACGTGTGTGCTCTCCAAACTGGACGATCCTGGTTTTCTTGAGTCGGCAAAAAAGAAAGTGTCAGCATTGGAGATAAAGGACTTTCGGTCCATTTCAATCAAGCACAGGGAGTGGTGGAAGAATTTCTGGTCAAAATCGTTTATAGAGATTCCCGATAAGGAGATTGAGAAGCGCTGGTACGCAGCCTTGTATGTGATGGGGTCTTGTAGCAAGGCGGGGAAGGTCGCGCCCGGGTTGTGGGGGTGCTGGGTCACCATTTTTGCCCAATGGCAGGGCGATTATCACTTGAATTATAATTTTCAGGCGCCGTATTACATCGTCTATTCCAGTAACCATGCCGATTTGTCAGCCCCCTATTATCGGGCGATCCTGGAGTCGGTGCCTCGAGCCAGAGAGGTGGCAAGGAAGAACGGGTGGAAAGGCGTGCACTTTCCAGTATGTATTGGTCCCCGGGGTATTTTTCCGGAGGGGGAAAGGGATCATGGACAGCGTTCGAATGCCGCGTATGTGGCCTTGAATTTCATCTGGCAGTACCAGTATACGAAGGATAAGGAATTCCTGAAGACGACGGCCTATCCGTATCTGCTGGAAGTGGCGGCATTCTGGGAGGATTACCTCAAGCTGGAAAACAAACGGTATGTGATCTACAAGGATGCCATCCATGAGGGGTCAGGCGATAACATAAACCCGATTCTCTCGCTGGGGCTTGTCAGGACACTTTTCACGAGCCTGATATCCATGAGCAAGGATATCGGTGTGGATGAGGCCCGGCGTGCGAAGTGGCAGGACATCCTGGACAAGCTCAGCGCATTCCCGTTACAGGAGCGCAATGGGAAAACCGTGTTCCGTTATACGGAGAAGGGGTTGGATTGGTGGAAAGACAACACTCTGGGTATCCAGCATATCTTTCCGTGTGGCACCATCGGCCTGGACAGCGATCCAAAGCTGCTGGAAATCTGCCATAACACAATTGACGAGATGGGGCGTTGGGCTGATTACAACGGCTTTTCATCGTGGTATACCGCCTGTGCCCGTATCGGGTACGATCCCAAAACGATCCTGACGAAAATGCGTACGGAGTGTGATAAGCATTCCTTTCCGAATCTCCTGCTATTTTATGGTGGTGGCGGAATAGAGAGTTGTGGTGGCTTTCTGGCGATCAACGAGATGTTATTGCAGAGCCATGAGGGTGTGCTCCGCTTTTTCCCTTGCTGGCCCAGGGATCAGGATGCCCGCTTTGGGACGCTGCGCGCTGTGGGTGCCTTCCTTGTCAGCGCCGAGCTGAAGAATGGCGTGGTCGGCGGCGTGAAGATCATCAGTGAGAAGGGGGCCGATTGTACCGTGCAGAACCCCTGGCCCGGCAAGAAGGTGACCATCTCCGGCCGGAAGCCGCTTGAGGGCGCGCGGTTCACGTTCAAAACCAAGCCGGGCGAAATCATGGAATTGCGGCCGCAAACATGAAGAACCTTCTTAAGGAGATGCTAAAATGAAGAAAATCTTATGCAGGACCGTGATGCGTTTCATCCTGTTGGTGCTTTTGCCTTCCAGCATGATGGGAGCAGGCTCTGCTAACATGCAGTTAAGACGCACGGTCAATCTTGACGGCCCGTGGCAGATTGCCCAGGGCGGTATGGATAAGGTTCCTGATAAATTCGAGCATACGGTCCCGGTGCCCGGTCTGGTGGATCTGGCGACCCCGGCGTTTAGTGACGTTGGCATCCGGACTGGCGTGCGTAGCGCCTTCTGGTATCGGAGGACGTTCACGCTGGAGGGCAAAGTTCCTTCCGTGGCCACGCTTAAAATCGGCAAAGCCATGTTCGGGGCAAGTGTGATTCTGAACGGCAAGTCGCTCGGGGAACATCTGCCCTGTTTCACGCCCGGATTGTTCAACGCGCGCGAGGCGCTGAAAGCTGGCGAGAACGAAGTGGTCATCCGCATCGGTGCGACCCGGGAATCCTTGCCGAATACCATGCCCAGCGGTTTTGACGAGGAGAAGAGCCGTTACATTCCTGGACTATTCGATTCCGTCGAGTTGCTGCTATCGGGGACGCCCGCCATCGTCAACGTTCAGGTTGCGCCGGATGTGACCAACCAGCAGGCTCGGGTGCGTCTCTGGCTGGCGCAGGTGACGGAGGGGGAGGTGACCGTTGAAGTGAGCGAGGCGAAGTCAGGCAAGGTGGCTGGCAAGGCGACAGGTCGCCTGGTGCCCGGTGTGGAGCAAACGCTGGATATGGTTGTGCCGCTGACCCAATGCCAGCTGTGGTCGCCGGAAACCCCATTCCTGTATGAGCTTACCGCCAGGACGCCTGGGGACAGCTTCACGACGCGCTTCGGGCTGCGCGAGTTCCGGTTGGATCCTGTAACAGGACGGGCAATGCTCAATGGCAAACCCTATTTTATGCGCGGCAGCAATTTTACCGTGTACCGGTTTCTTGAGGACGCTGACCGTGCGGCGTTGCCCTGGGATGAAGCCTGGGTGCGCCTGCTGCATAAGCGCGTGAAAGATATGCACTGGAACTCCTTACGCTACAGCATCGGGTTCCCTCCTGAAGCCTGGTACCGAATTGCAGACGAGGAAGGTATCCTGATCCAGGATGAATTCCCCATTTGGAAGCTGCCGGATACCGTGAAGACACCTGAACTGGCGAAAGAATATGAAGAGTGGATGCGCGAACGGTGGAACCATCCTTGCGTTGTGATCTGGGACGGTAATAATGAGACATGGACCGACCAGACGGCGCCCGCGATCAAGCAGGTGCGCGGTCTCGACATGTCAAACCGTCCATGGGACAACAGCTACCAGTACCCGGCGGAGCCTGGTGATGTGTACGAGGCGCACCCTTATCATTTCAATGAGAACAACTTCATACTGGCTGATCTCGCTACTGCCGATAAAGTTCCGCAGGGGAACGTTACGAGGAACGACAGTAAACATGCGGTGATCATCAACGAGTATGGTTGGCTTTGGTTGACCCGAGACGGCCTGCCCACGACGCTCACCAAGAAACATTATCAGCGATGGCTTGGAAAAGATTCCACGGTAGAGCAGAGGCGGAACCTCTATGCGCGCTATCTTGCGGCGGACACGGAATTCTGGCGTGCCAATCGCAAGGTTGCAGGGGTGATGGAATTCTCGTCGTTGAGCTATTCACGTCCAAATGGCCAGACCAGCGATCATTGGCTTGATGTGAAAAAGCTGACCTGGGAGCCTGAGTTCTATCATTATGTGAAGGACGCATTCGCTCCGGTGGGACTCATGCTCGATACCTGGCGTGAGCGCTGGATGATCGGGGAGACGGCGACGTTTCCGGTTGTGGTCGTCAACGATCTGGAAAAGCCGTGGAAGGGACAGGTTCAGTTTTGCCTTAAGAAACAGGACAAGGTCATTGCAAAACAGAAACTTCCTGCTGAGGTGGCAGGTCTGGGCACCAACCGGATTGAGTTTGCCTCGTTAGTCTTGAAGGAAGGCGGTGACTATGTTGCGGAAGCCACTCTGCTGGATACGCCCGACGGTCCGGTGAGCAGTGTGCGCCACTTCACGGCTTATACGCCGGCGCAGATAGGTCTTGCATACGGCAAACCAGTAAAGGCCTCATCTTCTGAAAATGCGAGAAACTGCACATCGCCTGACGCCGTGACGGATGGACGCCCTGACACCGGCTGGATGTCACAGGCATCCGATCCGCAGTGGATCGCCGTTGATCTCGGAGCTTCAACCAAGATCAGCCGGGTGGAGTTGATGTGGGCGCTGGCGTCCGGTGGCGGTTATGCGATCCAGGTTTCGGATGACGGTCAGAATTGGACTGATGCTTATAAAACCAATGAAGGCCGGGGCGGCAATGAGACGATAACGTTCAATCCGGTGAGTGCGCGATGGGTTCGCGTTTACGGAACTCGCAGAAACACCGGCTGGGGATACTCGATGTGGGAGATTCGCGTGTTCGAGAAATAAGTATGCATGGGGAAATATTGGGGAATGCCATCTGCCCGAAATGAAAATGTTTCACTTCATAAAGTGCAGGTTACGTGCCGAAACGAATCAGGCCATTTCAGTTTTGTTTTTAGCCCTGGTGTTTTCCGCGGTGAAGGCGGAATGTGTGGAGACGTGTCCTGTGTCGAAATACACGGCGGTGTTCACGGCACCGCCAAGGTTTAACCCGCCGCTGGACTCGCAGGGGAGAGCTGCAACATCGACAATCCGAGGGCAAATAAGGCTGTCAGTCTATATGTTTTCAGTTTGGCGTGACTCGAATAACTCGGAAATTGCGCCGATTCGCTCTGTTCAGGTGGGCTGCCCTGTGTAAACGTATAAGTCAGTAACGGATACACTTGAGCGGGAATGATCATGGCTTGTCAGAAGATGAACTGTGGACATAATGGATGGGAAAATTCATGAAAGCAACGAAAGTCCGGTTTTTCAGCAGGGTTGCGTTGGCGGTGTTGTGTCTGTGGGCCTTCCCCGGCGTGAACCGGGTTGCGTTCGCTGGAGTCGGGATACAGGCCACAATGGGCAAGATCATGCCCTTAGGCGATTCGATCACCAGAGGTAACGACGTTCTCGGCGGCTACCGCTCCCCGCTATCTACCCTCCTGACCAACTGGCTTGACACTTTCACGTTCGTGGGGTCGGCGACCGACAATGCGACCACAAATCTCACGGCCGCCGGCCAGACGCATCACGAGGGCCACGGCGGCTATACCATCTCAGCAGGAGGTGCTGGCAACTTATACTCTAATCTGGTGACATGGATCGGACCTAGCGGGGCAGCCCCGGATAGGATTCTGTTGATGATCGGTAGCAACGATATCAATTTGTCGTATGACAAGGCTAACGCCCCGGCTCGCCTGAGCGCCCTCATTGACCTCATCTATTTCTACAGGCCGAGTGTGAAACTCTATGTGGCGTCGATCATTCCTAATGGACTTGGGAAAGAATCCGACGTGCTGGCCTACAACGCTGCCATCCCGGGTATCGTGGCCAGCAACCAGGTTCTTGGGCGGAGCGTGGTATATGTCCCCATGCATGATGCGTTGAGTACCAACACGGACTTGGCCGACGGGTTGCATCCCAACGCGGTCGGATACCAGAAAATGGCACAGGTCTGGAATGAGGCGCTCAATACAAGTGCTACTGGGATGGTCACCACTACCACGCTGGATTCATCGGTCAACCCGTCCGTCTATGGTCAGCAGGTCATTTTCACGGCGACGGTTAAAACCAACGGTGTTGTGGCGATGGGAACGGCCGGGAATATCGTGTTTTCGGTGGATGGGTTAGCGAGGGCCTTCGTGGAGGTTTCTAACGGGGCCGCTGCCTATACGAACAGTAGCCTCGCAACGGGAGCTCATGCCATGCGGGCCGTCTATGTCGGCGATGGAACGTATGCCGCCAGTGCGGTCAATTTCGCCCAGACCAACAATCCGGGCCCCGCCAGCAAGCTGGGGTTTGGTCAACAACCTGCGGCGACGAGACCGGGCTTTGCGATCAGCCCGGCTGTGACGGTGCTGGTTCAGGATGTCGACGGCAATATCGTGACCGGCGATAACAGTACCGATGTGACGATCAGTGGGACTGTCTTTTCAGGTGACAGTACTCTGACTGCGAAAGCTTCCGGCGGTGTGGCGACGTTCAGTAATCTCAAGCCAATGACGTTGGGTGATAGCAATACGCTGGCGGCCAGCGCTGCTTCACTCGCCGGGTCGACCTCTAGTCCGTTCCATGTGGGTATTGTCGTCAATTCCGGGAGTTTTATCCCTCCTAGAAACACGAACACGACCGTGGGAGTCTGGGATTCATACATTATCAGTGATAGCCAGTCGTTTATTGTGGGCAACTGGAACACCGGAGGTGCGATTCTGAACCAGACCGGTGGGACCATCACGTTTACCGGTACTTGGGTGGGTCGTATGGGTATTGGCTCTTCGGATGGGCCAACCTGGGGTGAATACAATATGTCTGGAAATGCAGTCTTCAGCGCGACGGGCCTTAATGGCGCCAGTAGCGTCTATTCCTACACGATCACGGGGTATTTGGGGAAATCCAAGCTAACGATGACCGACACGGCCACAGCGAATATTGGTAGTCTGACGCTAAAACCTTTCAGCGGTGCCGCTGCAAAGATTGAGCTATCGGGTCACGCCAGCTTGACTATTGGTAAGATCGGAAACAACACAGATGGTTACATCATTGGCGCCGGCTGTTATATTGATTTTGTTTCCGGTAGTCAGGCCACGCTCACGATAACCGGCACGCATGACTTTACGAATCTGGTTAGCGCGGGCTCCATCCGGGTCGATGGGATTGCACAATCCAACTTCAGTGCCTTTGCAGTATCGGGCAATACCTTGTCGCTTGTTGCAACGCTGACTGCGAGTGCGCATCCGACGCCGACATTGTGGCTGAACCAGTATTACGGCGTAACGAATTATGCAGCTGTGGCAGAAGTGGATACTGATGGGGACGGAATGAGTGCTTGGGAGGAGTACATTTCGGGGACCGACCCAACCAACACGCAGTCTTCATTCAAAATAATAGAGTTGACGAGAGTGAGGTCGACAAACGTTGTGGTCTGGTTGGGCGGCAATACCAGTCTGCCTCCATTCGGGATATTGGTATCCAGTAACCTGAGTGCCATAGCGGGGGGCTGGACTCAACTTTCAACAAAAGTCCGGTCGGCAGATGGAACTAATTTCTGGTATGACGATTCCACTGCGTCATTGATAATGCCACGCTACTATAAGATTGTCGCCACCAATGCACCCTAAAAGAAGTAATGCCAAGGCAGGAGTGGATATGAAATGGGTTCTTATGGTTGCATTTTGGGCCGTCACTTCCCTGGCAGGTGAACAGCCTGCCTTGAAGATGCATCCGTTCAATAAGGATTGGCAAGTTGTCATCAATGCGGCCACTGCGACAACGTCTACGGTATGGCAGGCGGTCACGTTGCCTCATACCGCCCGGTTGGAGTCCGTGTTGCCTGGAAATAAGATGTGGATGGGTGACTGTCTCTACCGAAAAGTGTTCTTTGTCAGTCCGGAGTGGGAGAACAAACGGGTTTGTCTCAATATTGAGGCGGCCATGCATACTGCAGAAGTCTTTCTGAATGAGAAACGGGTGGCATCGCATATGGGAGGGTATCTTCCTTTTCAGGCCGATCTGTCGGGACTGTTGGCGGTCGGATCCACCAATGAGCTGTTGATCAAGCTGGATAATCGGGAAACTCCGGATATTCCGCCCGGGCGGCCTTACAGCAAATTGGATTTCAACTGGTATCATGGTCTTTATCGTAATGTTGATTTACAGGTTACTGATCCGCTTCATATTACTGATCCCGTGGCCGCCAATCTGCCGGCATCGGGCGGGATCTTTGTGACGTATCCCTCGGTATCGCCTGATTCGGCCGCCGTTCAGGTTCAGGTTCATGTAAAGAATGACCGATCCGTGTCGGCTAGGTTTGTGGTGCGGTGTGCCCTTGCGGGTCAAAACGTTCAATCCGAACCGGCAACATTGGCGCCGGGGGAGATGAGCGCCTATACCCTCTCTTTGGTTGTCCCTGCACCTAAGCTCTGGAGTCCGGATGCCCCTCATTTATATCCGCTTACCACCGAGATCCGCACGGCGGAGGGTGTTGTAGTTGAGAGTCAATGCCTCCGGGTGGGGATCCGTTCCGTGACCTGCAAGGCCGGCCGGTTTGCCATTAATGGCCGACCGATGTATTTACGCGGAACGAACCGCCATCAGGAATATCCCTACATCGGTTATGCCCTTCCGGATAGTGCCCAGTGGCGAGACGCCGCTATGATCAAGCAGGCTGGGTTTGCCCTAGTTCGCCTTTCCCATTACCCGAACTCCAGTGCCTTTCTGGATGCTTGTGACTATTACGGCATTGTCGTTATGGAGCCTGTACCGGGCTGGCAATTCTACAAGAACGGGCTTTTTGCTGAACGTTCCCTGCAGATGGCTCGTGACATGATCCGGCGTGACCGTAATCATCCCGCCTGCATATTCTGGGAGACTTCCCTGAATGAGGCCAAACACCCGGATGCCTTCCTCAAACAACTGCACGAGATCGTTGGGCAGGAATATCCTGGGGCGCTTTCGGCCAGCCATATCAATAAATTCCATGATATTTTCATTCCGGCCCGGCAGCACACGAATGGCCCGAAATTCTGGGATGAGTGGAAACAGGGCGATAAGCCCATCTTTACGGCGGAATATGGTGATTGGGAATATTACGCCGACAATGCCGCCAATTTCAACCAGACCGGCATCAAGGAACTCAAGGGCGAGGAGATTAACAGCCGGCAACGGCGGTCGGACGGAGAGCGGCGCATGCTGCAACAGGCGCTGAATTTCCAGGAGAGTCACAACCAGAACCATGTTTGTCCTTCGATGATCGGTGACGCCAATTGGTTGTTCAACGATTACAGTCGCGGCTGTGCGCCGGATCATTGCACCAGCGGGATCGTGGATGTTTTCCGGCTGCCGAAGTTTGTCTATTATTTTTATCAAAGCCAGCGTGACCCGACGGATGGGATCCTGGCCAACCCCGGGGTGTTTATTGCCTCCTATTGGACTGCACAATCGTCGATTCCCGTCCGGGTTTTCTCCAATGGTGATGAGGTCGAGCTCCTGCTCAATGGGGTGAGTCTAGGGCGGCGCAAGCCTGACCAAGACCACTTTTCACGATATCTGGCGCATGCGCCGTTTACGTTTCCTGTCAAGGCATTCGAGCCCGGTGAACTCAAGGCAATCTCCTACATGGGTGGCAGACCTGTCGCACAGCATGTGATTCGAACTCCAGAGAAACCTGCCAGGATTAGATTGGTAGCCCGGTTGTCGGGTATTCCCATTTCCAGGAATTCCAAGGACGCATTTTTTGTCCATGCTGAGATTGTAGACCGCAACGGAACGCTCGTTCCGGATGCTGCTTTGCCGGTGAGTTTCGTAACCACGGAGGCCGAATTGGCTTCGCCTGGACAGGTTAACGCTGAAGCCGGAATCGCAACGGCATTGCTATTATCTGGCGGGACAGATCGGCCTGTTGTTGTCCAGGCGACGGCGGAGGGACTTGAGTCGGATTCACTTGTCCTTCTGGCTCAGGATACGCTTCGCAATACCATCAGTCTTGACGGCCAGTGGCAGATTGGTCAGGGCGTGATGGACCAGGTGCCGGAGAAATTCGAGCACACGGTTCCGGTGCCCGGACTGGTGGATCTGGCGACTCCGGCCTTTGGTGATATTGGGATCAAGAGCGGACAGCGGAGTGCCTTTTGGCATCCGCGAACGTTCACGCTTGATGCCCTGCCGCCGGTGGCTCGCCGTCAACAAATCATAACGATTCATGCCGCACGGTTCACGGTTCTGACACCGAATTGTGTGCGTTTTGAATACCAGAAAGACGGGAAATTCACGGATGAACCGACCCTTTTCGTTAATCGACGTGTGATCAACCCGGTTCCTTTTGTTCAGCGTTTTGAGGGTAACGCCACTGTCATTGAAACCAGTTCGATCCGTATCCGATATATCCCGGATGGAAGGGCTTTTCATCCAGGGAATCTCCAGGTGATGATCCGTAAAGGGACAGGATGGGTTGAATGGACGCCTGGCGCAAAGCCTTTTTGTAACCTCCGGGGGCCGATCTCGACACTCGACAATGTCAGCGGGCCGGTGGAACTCCCTGAAGGGCTTCTTGCTAGAGATGGTTGGTCGGTTGTTGACGATACCGGGAAACCCATTTTCGTCAACGACTGGATCGCGCCGCGTCCCGTTGAGCGGGGGCTTGACTGGTATCTTTTCGGCTATGGTTCGGATTACAAGGCGGCGCTCGCCTCCCTAGCGGCGATTTCGGGGCCAGTGCCCATCCCCCGGAAGCATGTTTTCGGCTCCTGGTATTGTCGATGGTTTGATTATACCGAGGCGCAGTTCCGTCAAATTGCAGAAGAATACAGGCAACACGATTTTCCGCTCGATATCCTGGTGATGGATATGGGATGGCATACGCAGAAGGACGCCAAGACTGGCATCGGGCACTTTATCGGATTGGGTTGGACCGGTTGGAGTTGGAATCGCGCGCTCCTGCCCAATGCCGAGAAGCTCCTCGCTGACCTTCGAGCCGATGGTTTGTTTGTTACCTTGAATGCCCATCCGCACGATGGGGTCCGTGCCCATGAAACCTGTTACCCGGATTTCATGCGGATGCTGGGGAAAGACCCGGTAAAGGATGAAGTGCCGAAATTCAATGCGGGGGACCGGACCTATATGGATGCTTACTTCAAGGCTGCACACTGGCCCCTGGAGAAGGCGGGGGTTGATTTCTGGTGGGTGGATTGGCAGCAGGACAGCAAGCCCGGCTTGGAGTATGTTCCTGGCGTACCTGGATTGCGACATCTCCCCTGGCTTAATCACCTTTACTTCACCTATAGCCAGACACTGGGAAAACGCGGATTGGGCTTCAGTCGCTGGGGTGGGTGGGGGGACCAGCGCAACCCCATCCAGTTTTCAGGTGATTCCGGAGGATGTTGGGAGATGTTGAAGTTCGAGATTGAGTTCACCTTGCGTTCGGGCAACAGCGGGTGTTTCTTCTGGGCTCATGACATCGGGGGATTTTTTGATGGCAACGATGCGGAATTACTCGCGCGCTGGATTCAGTTTGGCGCGGTGAGTTCATCGCTTCGGCTCCATAGTTACGGCAACATGGATCGGCGCCCCTGGCTCTGGGGGCCTGAAACGGAGCGGTCTGCTCGCATTGCCTACCATTTGAGGTCTCAGTTGCTGCCCTATATTTACTCCAGTGCTCGCCAGTGCAACACTAAAGCCCTACCGTTGCTCAGGCCTCTCTATCTTGAATATCCTGAACAAGAGTTTGCCTACAGTCATATGAACGAATATTTTTTCGGGGAGCACCTGCTTGCCGCTCCTGTTACGACCAAGGGGGAAGGGGTGCGAAAAGTTGCCGGACAAACCCTCTGGATTCCTGAGGGGACATGGTTCCACTGGTTCAGTGGCGAGTCATTTGTTGGCCCGAAGACCGTTTTTCTCAAGTCCACACTGGATGAGTTTCCCTTGTTGGTGCGCGGTGGGACTCCGATTCCCTTACAGCCGTATACGGCGCGGATGACTACCACCCCGCTCACCAATCTGGTGGTGCGCTGCTGGCCCGGAAAAGACGGGGTCATGGGAATCAATGAACTCTACGAAGACGATGGGCAGTCTGAACGATATCGCTATGGCGATTATGCTGTCACAAAGTTGTCGTATATCCGTCAAGGTGAACATATTACTATTGGCGTTGAGCCGGTGGTTGGTACATATCAGAGCCAACCGCTAAAACGTACCGTTACCATCGAGTTGCCGTGCGTCTCACCCGTGGTCAAGGTTTTGTCAAACGATCAGGCCATAACAGCCGAGTATGATCGAAAAACCGCTACCTGTCGGATCATTTTGCCTGACCGCGATATCCGATCAAGGCTGACGATCAAAGTTGAAGTCAAAAGTGACTTGACTCGGAAAGATGTGCGAGTTCCTGCCGCTTCAGATCCCTGAGCACTTCTTGCCAAGTCGCATTGCGCTCCCGGTAGCCATCATTCTCAATCAGGCAGTCTCGACAACGATTGCCGCCGTTTTCCTGCCCACGGTGGGGCGATTCGGCTACTCGACGATGTTCTTCGCGTTTGCCGGGTTTACAGTGATCTACTTCATCACGGCCTTCTTCTTCCTGCCTGAAACCAAAGGTCGGACGCTGGAGGAGATCGGGGAACACTTCGAAGGGAAACGTTAGCCAAAACTTACTGATGAATTCAACGGCACGGGGGGGGGATCACCGGCAGGTGATCGTTAAGGAAAGGTGCGCCATTTCATGGTCGATATCAGGGAGTCTGAAATTATTGTTGCCAGAGCAGGATGCCGGGAACGTTTGCA
>CAZOZF010000003.1:0-5375 GCA_964584205.1 uncultured Verrucomicrobiota bacterium
CAGTCTTCAGCCTTCGGCCTTCTAACCTGCGTCCTATGGGACGCTACTGAATCGTAATCATAATCGTAATCCTCTCTGGCACCGCAGAATATGATTACGATTACGATTATGATTTGGTTCCGGCTATGCCGGGTTAGGAGACAGGCTGGGTGTTCTGGGTTTCGGCAGAGAGGGGACGCTGGATCCGGCTTTCCTGCTGGAGGGTGGCTAGGACGCTGGATCCCCAGGCAACCAGAAGAATCAGACACAGCGTGCTCATGGCTTTCGCCGTCCTCCGTGCTCCCAGGATGAACAAAGTCCACGCCAGCCAGAGCCCGGAAAAAGCGCTCGCTGCGAGAATGGCGCGTGAGGCGCAGTCCAGTCCATAGTGCCAGAACAGGATCATCCTGAGCCAGGAGATGACTGGGGTTTTGAGGCCGTCTTTTTTGGCCTGGGCGATGGCAAGGTTTCTCCGAATGTCTGCGGCGCTTCCCCCGTAGCGTTCGGCACGCAGGAGAACCGTGATGGCATCCGACGGCTTATCGGCCATCAGCAGGGCGGTTCCCTGGTTGTAGAAGAGCGGGGCATTGCGGATTCCCAAGTCTACCAGCTTCTGGCAGGTTTCCGCCGCCACCAGGAAATCCTTTGGAGACTTCGCCGAGCCCAGTTCTGCTGCGGCCTCATCGCGGATGAAGGTTCGTTCTGCGGAAGTGGAGGCGATCACCGGCAGGATGGCGAGGAGAACGAACATGAATGAAAGAATTTCAGGCGTACTGGTTTTTGTTCCGGGTGCGTTGAGATGACGCTCAATTTCAGCGAGCAGGGATTCCAATTCCATTGTGCTTCCCTGAGAATCCGCCGGAGTGGTTTCAAAGGCGGCGTTGAAGTGATGTTGCATCAGGGTGGCGAATTGTTCCGCTAGAGAGGCGGGAATACCCTTTTGGGCCAGAAGATTTTTTGCATCCGATGGGGTCATGGATTCGGTTCGGGTGTTAAACCGATCCGCAAGATACCGCCGCAGGATCAGGCAGGGATCGGTTCGATTTCCGGATTTCAGGGCTGTTTTGGCGTGAGCAAAGGCAGCCCGGCGTCGACGCGATTCCTGGAAGGAGGGACGATGACGCCGGACCAGGATCCACAGGAGGCTCAGGCCGAAAAGCACCGGACCGGTGAGGGCGATTCCCAGCAACCGGAGCGGGGAGCCGAGTAGGGAAACCGTTTCCGCGATGGCCGGATCCATGCGCATTCCGGCGGGTCGCATGCTGGCTTCCTCCTGCCGATGAAGAATGATGGTTTGATTGGTTGAGCCGCCTACCACCTGGGCAGCGGTTACCTCAGCCGTTTGACGAACCTTCAGAGGAATGGGCTCGGTTCTGACGGTTCGGTATTGGCGGGAGGTGACATCATAGAAGGATACCTCAACCGGGGGGAATTCGAATGAACCGGAATGGCGGGGACGAAGGGTATAGGAATAACGACGTTGGTTGTCCTGCTTCACGGTCTGAACGGATTCGTCATAGAAGTCGAAATGATCCAGCAGATTGGTTTGAAGACTGAGTTTGGGCGGGGTGAGGTTGCGCATCTGGATGGCGCCCGAAAGGGTCAGGGTCAGCTTGAGGGGATCCCCCACGTTGCAGGTTTGTGCGTCCAGCGCGGCTTCCGCAACAAGATTGCTGCCAATCGCCCCGCTGTAGGAGGTGGGTCGGGCTTCTTCGGGCGGGGGAATAACCCGGACGATTGCGGCGTTACCCACAGCAAAAATGGATTCCCCTTTGGCGTTGCCCGTCTGGTCGACCGAAATGGGGACATTCCCCTTGAAGAGGGCCGGGCCGAACGTGTAGGAGCCTTCCGAGAGCGGGGAGAAGGGAACAGTGATGCCGTACTCCCAATATGCCTTTCCGTTTTCCGTAATGGCCCGACGATCCAGCTTAAAGCGGGCGGGCGTTCCCTGTTGCCCCATCATGGCGCTGAAATCAAACATGTCGGCTTGAACGGTATAGTTGTTCACCGTAAATCCCGGCTGATTGCGTTGAACAAGCCGCTCATTCAGGAGCCGCTGGTAATCGGGGCCTTTCAGTCCGTCAATTTCCTTGGCGTTGAGGTAGTCTGCCTCAAGATGCGGGGGATCGGCGGGAAAGAGCGGATCCACCTCAGCGAATTGCCCGGGCAGCCGGCGTATTTTGATTGAGAGCCGGATCTCAAAAGGCTCATCAACGAGAACGGTGTTTCGCGAGGCGATGACGGCGAGGGAGACGGTGTCCTGCCGGGTGATGCCGGTGACCGTCACGGTCGGGCCGGTGGCAGTCAAGGGGGTTCCGGCAACGGTGGCGGTGATGGGGCCGGTGTTGATCGTTCCTTCGGTGGCGGGGGTTAGTTTGTAGGTGAAGCGTCGCCCGGTAAAGCCTGTCTTGGTCATCCGGCCGTTGACGATGGTGATGCTGTACTGGCTTGCCGATTGGCTTCCCAGCAGTTCAATGGCGCAATTCCGAATGGCGGAAAGATCAGGGGCTTCTGGATTGTCGGCGCCGCCAACTTTAAGCTCCAAAAGAAAAGATTCCCCGAGATAGACGCGGTCGCGATTGACATTCACCTCAAGCGTGGGAGATTGGGCGAAGGCGGCTAGTGGGGCAAGCAGGAAAAGAGAAAAGAGGAGATAGCGAACGTTGAACATTGAACATTCAACATTGAACATTGAACGGAGTGTGCTTTTCAAACGGTTCAACGTTGAATGTTCAATGTTCGATGTTCGATGTTCGTTCTGCATTCTCCTACCAGTCTCTTTCCGCAGGAGACATGGGGATTGAGTTGTTGCGCTCGCGCTTTTCCTGCTCGTGCTCCTTTTCCCGCTGTTTGGCTTTCTCCAGCATCCGCTGCAGGTCTTCCTTCGACATCTCGCCCTTTTGAGGTTCCTGCTTCTCCGGTTTTTTCTGTTCCTTGGGTTGCTCTTTGGGAGGTTCCTTCGGTTGGTCCTGTTTCTGCTGATTGTCTTTTTGATCCTGTTGTTGAGAATTATCCTGAGGCTGTTTTTCCTTGGGCAGGAGTTTTTCAATTTCCTTGAGCAAGGTGTACGCCTTGCGCTGGTGGGGCAGGGCGGCCGTGAGATTGGTGGCGGCTGTTTGAGCGGCAAGGGCCTGATCGGTCAGGGTGACAATTTTTGCGCGATCCTCGGCGGAGAGGATTACTTCGGTGGTATTGGTGCCGGCAGGCAGGTTCGTCGAGGTGTTCTCGATGGGCTTGCTGATTCCTTCAGGCGGCACGGTCTGCTCAAACCGTTCCTTGAAGAGGCCGGTGAGGACGAGAGCTTCCGACTGGTCTTCCTGACGGGTTTTGTCTTGTAACGCGATCATGGCATTGGTCTGGCGCGCGATGTCTTCCCGGAGCAGTTGTTGATATCCGGCGATTCCTTTCCAGAGGGTGTAGAGGGACGATTCCGCCTGAGCAGCGGAGGGAATGGCGGAGCGGTCAAGGTCACGCAGGGCTGTGGATACGCCGAAAAGCTGATCCCTTATGGCTTCGGCGAAGGCGTTGACCTGGGCGAGTTGTTGCTGGGCGTTGGTGTTGTTGCCCGAGGATTGCGACTGGGAAATGGCCTGAAGCAGCTTTCCCTTGAGCGGGATCATGAGGTCTGCGGTTTGATCCTGTTCATCGGCCAGAGATTCCAGATCCCGGATCAGGGTGGGGGTGGTATTGGTGAAGGCGGCGGGGATGGACTGGAGGAGTTTGCGTTGCTGAAGGAGCATGGTATCGGCGAGGGACCCGGGTTGTGCCTGGCCATGCTCGGCCATCAGGCGGGCGATTTTTGCCTCCTCTTTTACGGCGGGTGCGAGGCTTGCCATGACGGCCAGATTCTTCCGGGTATCCGGGTCATCCAGTCCCTGATAAAGTGCCTTTTGGAAGGCCAAACCTGCCTGATTAACTAGTTTATCACGCTTTTCCGGCGCAGCGGGGTCGGGTTGCTTGGAGTCAGATTTTGATGGGGCGGAATCGGCGAAAAGTGCACAGCCCAGGTTATAGGCGGCAAGTGAGCCGCGCTCCCCCTCCACGCTGGTCATGGAGCGGAACACATCGGCCGCCTCCCCGGCTTTTCCGGCCTTGAGGAAGGAGCAGCCGGCGTTAAAAAGATAGTTGTCCCGGGTGGCGCTGGCGGCCGTTTGTGCGGCGCTCTGATAGGCGGCAGCCGAATCTTCATATTTTCCGAGGAGGTAGAGTTTCTGGGCCAGACGGGCACCGTCGCGACCGGGAGGCATTGATGAAGAAGCGTTGGTCTGGGCGAAGAGCATGGCGGGAAGAAGTAGGAACATCGAACATCCAACATTCAACATTGAACGTTGAACAGAGGCGCGCGATGCTTTCATTGTTCGATGTTGAATGTTCGATGTTGAATGTTCGATGTTCGTTTTTTTTCTCAACGCGATCTGGCCCCGGCTGAAGAAGGCGACGGCCAGGAAGCAAAGCATGGCAGGAAACAGGAACCACTGGTAACGCTCGACGGTGCGGCGTTGCACGGATTCTTCCAGGTCGCGGGCCGAGATGCGGCTGAGATGATTGCGATAAAGATCGCCCAGTTTGACATTCGCCAGGCCGACCGGGACATAGGCGCCGCCGGTCTTCTCGGCGATGTCCCGGAGAATTTCGTGGTTCAGTTTGGAGACCACGGCTTGTCCCTGAAAGTTCATGGTCTCCTTCTTGTCGGTGGCTGAGGGGACGGGCGCGCCCTCGGTGCTACCGAAGCCGACCGTGAAGATGGCCACGCCCTGTTCCTTGGCCTTGGCGGCGGCCTCGGCTGATTTTCCTGCCAGATCCTCGCCATCGGAAACCAGGACGATGGCTTTATGGGAACCCGTGTCGCCTTGGAAGGTTTTGAGCGCCTCCAGAATGGCATCGCCGATATCCGTTTCGCCCGGGGGTGCGGAATCCACGCCAGTGCCTTCCAGGGTTTGGGAGAGAAATCCATAATCGGTGGTGAGCGGGCAGAGCAGGAGCGGGCGGCCCCGGAAGGCGAGGAGGCCGACCCGGTCGCCGCGCAGTTGCCGGATCAGGTCGAGCAGATCGACCTTGGCCCGGCCCAGACGGCTGGGATGAACATCGGTGGCGAGCATGGATCGGGACACATCGAGCACCACCAGAAGATCACGGCCCCGCTGATAGACTGTTTCATCCTTGGTACCCCACTGGGGACGGGCCATGGCAATCAGTGCCAGCAACAGGCCGGTCATCAGGAAGGCCAATTGCCAGTCCCGGCGGGCGGGCGATGACGGGGGAGCGAGTTTGGCCGCCATGAAGGGGGAGACGAAGGTACGGCCGAGGGTTTGGCGCTTGGACAGGAAACGCCAGACGAGGCCGACCACGGGGACAATCCAGAGGAGAAGCAAAATCCAGGGATATTGGAATTGGAG
>CAZOZF010000003.1:5475-60182 GCA_964584205.1 uncultured Verrucomicrobiota bacterium
TCCGATGGTGTAAACCTTGATCCCCATGGTTTTGGCGGCCTTGGCGGCGTCCTCAGGTTTAATGAGTCCGGTGTTGGACTCGCCATCCGACAGGAGCACCATGATTTTTGATTTAACTTCAGCATGTTCCATCCGGGCGCACCCGGTGGCGAGCGCATCGCCGATGGCGGTCAGCATGTCCTCCTGATTGAGAAGCTGGCCGCCCTTGTCGAACTGTTCCCGGGCGGTTTCGACGCCCTTCAGGCTGTGAAGCAGGGCGTCGTGATCCAAGGTGAGTGGAGCCCGGCTGGAGGCAAACCCGCCGAAGGTGATGAGGCCGATCAGGTCGCCCGGCCGCTTTTGAATGAATTGAGCGAAAGTGTCCTTGACCATATCGAGCCGGGTCCGCTGTTTGTCGCGGGTGGAAAAGTCGAGCGCCTGCATGGAGCCTGAGCAGTCCACGATCATCTGGATGGCGATGGCATCGGATTTCCGGAGGGTGCGCGAGAAGATGGTTTGGGGGCGGGCCAGGGCAATGATGGCCAATGCGGCACCCAGGAGATACAGGATCGGCGCCAGCGGGCGGAGCCGGGTTCGCCAGGTGGCGCGATTCGCGGGCAGCCGATGGAAGGGCGAAAAAACAAGCGCCTGCTGAACACGACGGCGGTAAATGAACCATGCTGCCGCCGCAAGAGGCAGGAACAGTAGTAGCGCGATGGGAGTTCCGAATGTCATGTCGGCATCTCCTGGAAGAGCGGAGTCAACCACGACGAGAAAGATTTACCACGGAGGCACGGAGACACAGAGAGGAAAAGTGTTTTGCGAATTTCATAGATTCGGAGTACCGAACCCATGAAATTCGCAAAACCACTCTTGAAGTAAGAGAAATCAGAAAGAGGAGGGGGGGTGATGGGGGCGACAACTCCTCTTTCTCTTGGAATTTCTTTGGAGGGGGTTGCGGGAATTCCGGGTGGTGTACTCGCCACACGGAATTCCCGCAACATTTTCTTCTCCGCTCCGTGTCTCCGTGTCTCCGTGGTAAATCTTTTCTTCATGCTGGCTTCTCCACGGCATCGGATTCGATATAGGTGCGGGCGGTGGAAAGGGCGGAGTCCACGGAGGTGTGGTCGGGGCGGAAGCCGGCATATTTCACCAGGTCGGCGGCCTGCATGAAGTCGCGCAGACGTTTGACGACATCATGGGAAAAGCGGGGATCGCGGGAGACGATGAGGAGAAATTCCTCGGTGGTCTGTTCCGGTGCCCGGATCGAGTGAGCCCGCTCGATATACAGGCGCACAATCATGGTGAGCTCAAAATAGAACTCCTTGACCCGGTCATGGCCGATCAGATCCCTTGCCATCAGTTCAGCGAGCTCGAACAAGGCGCGTTCCCGGGGCGACATCCGACGGAGCTTCACGGCGCGGCGGAGTTTCCTGAACAGGCGCCACGCCCCGTAGGCGAGCGCGGCAATGCCGAGGGCCGCCAGGGTATACCCGATAAACCCTTTCAGTCCCGGATAGATCCAGACCGGCCCGCGGGCTGTCGCGATGTCTTTGCCAAGGTCGCCCTTGAGCAGCGGTTCCGAAGCGAGGACGACGGGTTTGGTGGGGAACCATTGCTCGAGACCCGTGCCCGGCTGCTTCCAGGTCACCGCCATGGGGGCGATCCGATATTCGGAAGCGATTTGGGGAGTAAGCCTGACATTCCGGGTCGCGGTGGTTTTGCCACCGGAAACGACGGGGGGGCTATCAAAACTGCCCGCCACCGTGAATCCCTTGACCCGGGTTTCGAGGGGAGGCAGTTTGACGGTACTGTTTGTGGGTGAGGTGATTTGGAGGGTCAGAAGAATATCCCGGTCAAGCCGGACGACCGGGGGGGCAAAGGTGAACTTCACGGAGACCGGACCGCGGGAGGATTCCTCGATACGGGGTGTGTCCGATGGCACGGCCGCCGTATTGGAGGGCTTCGGGCAGCCGGTGAGGAGGAGGGAGAATAAAACGAACATCGAACATCGAACATTCAACATAGAACATTGAACGGAGGAAAGAAGTCTGACTTGACTTCGACGTTCGACGTTCAATGTTGAATGTTCAATGTTCGAATTCATGTTATCCCCGAGCCGCGCGAACCTGGCGTTGATGGAACAGTTTATGGATATCCTCAATGAACGGGCGGGCGGTGGAGAGCTGGAGGGCGTCAATCCGGTGCTTCCGGAAGAGCTTCGCCCGGGCTTCCTGCTCCTGTCGGGCATTGTTCCGGAAGGCGTCACGGAGGGAGGTGGAGGAGGTGTCGAGAAGCTCCAACTCACCGGTTTCGGGGTCTTGAATTTCCAGGAGGCCGACATCGGGTAATTCCTCTTCCCGCGGGTCGGACAGGCTGCAGCAGATGACATCATGGCGGCGCGCGGTGACGCGCAGTTCCCGTTCAAACCCGGTATCCATGAAGTCCGAGATGATGAACACCACAGCCCGGCGCTTTTGGACCTGGTTGAGAAAGCGGAGGGCTCCGGCGAGATCCGTACCGCGCCGGGTTTCCTCGGTGGCGAGAACTTCCCGCACGAGCCGCATGGCGGCGGTTCGGCCCTTGCGGGGCGGGATGGATTTCTCGATGCGGTCGCTGAAGAGGATCAGGCCGATTTTGTCCTGGTTTTTGATGGCGGACAACGCCAGGACGCAGGTGATTTCCGCCGCCAGTTCAGATTTGGCGCGCTGACCGGAACCGAAGGCCTGCGAGCCGGAGACATCCACCAGGAAAAGAATAGTGAGCTCCCGTTCCTCGCAGAACCGTTTGACAAACGCGGTGCCCATGCGGGCGGTGACGTTCCAATCAATAGACCGGATATCATCGCCCGGCGTGTACTCCCGGACCTCGTCGAATTCGATTCCGTGCCCCTTGAAGACGGAATGGTATTCGCCCGAGAGATGCTCATCCACGAGCCGGTTGGTGACCAGGCGGATCTGGCCCACCTGCTTCATCAGTTCTTTGACATTCAGGGGCATATTAGGGTTTCAGGGTTCAGGGTTCAGGGAAAGGTGCGAAACGCTTGTTAGGGGACTGGGATTTCGTTCAAAATTTTTGCGATGATATCCTCGCTCCTCATATTCTCGGCCTCGGCTTCATAGGTGAGGATGAGGCGGTGGCGGAGAACGTCGTAGGCAATTTCCTTGATGTCCTGAGGGGTGGCGTAAGCCCGGCCATGCAGCAGAGCGTTGGCTCGGGAGGCGATATTCAGGAACAGGCTGGCGCGAGGGGAGCCGCCGTATTGGATGAAATGAGCCAAGTCCAGTTTGTAATCTGCGGGTTTTCGGGTGGCGAAGACAATATCGAGGATGTAGTCGGCCACCTTTTCATCGCAGTACACCTGATCCAGAATGTCACGGATGGCCAGGATTTGTTCGGCGGACATGACGGGAGAGACCTTGATGTCCGACTTCCGGCTGAACCGGTTCATGATACGGCGTTCGTCATCCTTCGAGGGATAATCCACGCGGCACTTGAGCATGAACCGGTCGATCTGGGCTTCAGGGAGGGGGTAGGTACCTTCCTGTTCAAGGGGATTCTGGGTGGCCATGACCATGAACGGTTCAGGCAGGGGATAGGTCTGATTACCGATGGTGACCTGGTGTTCCTGCATCGCTTCCAGGAGGGCGGATTGCACCTTGGCGGGGGCCCGGTTAATTTCGTCGGCTAGCAGGAGATTGGTGAAGATGGGACCCAGGCGTGGGGTGAAGGTTCCCTCGCGCGGGTTGTAGATCATGGTCCCGATCACATCCGCCGGAAGCAGATCGGGGGTAAAGCTGATGCGCTGGAACTTGAGTCCCAGGGCCTGGGCCATCGTCTTGACGGCGGTGGTCTTGGCGAGGCCCGGTACGCCTTCCAACAGGATGTGGCCGTTGGAGATCAGGGCGATGAGCATGCGATCCAGCAGGCGTTCCTGGCCGACCAGGACTTTGTTCACTTCCTGTCGTACGCCGTCAATCAGCGCCTTTTGTTCATTGATGATGTTGGTGGTTCGGGTGATGTCGGTTGTCATGGTGTGCTCCGGATTACTTGGCGGTTTCCTTCTGATCCTGCGGTTTGGGTTTGTCTTTCAAAAGATCCTGAAATCCCTGGGTCATGGCGTCTGCGCTCTCCGGGCTCAGTAAATAGATCCAGGGACTGAATTTGTCGTTCAGGCGTTTGGCGGAGGCGGCTGTTTGGGTATTCTCCTTTTCCCGGGCCTGGGCGAGCGCCACCTGATTGGTGTCTGCGCCGGACGGGGCCGGAAGGGCAGGCGTCGCGAAGGCCACGGCGACGGAAGCATACCGCTTTGTGTCGCCAGCGGGGGATTTGCCAATGCGAAGGGTGGCCTTTTCGCCTTTCTTTGACGTCGCCTCATAGATGGCCGGCTTATCCAGACCGGTTTGTTCAGGCGACAATTTTGGATCCGCCACGTCATCAAACCGCAGGAAGTTCAGGGCGGATCCCAATGAGCCGAGTTTCGTGGAATCCACCTCCTTATTGTCGGGGATGGTGCCCTGCACCTTGAGATCGTCCGTTGGAGTGGCCCGCGTGGCGTGAATCTCGCCGGTGGGTCTGCCGGTGACATGGACGGCGATGATGTCGGTGAGGGCTAGAAAATCAGTGTCGAGCCAGTCCTTATCGTGAGCGGTCGCTTCGGGAAAGGTCTCTCCGATGAGAGAAATCTGTCCGGCGTCTGTCATGACGAACTGGCTGTCCGGATATTCTCCCATTCCGGATTCCGGACCGGGTCGGGAACGGGTTTTCCCGAGATAGAGGGATGAGATGGCGGATCCTTGGCTGTTCAGCAATTGAATGCGGGTGGCGCGCTGCTCCCGGTTTATGGTGCCGGTGTCGGTCGAGGTCAGCAGTTGCAATTCACCGCGTTCGGTTGGAGTTGTCTGGATAGACTGGAGGATCTTGGCGTCCGCAAGTTTACGCAGGAGATCCCTGATTTTCCCGAAATCGGCCGGGTAATTCCATTTTCCCGGCACCCGCCAGATGCCGTCGACACGGGAAACTGTGGTGGTTTCCGTTGGAGACTGGATATGGATCGAGGCGATCTCATTGACTTGCTTTTGAAGCGCTGGAAAGGCGTTGTTTCCAAGTGACGCGGCTTCGGTATTTCGGGTTTCTTTCCTGGAGCTCCAGGTCGCAAGTCCGGCCATAACGGCAGCGAGTCCGGCCAAGGTAATGAGTTGTTTAGCGTTCATGCGTTCTCCTACTGTAAGTCATCCTATTGACTGATTCTAATAGAAACGGTTTATTTTTTCATCCTTCTGAAAGCGGCAAACAGAATTCCCGCCAGAATCACGAAGGCGGGGATGAGTAGAATATTGATGGCTTTGACCTTCATGCCCAGGGATTCGATATCCTCCCGGAGATTTCGGCGAACCTGTTTAAGTTCCTGCTTGGTGTTCAGAACTTCGGTCCGGATTTTTTCCAGTTCGCGGGCCTGTTCCGGGCTCATGATGAACCGCTGTTTTTCATCTTTCTGTCGCTGAAGTTCATCGATCCGGCGTTGGGAGGCCTGGAGTTTTTCCTCCAGCCTCTGTTCCTGTTCCATCCAGCGTGACTGGGCCTCGGCCTGGAGGGACAGGACGCGGGTGAAGGGGCGGTTCAGGGTGCCCCGGCACCGGATCCCGATGAGGTCGGCGCTGCCGGCCATTTGTTCCACCATATTGGCGAACAGGTTGATGTTGTCATTGAACGGCTGGACTCCCCGATAGCCGAACAGGTTGAGTTCCTGGACGCAGAAGTCATTGAACAGCATGTCGACATCCGCCACCAGAATCACATGTCCCTCCTGCTGGCTCTCCTTGAGGAATCGGGCGTCGGTGGTTTTGACACTGTTGGTATTGGCGGGATCCTCGGAAGGGGCGCCATTCGGGAAGGCGGTTTTGAACTTGCCCTGGAGGCGGACGGCCAGTGAGCAGGGGTTCGGGTTGTTTTTGAGCTCGCGACGGAAGGCATTGGGATCGAACTGCATCATCATGGCATCCGTCAGGGTGCTTCTTGCCGAGGTCGTGACGAGGGGTGTCATCCGGAGTCCCTCTGTGGGCGTACCGGAGAAGGCTCCCGCCATGACCATCATGAGCGAATTGACGGGGGCGGTGAGCACATCGTTGGCGGTCAGGTTCTTCTTGGTCAGGCTCAGGTAAAGGGGACTTTGCTCGATGGTGTTGTTCTGGCTTCGGAGCGGGGTGGTGGCGTCGATATCGGCCACGATTTTTCCGGCCTCGAATGTGACGCCCCAGGCGTCAAGCAACTTACCGAGGGTCGAGGAGCGCTGGGCGCCCATACCGCCGTAGGGATCCATTTGGGATGAAGCCGGCTGGTCGGCGACGCAGAAGGGATCCATGAAGGCCAGAAGACGTCCGCCCTGGATCACGAATTGGTCGATGGCGTAGAGCGTTTTGTCGGAGAGCGACTTGGGATGAACCACGACCAGGGTGTCCAGATCCGGATCCAGCGTTCCGGTCGAAGGGGCGATGGACCGGACTTCATAATCCTGGCCAAGATCACGGAAGGCGGCCCAGGACTGGGATTTCGGCTGGCGACCCGGGGGCATGTAGGGTGAGGGTTGTGCCCCCAGAACGGGAAGCGGGCTCAGGACGCCCACGACCGGTTTTTTAACGGTGGTGACGCGATGGATCATCCGGGTGATGTTATATTCCAGAAGATCCCCGGTACGCGGGTCAATGAGCGGAATGATGTCCTGTTGTTCGCCGGAACGGGCTACGAGCCCAAGGAACAGGCTCGGGCCTGCGGGAGGAAGCATCTGCCCCTGAAGGCCGTAGCGCTGGGCGAGATCCTCGGCGTCGGAATCGGGTTTGGGGTCATATTTTTCAATATGGATTTTGCCACCGCTGGCGAGTTCATATTCCTTCAGGAGATCCTCCACCTGCTGGGCGAAGGTTTTCAGGGGAGCGGGAACTTCCGGTGCGCTTCCGGTAAAGAAGAACATCAGCGTAACCGTCCGATCCATTTTTTGCAGGACAGCCCGGGTGCCGTCCGACAGGGTGTATAATTTTTCAGCCGTCAGATCCTGCCGAAGCCTGAACTGGCTGAGGATAATGTTGGCGGCGACCAGGATGGCCAGAACCATGACCAGTCCCAGGGTGCCCCCGCTGAGTTTCCAGACTCGGGATAATGTGGTTTTCATAGTAAGTTTCTCCGGATTATTCATTGTAAAATAGGGGATTATGCGGCTTTACGGTTTTCCAGAACAAGATGTGTGGCGAATAACATAAAGATGATGACACTGGCGTAATACGCCAGATCCCGCAGGGCGATGACGCCGCGCTGGATGGATTCGTAATGCGGCATGAAGCTGAGGGAGGCCACGCCGGTGACCAGCCAGTTGAGGGAGGCATGATCCTGAGTCGCCCGGATCAATAGATCCGTGACCGGCGGCCACCCGGCCAGAAGCAGGAAGAGGCAGATGACCACGGAAATGACGAAGCTGATCACCTGGTTCCGCGTCATGGCCGATGTCAGCATTCCGACCGAGAGATACATACCGGCGAGGAGGAAGCTCCCGAAATACCCGGCCAGTGCGACTCCGATATCCGGACTGCCGAGATACAGGGTGGTCAGGAGAACCGGGAAGGTCAGGATTAAAGCCAGTGTCAGGAACGCCCAGGCGGCGAGGAATTTTCCCAAGATGGCCTCGGTCAGGGTTACTGGCAGGGTGAGGAGCAGTTCGATGGTGCCCGAACGCCGTTCCTCGGCCCATAATCGCATGGCGGCGGCGGGGACCAGGATCATGTAGACCCAGGGATGCCAGAGGAAAAAGCCCCGGAGGTCGGCCTGTCCGCTTTCATAGAACCGGCCGACGGCAAAGGTCAGGAAGGCCGTCAGCATAAGGAAAACAACCAAAAAAACATAGGCGACCGGGGATTCGAAATAGGCTTTCAGTTCACGCTTGAAGATGGCTTTTGTGTTATGGATAAAATTCATGGCTTGCTCCTTTAGCTTATTTTCCGAAGGGGTTCATCGCCCAGGGTCAGGGCCCGGAACACGTCTTCCAGAGTGCCGCGTGAATCGCTGCGGGCCTTTAATTCTGCGGGAGTTCCATTGGCGACGATTCTGCCGTTGGCGATGATGATGGCTCGCGAGCAGATGGCCTCGACTTCTTCCAGGATATGGGTGGAGATGATAATGACCTTCCGGGGCGCCATTTCTCGAATCATGTCGCGCACCACATGCTTCTGGTTCGGATCAAGGCCATCGGTCGGTTCGTCCATGATCAGGATAGGCGGGTCATGAAGGATGGCCTGGGCAAAACAGGTGCGTTGCTTATAGCCCTTGGATAAAGTGCTGATGCTTTGGTTCCGGACTTTTTCCAGATGGGCCTTTTCAATGACGGCGTCCACGCAGCGCAGGCGTTCCGCGCCGGAGAAGCCCCGGATTTCCGCGACAAACCGGAGGAAGTTCACCACGGTCATGTCGCTGTAGACCGGTGCGTTCTCCGGGAGATAGCCAATCTGATTTTTGGCGGCGATGGGCTCGGTGATCACATCATATCCGTTGACCACGGCTGTGCCCGAGGTGGGGGGCAGGAATCCCGTGATCATGCGCATGGTGGTGGATTTTCCCGCCCCGTTGGGTCCCAGGAAGCCCAGGACTTCCCCTTGTTCCACCTTGAACGAAACTCCATTCACGGCGTGAATGGATCCGAACTGTTTGTGCAGTTCTTTTACTTCCAGCATGGTGTTTTCCTTTCTGTCTATTCCTGTAAGGATGTCTTTATTGCACCGGTATTGATTTGGGTTTCGAAGCGACGGGTTCAGTTTTTGGGACGGTGATGTGGAGCACGTTATGATCATAAACCGCCTGGATATCCTCCTGGTTCCCGGTGGCTCCGGGCAGGCGGAGATGGCGTTCGAACCGGCGGGTTGCCGTCCGGGTGGCCTGGTTCACGTTCAGGCTGAGAACGGAGTCGTCCAGACTGATATGAATATCGGATTTATCCACGCCGGGCAGGTGAACCGTGATGACGTAGGAAGTTCCGGTGTCCCGGATGCTGAATCCCGGTGTGATTTCGAGGCGGGTCCAGCCTTCGTCGAAACCGGGGGACTGGCTGACGAGATCATTCATCGCGCCGGCGAACAGGGAGTCAATCTGGCGTTGCATCCGGCGCATGTGGGCGAAGGGATCCTCGAGTGAAGCCCCCGCGCTGTTGCCAGGGGCGGGGAAGGTCTGGTCGAATATCCTGCCGATCCGGGCGTGCAGGGATTCCATTTCATCGAGGGGGCTCCAGATGGGGGACACCGCTGGCTTCACAGGGGGCTGCGGCGTCCGGTTGAGATGACGCTGGAGGAGCAGCCCGAGTTGCAGGAGCACCACCAGGCAAAGCAGCACGAGGACGGCGGTCAGAAGCCGGGGTGCGCGTGGTGATGTCAGGGACTCGTTCATAACGGAAGGACTCTTTAGCAAAGGTTGTGCCAAGTAGGACACAACACGGGAAAAGGCCGGATTCAGAGAGAACATGAGGGTCGGAAGGAGTGTGTATCGGCCATTTTGTCCGATCCGCTGGACAGAATGTCCTTCACTATCAGCTTGCTTCGATGAGGGAGGGGAAGTAAGAATCAGGCTTTACATAAGAAGGGGGACTCATTCCATGGATTTGAAACGCAAAGCGAAATACGGGGTCGCGTTCCTGATGATGGTGATGGGGCTTGGAGCGGGGCCCGCCCTCGCTCAGGTTGCCCGGTTTGATTCCTATCAACTGGGATCCATTCCCGAGAATGCCAACATCATGGTGGGTCCCTTCTACTCGGATCTGGCGATGTTTCAATCTGTGGGAATCCGGTATATCAAGAGCAGCGGGGCGGGGATGGATTATTTATACGGGGGCGGATCCGGGTCAGGATCGGGCTCGACGGGTCTGGGGATGGTTCCGGTGAGTTCGTCTTCCCGTCAAAATCAGCAATACGGCCGGATTTTAAAGGACGGCCTGGATTACCCGCTGATCTCCCAGTTGACGGCCCGGAATTACCTGATCCTGAGCAAATCGGTCAGCATGGAAATATCCTTTGCCCTGACCTATCGCTGTTTTCCGATGGGATCCGAGGAAAACACGTTTGATGTGGCACCCGGGGTTTATGCCGAGATGGGGTCATTCACGATCGGTGCCTCAAAGGATGCCTGGATGGGGAATTTCAACGGGCGGGCAGCGCAGGCGGGTGCCTATGGAAACAATCAGCAGTCCGGATTTTCGGCCAATTTCTCCTCGGACTTCGAGTTGACGCCTTATGTCCGGGGGCGTGTCTATGACCAGCCATCCTATCGCACGGATTATGTGGACTCACGGGGGTATACGGAAAACTTGAGCGGGCAGAGCTACCCTGTTTTCCAGAATTTACTGGGCCTGGATTTTGACTGGCAACTGGCGCCGGACAAGAGCATGGGGTATACCTTCAACCGGATTGACACGCTTCCGCAGGACAACGATTATGAAATCAGCCGGAGTGTGGTCTATCGCCAGATGATTGAATACCGGCAGCAAATCAACCCGCTGACGGCGGTGGGTGCCCGGGCGGATTATTACTGGCGCGACTACCTCGACAAGCGCGGCAGTGAGTTTCAGCAGGACTATGTGGGATTCATGAACTCGGATCTCACCGAAAATACCTCCGTTAATTTTTCACTGGGATACAGTATGGCCGACTTAAGCGGGGCAGGGCTTTATGAAACGAACGGGGTTTCCAATGAGGTGATCGGAGGCTTTGGGTTGCAGACCCGGTTATCCGACTCCATGAGCCATGGTCTTTCCTATGCGCGGTCCCAGCGGGCGGGATTTATGGCCGGGTTTGAACTGGTGGATGCCATTCGCTACCAGATCCAGTGGGCGGATCCCGAATCCTGGGCGATTGGATTTTCTTCGTCATATGAAAATGTGACCCCGAAGCTGGCGGCCTCGAATCCGTATACGGATTGGATGAACCAGATTTCCGCGTCACGGCCGCTTGCCAAGGACCTCATGTTAACCATGACCTCGGCGTATGTCATTCGGACGAACGGAAAATTTGTACCGGGGCAGATCGGGGAGGGAAATCTATTCCTGAGTAATGATTATGATACCTGGGCCACCACAGTGGGGTTGATTGAGTCCCTGACGAAACGCCTGAAGTTGTACACCTATGTCGAACATATGGAGCGGATCAGCAGTAATGCCGAGCTGGCCGGAACC
Source organism: uncultured Verrucomicrobiota bacterium (assembly GCA_964584205.1). GTDB lineage: Bacteria > Verrucomicrobiota > Kiritimatiellia > CAIKKV01 > CAITUY01 > JAABPW01. Next base: position 16,652 of record CAZOZF010000003.1, read on the forward strand.
CGGGATACGGTCGGAATGACCTTGGGATACTATTATGACTTCTGAGCACCCGAAAACCATGTCAGCCCGGCATCGGGCTGTGTTTTTTTCAGCCGTGGTGCTGATGGGGGCCTGGGCGTGGGCCAATCTTCCCCGATTGGCGGACGGGCAGAACGGAGCTCTGTCTTTTTTCCTGGGAGCCCTGTTCGCGACCGTTCTGATTTTTAGAGCCAAGCCCGAAGGGGAAGGCCTCAAGTTGCCGGGCTGGGCACTCGGGGGCCTGGGGGCGGTGGGGATGGTGTTTTCCCTGGTTGGATTGATTATTCCCGTGCACCAGTTCGAGTGGTTGGGAATCCTGATGGTGCTTTATGCCGCGCTGGCCTGGGCGCTACCCCGTCGCTATGGAAAGGATCTGATTTTCGCCCTGTGCCTGGTGTATTGGATTCATCCTCTGCCCAGTCAACTTTTCGGGCCGCTCCAAATGGGAGTACAATGGCTTTCCGTGAAGCTAAGCGAGGGGTTGCTGCAGATCTTTAATGTGCGGGTCTGGGGGGATGGGTTTGTCCTCCGGACGGGGGCCCGGGTGTTCGGGGTTCCGGAAGCGTGCAGCGGGATGAAGACGGCGATCACGGTCATGTTTTGCGGGGTGGGTGTCGGCCTGCTGATGCGGCTCAAGTTCTGGCCGATGACCGGCCTGCTGGTGCTCGGCATGATTCAGGTGGTGGCGCTGAATGTCCTCCGGATTGCCGGGATTGTCTGGATCGGGATGGATAAACCCGCCGATTGGAATGAAAAAATCCTGCATGACACGATGGGTATTTTCCTGCTCCTGGCGGTGGCGCTTATCCATCTGGATGCCATGCTCATCCGCCAATGGATTCTCACCCGGAAACGGATCCAGAATTTGCAGGAGGTCAATGACCTGGTGGGGGAGGATGACGAGAAGATTCTCAGGTGGCCCACTTTCTGGCGAGTTATCATTCAATGGTGGAAGCCTGTTGTGCTTATTGTGGTGACGACGGTTCTGGTGCTGGCCGCCGGATATCGATTGCGGCCGCATCACCGGATGGAGATGATCCGTGGCGTGATGAAGGGATTGATCACGACCGGCGATTTTGAAAATGCCCAACGTGCGGCTCAGGCCGCCCTGGCCATAGAACCGGATGATGATGAACTGATGGTGGATCTGGCCCGGATCAAGATGGGGCAGGGAAAACCAGAGGAGGGACTGCGGCTCATCCGCCGCAAACCCAGTCAGGCGAGAAGCCTGACGGAACGGGTATTGGAGGCTCGTGCCTTGTTGGAGTTGAAGCGGATTCAGGAGGTCGCCGGGGTGGTCGCCGCGTTTCCTGCTGAGTCGCGAAATCTACCCGGCGTCGCCATGGTTCTGGCCGAGTTCAATGCGTATCTGGATAGACCGGCTGAAGTCGGGCCCTATGCCGTCAAGGCGGCGCGCGGGGTAGGAACGCAGGAGGCCATCCGGAATTTGTTTCCATACATGGCGTCCCGGGATCTCTGGGACTCCATTCGTCTGGCCGATTCAGAATTGCCTTATGCAACCCCGCTTCAGGGAGTGATTGCGGCGGAGGCTTGGTTGAGAATCAATAATACTTCGGCCGCCGCCAATGTTTTACGACGGGCTCTGAAGGGGCGCGAGACCAATCCGATTTTTCTGAACTCCGTGATCCGTGTGACCCGGGAATGGTCGATACCCGAGTGGGTGGGGCGCTTTGAGGCGCTTTTCCTGTCCAATTTGAAGCAGTTGAGGCCCGTTGAATTAACCCTGGCGATGGACGGTGCCTTTGCCCTCGGGCGACCCGATCTCGGGTGGATTGCCTATCGGCGCCTGGAGACTCTGGCGCCGGATGATCCGATGTTGTTGATTGCCCCCGCCGAATACGGACGGAAATGGTTCCTGTTTCAGCATGATGTGATTGGAATGGCGGGATCCAGTCAGAATCTTGTGGATATCAAGCCGTTTCTCCAGTTTGCGGGCCTGACATCGCCCTGGAAGGAGTTGTGGAAGGATATTCCCCTGGCGGAGGAATTGGGAGGGGTGATCACCCGGGAGGGATACCAGCGACGACTGAAGTTGTGTCTGGATGCCCTGGAGAAGATGGAATCCGGGAAGAAGTTGGATTTAAGGCTGCAATTATTATGGGGCCGGGTTCTGGGTGAATTGGGGCGTTGGGATGAGGCGCATGCCAAGTTGAAGGAATTCGAAGCGAAGGCACCCCGGCAGCATCGCGATTTTCTTTTGGCGCATTCCGAGTTGTACAAGGCCCAGTCAAACTGGGATGCTAACTTTGAAATCCTGAGTGAGTTTGTCCGGGTGGAGTCACATCCCCCGCTGGTCGTCTGGCTGGATCTGGCAAATGCGGCGATGGCGCTGGATTTGGGCGCTTATGCCATGGGCTGCATGGAAGAGGCCCGCCGGGATTACCCTGAATCCGAGGAATGGGCTCTGGCCATGTCGGGGATGTGGAGCTTTTTCGGATTCTGGGAGGAATCCCTGTTTGTGGTCAACCGGATGAAAAACCCTGCGCATGCGGTGATCCGGTCAAAACTATTGATGGAAACAGGGCGGGTGATGGAAGGCCAGAAATTGGTTCTGATTGAGAATCTCGGGGATATCCCGGTTCCCAAGAGGCAGACCGAACTTCTTCCGCCTGCCGAGGGGGTTTTGGACTGGCGGGGCGGGCGCATTCAGGAGGCGGATTATGAGCGGGAGCGAAAAGCGATCAAGCCGCATCAGGCGCCTTTTCTGAAGGCCCTTAACCGCGTCAAGACGGCGTGGTATGACAGCCGGGGAACGGGAACGACGTCTGATCCTTTAGTCTGGGATTCCGTTGGCCGGGATGCCCGCGAAAAAGCGGTGGCGCTGAATGAACTCGGACTCCTTTTGCTCCGCCAGGGACGAACCAACGAAGCGGATCAGGTGATTTCAAAGGCGCTTGATGCGATGCCGGGGTGGAGCCTGTTGTGGCGTCTTAAACTCATCACAAGCTCTTCAGAAAGCAAACGGGCGGCTCTGGCCGGGGCGGCCGTGAAGGCGTGTCCGCTGGATAGTGAACTTTGGTTGGGATATGTGGTGTCCATGGGCCGCAGCGGAGCAGGGGCGGAGTGGGCATCCCGTGAGGTCGAGAAGGCGGTCGGGGAGAAAACCCATTCGCCGGGAGTTCTGGTGCGGGCGGGTGACTACTGGCTGAGACAGGGTTTTACGAATGCGGCTTGTGTGGCGGCCCGGGAGGCGATGAAGACGGGGCAGGGCCTGCTTCCGGCGACGGTGCTGGGCGTGATGGCGGCGGTCAAGGTCAAGGATTATCCGTGGGCCTTGGCCTGTGCGCGCGCGGGCACGGAACAGGCGTTGGAGCCCTGGCCCTTCTATAAGATTATTATCGGAATCAAGGGTCAGTCAGGACAGGCCGATCCGGATGTCATCCGGGCTTTGGAGGGACTCGCCTCCCACTATCCCCAGGAGGGAATCTGGGCGGCTCAACTGGGCGAAGTGTATTTCCGGAAAGGACAGACGGAGCGGGCGCTGGGGGTTCTGGAGGATGCTTTGGCGCGGGAAGAGGGAAAGAAGCAGGCCTTGCCCCGAACCTATCTTCTGGCCGCTGAGGCGGCACGGCGCGAGGGGAACCTGTCGCGTGCCGCCAAGATTTTGAAATCATGCCGGGCCAAGTATCCTGACGATGTGAATGTGTTGAACAACCTGATTTTCACCCTGGCCCAGGATCCCCTGTATGTCGGGGAAGCGGCGGCATTGCTGCCCGAATTGATAAAAGCCAAGCGGGATGATTTCGCCATTTATGACACGGCGGCTCTTGTTTTTATGAGAATGGGCGATCTTCAGCAGGCAGAAGTGTACATGAAGAAAGCGCTGACAATGGTGAAAAAGGGAGAATATGCGTGGCTTGAGGTGTATTTGAACGCGGCTGAGGCTCAGATCCGGCTCGGAAAATATAAGGATGCCCGTGAAAGTTTATCCCTGATTATGAAAAGTCCCGAACGATCCACCGCCATGGATGTCCGGGCGCGTGAACTTCAGGATGAGATGACGCGACGTGAGCGGGAACAGACCGGATGGTTTTAAGATTATTCGCAAATATTTCACGTTGACAGAAAAGGGTGATAAGTTTTAGATTCAGGACTCAGTTTTGAGTGGGGGAGTTTTTTGTAACGGAGGTCTAGAACGGGCTTGCGTATAGTACAGCCTGTTTTTCCATGAATGGCCTGATTATAAACAAGAGGGGGAGGTTTTGTTTTATGCCATCCTTTCTGTGTCTCCTGACAGTCGGTTTATTGCTGACTTCAGGATGTGTAACTTCTTCCCCTGAAGATGATTATGTGGCCGGCGTTCTGGCTGAAGCGATGCAGAATTCAGCCTCGGGGTCAGGGTTATCGGATCCTATTCGCGCGGCGCCTTCGCCTGTTTCCGTCGCCCAGCCGCCTCCGGTTTCGATAGCGCAACCTCCTTCTGTTTCCGTTGCTCCTGCGGTTTCGGTGTCAGCGGCACCCGTCAGCACGGTTTCGGTTTTGCCGCAGCCGGCTCCGGTTCCTCTTAATCCCGGTGTGCTGCCGGCTGTGTTGACGGCGGTCACGCCTGCTTCCGAGCCCGTTCCTGCGCCTACGCCTGCACCAGTGGGAGGGATTATCGTGAAGCAGCCTGCGCCCCAGCCGGCTATTCCCACCATACAGCCGGATTCAGTGTTGTGGATTTCGATCAGTGAGGATCCCAGCTTGAATGGAAAATATATGGTGAACGACGCCTCCGCCATTGATTTCGGATATGTCGGGCTGGTGTTTCTGCCGGATATGTCGATCGAGCAGGCCGAGGCCGAGGTGAAGCGGGTTCTGGAGGGGCGCTATTTGAAAAATGCGACCGTATCGGTCAAGTTGGCCAAGGCGTCGTATGATCGGGTTGGGGTTCAGGGATCTGTTGAAATGCCCGGCGACATCAAGATCGGGCCGGGTGCCACCATTTCGTTGAGTGATGCGCTTCGGCGGGCGGGAGGCATTCGTGGAAACCGGGAAAATTGCCGGGTGAAAATTGTCCGGGGCGGCTTGAAAACGCCTTTTGGACCTGCGGCGGAAGGCGAAGTCTCGTCTCTCGTAACCCAGGACGGTCAGTTGAAGGTTCCCGATGTGTTTCTGAGGAATGATGATCTGATTTATTTGTTTACACCGGCTTCCGATACGCCACAGGGGGTGCCGGGGAATGCCGGATCTGCGGGCGCGGGAGGGAAGCGTGTTGTGTTGCTGGGTGAGGTTCCTCGAAGGGGTGTCATTGAGTTTGCGGAAAACGAGCCCTGTACGCTGATGTATCTGCTGTTCAAGATCGGCGGGTTGCCCCGTTTCGCGAAGGCGGATCAGATCACCGTGGTTCGGCGAAACAAGGATGGAACGGAAAAGAGTTTTCTGGTTGACGGGGATAAGTTGATGAACAACGGCAAGCCGGAAGACGACATTGTTTTGGAAACTGGCGATCGTATTGTTGTGCCTGCCCGGAAGATTTCATTCTTCTGATTTTTTAATTCGCCATCTCAGGGGCAAAACGGCTAGTGTTATCCCTCCGGAGAACATATTCCTTATGGCGACACCCGATAGTTTTGAGCAAAAAAAGGTTGATCCCCGAATCTATCTCGGGATTCTGGTCTTTCGCTGGAAACTGATCGTCATTTGTTTTCTCTACTGTCTGCTGGGCGGGGTACTGTATCTTCAATTCGCCCCGAAGCAATACGCGACGTCCGCCGCCGTCATGATCTATCGTGATCCCTCAACCCAGATCGATTCGCAGAATTATCGCTGGACGGAAAGTCAAACCCATATCGATCTGCTGGAAAGCGAAGGGTTTCAAAAGCGCATCATGGAGCGTCTGGCGCCCCGCTGGTTGAAGAGGATGGGGGGCGACGCCGATGAGTTGCTGCCGAATTTCAAGGTGGCGGGGGGAGGCCGGGCCCGGACGGGACGGCCGGAAGCCGGCATTACCATGCGACTGGATGTGCGCAATGCCCATCCCGCCTATGCCCGGGCGTTCCTTAAGGAAGCGATTAAGGAATTTCAGATCCAGCGTGCCTTGATCAAGCAGCAATCCTATGGTTCAGCCACCCGGATCCTGGATGATGAGTTGATCCGGTTGCGGGATCAGATCCGTTCCGCCGAGGATGATGTGATTGAATTCCAGCGCGTGAACCAGATGGAATATGTCCAGGCCAAGGGAAGCCTTGAATTGGGATATCTGAATCAGCTGGTGGGTCGGCAACAGCAGCTCAGCACCGAGAAATGGATGCTGGAGGTGCAGTACCCGAAGTTGAAGGGGAAGTCGATGGAGCTGATCCAGTCGGCTCTGGCCATGACCAAGACAACGGGGGCGATTGCGCCTCCGACCACCTCAACGAATACGGTTGAGGGGGGGGCGGTCGTGAAGGAGTCCGAGAAGGTGGTTGCAGAACTGGATGACGGCAAGAGCTGGCAGGATGCCCGGCTTAAGCTGGCCCGTCTGGAGCAGCAACGCAAGGAGCTGGCGGTTTATACCCAGCCCGGGAATCCGAAATTACGGGCCCTGGATGACGAAATTGCCGCCTTCCATAAGGATATTAATCTTCAGACGGATCTCCAATACTCAAAGGTGCAGGAGCGGGTGGCCGCCATCACCTACCAGTTGGATGCGCTGGACGAGGCTCAGCGGCGGTGGCGCAGTTCGTATTTGATGGCGAGCAAGAAAACCTCGGAGCTCCGGCAGTTGCAGTCTGCGGTGACCCGGCTTGAAATGATGCATGCCCAGTTGCAGATCAAGCTGAGCGACATGAAGGTGGACCAGGAAATCAAAGGGGAGCATTTTATCATCGTCCAGCCCGTCAAAACGGACGAGAAAACCGTCTGGCCGGATCCGCTTAAAGTCCTGATCGCCGTGCTGGTGGCGGGCATCGGTTCGGGCCTGGGTCTGGCCATGGTTGCCTATTTCTTTGACGACAAGGTTCAGTCGGTGCTGGATGTGGAATCCTCCGTGGGCGTTCCCTTTCTCGGCGGGGTTCCCTTCTGGGTGCATGGCGATCTGACCAACCGGGTGCGGCCGATCGTGAGTGATGAACACCGGTCCGGTGCGGCGGAAGCCTACCGGGCGCTCCGGACCAATGTGTTGTCAGCCGTGGAGAAGGCCGGCAAGAAGGTGGTGGTGGTTACCAGTGCTGACTCCAAGGAAGGCAAGACACTGACCACGCTGAACCTTTCGATCATGATTGCCAAGACCGGCAAAAAGGTGCTGTTGCTGGACATGGATCTGCGCCGCGGGCTCCTGCACAAATCCTTTGAACGGGAGCGCGCGCCGGGCATTGTGGATGTGCTGAAGGAGAAACGGCCGCTGACCGATGTGATCGTGACAACCTCTCATGAGAATCTCTGGTTTGCGCCGGCCGGTTCGATCGATAAGAACACCTCTGAGCTGCTGCATTCCGTTGACCTCGAGGTCTTCCTGGCTCCGTTGCTGGAGCAGTATGACTATATCCTCATGGATACGGCACCGGTCTTGCGTGTCACGGATACGGTGATTCTGGCTGGCTGTCCCCTGGCTTGCGTGGTCTATGTGGCACACGCCAATCGCACCTCCAAGCCGACCATCAAGTACTCCCTCGACATGCTCGGGGATGTTCACATTATCGGCATGATTGTGAACAGTATTGATATGCATCGCATCAGCAGCCTTTATTACGCCTACCAGTATCCGAATTATGCCTACTACAGTTACGCCTATCGATACGGCTATAACTATGACCTGTATGATGAACATGGCCGCCGCACGCCGATGAGCCCCCTGGGAAATATGCGGCGCACCCTGTCGAGATGGTTTAGAAAGACATTTCTCCCGTCTGAATAAACATGAGCTCACAACGCAGCTATTTGCATCAGCAGGTGTTCTTTTTGGCTACACTCGATGCGTTCTGTCTTCTGGGCGGCGTGGTCATCGGGATGGAGATCCGCATGGGCGGAGAGGCGATGGGGGCCTATTTCCTGGAGACGCTTCCGGGTTGGGTTTATATCGTGATGGCGATTCAGGCCTCCAACTATGTGACCGGCGCTTACGGACTGGAGCTCAAGTCGTCCCGGTTCAACATGATGGTCAACTGGGCGTTTTCGATGACGGTGGCCATTCTCGTGGTGAGCATCACCTCCTATGCGTGGTTTAGCGCGGTTCTGGGACGCGGCGTTCTGCTCCTGGCGTTGGCGGTTTATTCGGTGTTATGGCTGATGATCCGGCTGTTGATCTACCACTACTTTTTCAAGCAGGATGTGCTGGCCTATCGTGTTGCGATCCTGGGGGTGGGGGCCCGCGCCCGGACGGATCTGGCCCTGGTTCAGAATGTCAATTTGAGACCGCGACACAAGGTGGTGGCCATGATCCAGATGGAACAGGCCCAGGCGGCATCCCCGATCCGGGTTTCGGCGACAGAGGAGAAAGTGGCCGGGAGTCCTTCCGTGATTCACTGTGCCCCCTCGCATGTGGCCGCTACCGTCCGGTCATTGGCCTGTGATGTTCTGCTGGTCGCGGTGGATCGGGATGAGGAGCTGGCGGGTATTTATGCCCAGTTGCGACGGCTTCGGTTCGAGGGGGTGTCCGTGCTGTCGCCTCTGAATGTTTCCGAGGTGTATGGGGGGAAGGTGCCGTTGAATCTGGTGGATGAGCACTGGCTGATGAATGCCAGCCAGGGTTTTATTTCGCCGATGACCATGCGGTTCAAGCGAATGATGGATGTCGGGCTTGTTTTGCTGGTGTCTCCGCTGGCCCTTGTGCTCACGGCTCTGGTCGCGCTGGTGGTTAAACTGACGGAGATTCGGGCGCCGGTGTTTTATTCCCAGGAGCGGACGGGCCGGTTCGGGCGGGTTTTCAGGATTCATAAATTCCGCACCATGAAAGAGGGTGCGGAAGCGGAGCAGGGCGCGGTGTGGTCGATCGAGAATGATCCGAGGGTGACGTGGGCCGGCCGTTCGCTTCGGAAGTACCGGCTGGATGAAATCCCGCAATTATGGAATATTTTCAAGGGTGAAATGAGTCTGGTGGGGCCCCGTCCGGAGCGCCCTGAGCTGGTGGAGAAGCTGGAGAAGCTGATCCCGTATTATCGGGAACGTGAAAACATTCCGCCCGGGCTCACCGGCTGGGCCCAGATCCGCTATCCCTATGGCGCCACCATGGAAGACAGCCGGGCCAAGCTGGAGTTTGACCTGTATTATCTCCAGAACCTTTCCATCGCCCTCGACATCCGCATTATCCTGCGAACCTTGCGGATCGTTCTGTTCGGGATGGAGCGGGAGATTCGATAGGGAGCGCGATTTTTCTCCCTGGCCGTTGCCAAGATGCAGCGGAATCGCTAGAGTGTTCCAACTTTTTTGACGGGATTGGAAGGATTGGCTATGGCGTTGAAATGGAATTGGAGTGAGCAGCGGGCCCGCAGTGCGTTTCTGGCGTTGCAGGATGGAACCATTTTGCGGGGTCATTCGGTGGGCGCGGCAGTGGATGGATGGGGCGAGGTGGTATTCAATACCGGCATGGCCGGCTATCAGGAAATCCTGAGCGATCCGTCCTACAGCGGACAGTTTGTCACCATGACCTGCCCTGAAATCGGGAATACCGGCATGAATCAGGCCGATATGGAAAGCCTCCGGCTTTTTGCCAGCGGGTTTATTCTCCACGAGATGAATACCCCGAGCAACTGGCGTGCGGACGGCTCGCTCACGGAGTATCTCGTGAAGTGGTCCATTCCCGCGATCGCAGGAGTGGATACCCGCGCCCTGACGGCGCGACTGCGGACGGAGGGAACCCAGCGCGGTTTCATGAGTGTGACGGGGCAGGTTGGGGAAGCCAGGGCCGTTCAGAAAGCCCGTGATTGGTGCGGGCTTGACGGCCAGGATTATGCCGCGAAGGTGTCCTGCAAAACTTCCTACCCCTGGGATCCGGAAGGTACGCTGACCCGGTCCTGGGGTATTGCCGAATCCCTTCCGAAATCCGATTTGAAGGTTGTGGCCTACGATTTTGGTATCAAGTGGAACATTCTGCGGTGTTTGCGCCGAACGGGAATGGATGTGACCGTGGTGCCGGCCCAGACCCCCGCTGCCGAGGTGCTGAAGCTGAAGCCCGACGGGGTTTTTCTCTCCAATGGTCCGGCGGATCCCGCAGCGGTAACCTATGCCATCGATGCGGCCCGATTCCTGTTGGGTAAAGTGCCGATGATGGGAATTTGCCTGGGGCATCAGATCCTGGGTCTGGCCTGCGGCGGGAAAACCTATCGCCTCAAATTCGGTCATCATGGCTGCAATCATCCGGTGAAAAACCTGCGAACCGGCGCGGTGGAGATCACCTCGCAGAACCATAATTTCGCGGTGGATCCCGCCTCCCTGGATTCGGGTGCGGTCGAGGTCACGCATCTCAATCTCAATGATCAGACCGTTGAAGGCCTTTCGCATCGGAAGGAGCCGATGTTCAGCGTTCAGTATCATCCGGAATCGTCGCCGGGGCCCCACGATCCCTATTACCTGTTTGCCCAATTCCGCGAACTGATTCGAAAGGCGTAAGAATTATGCAGGGTCATAATTGGATAGCGATTCTTGATTTTGGGTCCCAGTACAGCCAGTTGATCGCGAGACGGGTTCGCGAGCAGCGGGTGTATTCCGAGCTTCTGAAATTCACCATCACGGCGGCCGAGCTGAGGGCGCGAAAACCGGCGGGCATCATCCTGTCGGGCGGTCCGGCCAGTGTGCTGGACAAGGGATCTCCCCTGTGCGATCCGGCCATTTATGACCTGGGGGTTCCGGTGCTGGGTATCTGCTACGGACAGCAGATGACCGCCAAATTACTGAACGGCGCCGTCAAGCCGGGGCGTGAACGGGAATATGGAAGCGCCCGGGTGTCCGTGGTGGAGCCGTCCCCGCTGTTTCGGGACATGCCCCCGGAGTTGGATGTCTGGATGAGTCATGGTGACCAGGTGGAGCGGATGCCGGAGGGATTCTCCGTCATGGCCCGCACGGAGACCTGCCCGGTGGCGGCCATGGGCAATCCTGCCCGCCGTATCTACGGGTTGCAATTCCATCCCGAGGTTGTTCATACCCCTCAGGGAACGACGATCCTGTCCCGGTTCCTGTTTGATGTGTGTCAATGCCGGCCCGATTGGGAAATGGCCCAATTCATTAAAGAGAGTGTGACGGCGATTCGCGAGAGGGTCGGGGAGGGTCATGTCCTGTGCGGCCTGAGCGGAGGGGTGGACTCCTCGGTCGTGGCGGCCCTGCTGTATCGTGCCATCGGAAAGCAATTGCACTGTGTGTTTGTCGATAACGGCCTGTGCCGGGCCGGTGAGGCAAAACAGGTTGAGGAATTGTTCGGCAGGGCCTTTGGCGTTGACCTGCATGTGGCGCATGCCCAGGATCAATTCCTGTCGGCGCTGAAGGGCGTGGTGGATCCCGAGCTGAAACGCAAGGCCATCGGAAAAACCTTTATTGATGTGTTCTCGGAAGAGGCTCGAAAATTTGGACGGGTGGATTACCTGGCGCAGGGAACCTTGTACCCGGATGTCATTGAAAGCGCCTCGCCGCTCGGGGGGCCCTCCGTGACGATTAAAAGTCATCATAATGTGGGGGGGTTGCCGGCGGATCTCAAGTTCAAGCTGATTGAGCCGGTGCGCGAGCTTTTCAAGGATGAGGTGCGTCTGCTGGGGCGGGAGCTGGGGTTGCCGGATTATCTGGTCAACCGGCAGCCGTTTCCGGGACCGGGGCTGGCCGTCAGGATTCTGGGTGAAGTGACGGCGGAGCGCGTGACTCTGCTGCAGAAGGCGGATCAGCGGGTCCAGGAGGAAATGCTGAAAGACCCCATGTATTCGAAGATCTGGCAGTCCTTTGCCGTGTTGCTTCCCATTCAAACGGTGGGGGTCATGGGAGACAGCCGGACGTATGAAAATGTCGCCGCGATCCGTATTGTGGAGAGTCAGGACGGGATGACGGCGGACTGGTCCCGGGTTGCGTACGATACCCTGGCCAGGATGTCGACCCGGATCATCAATGAGGTCTCGGGAATCAATCGCGTGGTGTATGACATTAGTTCAAAGCCGCCGGCCACGATCGAGTGGGAATAATGAGGGTTATGATGAATTTGTTCGCAGGATGTGTTTGTTCGATGCTGTTGGTGTCGATTGCCGGAGCCGATACACTGACGCTTCAAAACGGCCAGATTATCAAGGGGCGTCTGACGGGTTTTGCGGGGCGGAAATTTTCGATTACGGCGGCTGATGGCTCGACGTATTCCGGATATCCCCTGGACATCAAAAGTATTGTTCCCGATGCCCCTCTCCCGGTCTCTCTTAAATTTTCCATGAAGCAGTATGATTCCGCCGAGTTTATCCGGTTCGATCAAAACACTGTGCAGCTTAGGAAAAACAAACAGATGCTGAGTGAGCCGGTGATCCTGCTCAAGTCCATGCAGTGTAAAACCCAGAACTCCGCGGAAGAGGAGCCCCTTCCGCCGGGTGAACCCACTGTAAATAGTGTGACGCCGCCTCATGTCGACCTGGAGGAGGCGGTCAAGCCCCGGGACTGGCAGCGTACCGGCAAATGGCGGGAAATCGAGGACGATCAGTCCACGGTGATCAGCCGGGGCGAAGAGATCGATATTGATGCTGCGGTGAAAAAGGGGTTTATCACGGTGATCCAATTTCATCATCCCCGATCGCTGACCAGTATCCGGGAGGGGAATTATATTCAGGCGCTGGCCTCCAAAAAGATGAATCGTGTCGTGCTGTTGAAGGTGGTTGTTCAGGATTTCAAGGCGCCCATTTTGACGGCACTGAACATTCAGGGGCTTCCCCAGTTCTGGGTCTATAATGCTCAGGGAAAATTGACGAAGAAGCTTACCGACCGTTTTACCGAGGGTGATATTGATGCGGCCATCAGGGAGGCTCTCCGGGTCCGCTCGCTTTAAGGGGTTGCGGGAGGCGTCAAAAAAGTAACGGTATAAAAGAAGTTGTCAGAAGCTAATCCCGCGTGACAGAATACTGGGGCGTGGGGAATGATGTGGTGGTTTCGAATCACAGCGAGGATGTGTCATGGCGCGGCAAAGCATGAACTGGGAAGACATGTTTCGCATTCTTGAGGCTTTCAAGAAGGAGCGGGGGCATTGTCATGTTCCGGCGAATTGGAAGCTGAACCTGCAACTCGGGCGCTGGGTGGCGATGCAACGCTACCGGCACAAGATGGGGGAGTTGCAGAAAAGCCTGGCGGCTCGCCTGGATCAAGTGGGATTCGTCTGGGCACCCGCCGAAAAAGGCTGGAACGATATGTTTCAGCGCCTCCTCAAGTACAAGAAGAAACACGGGGACTGCGATGTTCCCTCTTCCTGTCCGGCGGATCCCAATCTCGCAAACTGGGTGGCGAACCAGCGGCACCGTAAAAAAATGGGCACCTTATCCTCCGAGCGGGTCAAAAAGTTGACCGAGATCAAGTTTGTCTGGGCGGTGTACGGAAAGAACCGGGTGGAGAAGGGCGGTTCGGCGAAACGGAAGGATGTGTCGGCTTCTATCAAGGAGGAGTCGAAGAATCCTGAGCGGCTGTATCAGGTGTGCGGGGAGTATATCCAGTATAACGGTCTTGGCGTCATCCCACCGAAACTGGATAAGTTTATCAAGATGCACGGAGGCGAATTCCCCCCCTGTATTATTTTACCCGGGACTCCTTTGATGTTCAGGATAGGCAGTCCGGATTCGACGACGTCGGTCATGAGAAAGATTCCGTGGCCCGGGAAGGGGCCGCTTCCCGAGGAGATTCTTGAATATCTGAATGAAAACGGTGCGTTGCCGTCTCATGGTGCGTGAAGAATAACAGAAATAGAAAGGGCGCTCTTATGACAGCGAAGTTTTCGGATTATGTCCGGGGAATGATCTGTGTCATGGTTGTGGTCCCGGTGGTGTTTCTCGCGGTTTACCCGATCGTGATGGTGACCATGCCCGAGCGACTTGCCGTTCTGGCTGATATGCCACGGGATTTGACCGTTCTGGTTTTGCTGAATACGGCGTTCATTCCGGTTCTGGGAGTGTTGTTCTATTGGCGGGCCCGGCGGCGTGCGGCGAAGTGGGCCCAGGGCGTCCCGCGTGATGAGGTGGATACCCGCGATGTGTATTGAGGGGTGAGCCCTCTTGACTCTTGTCCGGAGTTCGCCTAGAAGTAGGGCTGTTTTATGTCGACTTTTTCCCAGAATTCAAGAATTTCGGACATTCTGATCCGGCGTGGCGCCATTACGGCGGACGCCTTAAAGCAGGCTCAGGAGCGTGCCCAACAGGCTTCCCTCAGGCTTGAGAAATACCTGCTCGACAACGCGATCATCACTCCCGTGGAGGCGACTCTCAGTCTGGCGGAATATCTCCACATGGCGCCTATCACCCTGGCTCATTTTACGCCGAATCCCCAGGTTCTGGAAATAATTCCCGCCGACGTGCTTCGTAAACGGCTGGCGCTCCCCATGATGAAGGCGGGCGGCTCGTTGGTTGTGGCGTTGGGTGATCCGTTCGACATCCTGGCGATTGATGAGCTTCATATGATCACCGGGTTGCAGATCCTGCCGTTGGTTGCCTCTGAAAAGGAGGTTCAGGATGCCCTGGCAAAGGCCCTCACGCCGGTTGAGGTGGAATCCCAGATTAATCTCGAAGACATCATGAAGGATTCCGACAATGATATTCAGGTCGGAAGAGAGGAAAAACAGGAGCTCAGCCTCGAGGAGATGATGGAGAGCGCGGAAGGCGCCCCGGTCATCCGCATGGTGAATATGATGCTGGTGGAGGCCCTGCGAACCCGGGCCAGTGACATTCACATCGAGCCCCAGGAAAAAACGCTCCGGATCCGGTACCGGGTTGATGGATCCTTGTCTGAACGGCCGAGTCCGCCTAAAAGCTACCAGCCGGCAATCATCTCCCGCATCAAGATCATGTCCGACATGGATATCGCCGAGCGGCGGATTCCGCAGGATGGCCGGTTCAGAATCAAGGCGCTGGGCAAGGAAGTGGATATCCGCGTCAGCATTCTTCCCTCCATTCACGGGGAAAAAGTGGTAATGCGCGTACTGGATAAAAGCGCTCTGTTCCCGAGCCTGGGAGGGCTGGGGCTGGAGGCGCACGCCTTCAAGGCCATGTCCTATGCCATCAGCCAGCCGCACGGGATTATTCTGGTGACAGGGCCGACCGGAAGCGGGAAAACGACCACCTTGTATTCCTGCCTCCAGGAATTGAACAAGCCCGATGTCAACATCGTGACCTGTGAGGATCCTGTGGAATACCAGTTGGTTGGAATCAACCAGATTCAGGTGAATGCGGGAGTCGGCCTGACGTTTTCGGCGGCGCTCCGGTCCATTCTCCGGCAGGATCCCGACATCGTTCTGGTGGGTGAAATTCGCGATGGCGAAACTGCCGAAATTGCGGTGAAGGCCGCGCTGACCGGGCATTTGGTATTGAGCACGCTGCACACCAATGATGCCGCCGGTGCCATTGCCCGGTTGATTGACATGGGGATTCCGCCCTTCCTGCTGTCCTCGTCACTGGTGCTGTCCCAGGCTCAACGCCTGTATCGGAAGCTTTGCACGGTGTGCCGTCAGCAGATTGAGCTGCCTGTGGACGTCCTGGTGGCGAACAAAATCGATCCGGCGTATTTTTTAAAAGCCGGCGAAACCAATACCGGATATGTTCCGGTTTACAAGGCGGTGGGGTGCCCGAAATGCAATCATACGGGATTCAAGGGGCGGGGCGCGATCATGGAAGTGCTCCCGGTTCTGGATAACATCAAGGAATTGATCATGAAGGGCGCGACCAGCGGGGAAATCCGGGAGGTGGCGTGCGCCAATGGCATGATTACCCTCAAGGAGGCCGGCTTGCAAAAAGTCAGGGAGGGGCTCACCTCGCTGGAGTCGGCCATGGAAATGACGGGCGGAGAATAGCGGGAATCCACGATGAGTCCAATCCTACGATCCAGTTCCCGGGGAAGCGTTCCGGCGGCAGTCGGCACGCGACCGTCTTCTCCTCCTGCAGCGCCGCCAAAGAAAACGATAACGGCCCAGGTTGCCCGGACGACGTCGAAGGCGAAACAGAAAATCCACGGGGCGAATAATATTCAGCGCAAGGAACTCCCCGGCTTTTCGCGCCAGATGGCGGCCATGCTCTCGGCAGGAATGCCGATTGTTGCCTCCCTGGAAACGCTTGAGGAGCAGGCGGTCAATCCCAATTTCAAGATTGCCATCGGGATGGTGAGGAAAAGCATCGAAAATGGGTCCTCGTTTTCGGAAAGCCTGCAGCAGTTGCCCCAGATCTTTGACGTTCTGTATGTCAACATGGTTCGGGCCGGGGAGCAAAGCGGTCAGTTTGCCGAAACCATGAAGCGGATCGGCGAATTGCTGGAGGCGACTGCCCGGTTGCGACGCAAGGTGAAATCCGCCATGACCTATCCCGTTGTGGTGCTGTCCATGTCCCTGATTATCGCTTCGGGGATGATTATTTTCATCGTTCCGGTGTTTGCGGGGATGTTCAAGGATTTTGGCGGGAAACTGCCGGCTCCGACCCAGTTTCTCGTGGATCTCAGCAATGGAATCAAGCATTACGCCTTGATCATCGTGCCTTCCATTATTCTCGCTGTCTGGCTTTTCAGGAAATGGAAAAAAACAGCATCCGGTGCCTGGGCGCTCGATCGGTTTGCGCTCAAGGCGCCCGTGTTCGGGATCCTGGTTCAGAAAGTGGCGGTGGCCCGGTTCTCCCGGACGCTCAGCCAGTTGGTTCAAAGCGGCGTGCCCATCCTGAACGCCCTGGAGATTGTCGCCAAGGCCGCCGGAAACCTGGTGATCGAGGCGGCGATCATGGATGCCCGCAAGGCGGTTGAACATGGCGATACGCTTTCATCCGGTCTGGATGGCAAGGACTGCATTCCGACCCTGGTGGTGAGAATGCTGTCGGCTGGCGAAAAAACAGGCAAGGTGGATGAAATGCTGGCCAGTGTGGCGGATACCTTCGATGATGAAGTCGAGACCATGCTCGCCTCCCTCACTTCGCTCCTGGAGCCGCTGCTCATGGTGTTCCTCGGGGTGGTCATTGGCGGAATCGTGGTCTGTATGTTCCTGCCCATCTTCAAGATGACGGAAGTCATCAAGTAGATCCCCTTTGTCGTTGCATCCCGGTATGATTTCCGCTTCAATCCGTGCCCTTATGACCTCTATTCAGAGAACGCCTCTTTGTGATGCCCATGTCAGACTGGGTGCCCGCATGGTCGACTTCAGCGGGTGGTTTATGCCGGTTCAGTATGACGGGATTATGGCCGAGCATCACCGGACCCGGACGGATGTGACGATGTTTGATACCTGCCACATGGGCCGGTTTTGGGTCGCCGGGCCGGGTTCGCTGGAGGGGCTCAGTCGTTTGTTGACCACCGATATCCGGGGCATGAAGGCTGGACAATGCAAATATGGTTTTCTCCTGAATGAGGAGGGGGGGATCCTGGATGACCTGATCACCTACCGGTTCAATGTCGAACGCTGGCTGGTTGTGGTCAATGCCGGAACCCTGTCTCAGGATCGGGAGTGGATTCGGTCACGCTTGCCCGCCGGGGTCGCCTTTGAGGATGTCTCTACGCAGCTGGCCAAGATCGATGTGCAGGGGCCTAATGCGTTTAGCAAGGTTCAGCAGGTTCTGGGCGTCGAGGTGGCCTCACTGGCCTATTTCAGGTTCAAGACATTTGATTTCGGCGGGGAGGCCATTGTCAGTCGAACCGGCTACACGGGCGAGAAAGGAGTCGAGTTGTATGTGGATGCAGCCCGGATCCTGGAGTTGTGGACCCGCTTTGTGGAGGCGGGCGTCAAGCCGGCCGGACTCGGGGCGCGGGATACGCTTCGGTTGGAGGCCGGGCTTCCTCTCTACGGGCATGAATTGTCAGGGGAGGTAACCCCGGTCGAGGCGGCGATGGAGCGATATGCCGCGAAGACGGAGCCCTATGTCGGGAGCGAGGCGGTGCGCCGTCATCGAGAACAGGGGCCGAACACGGTTCTGGTGGGGTTCAAGATCGAGGGACGCCAAGCCGCCCGTGCCGGGCAGGTGGTGCTGGCCGATGGCGGTCGCGTCGGGATGGTGACGAGCGGGTCATTTTCGCCGACGCTGCAAAGCGTCATCGGATTTGCCTATGTGGAACGGGCTCACGCGGTGCCGGGAACCCGGATCCAGGTGGATACCGGCCGGAACAGGCTGGACGCAGAGGTGGTGAAAACCCCTTTTTACAAGGCTGTCTGAAACAAGAAGGAGTGATACATGGCTTCGAATACTGTTTATTTCACGCGGGATCACGAGTGGGTGAAGGTGGAGGGGGACGAGGCGACGGTGGGGATTACCGACCACGCCCAGGAAGCCCTCGGGGATATCACCTTTGTGGAGTTGCCGAAAGTCGGCAAAGTCGTCAACGCCCATGATTCGCTGCTGGTGGTCGAGTCGGTCAAGGCGGCCAGCGATGTTTATGCGCCGGTTGCGGGTACGGTAAGCGCAGTGAACGGGAAGCTGGCCTCCGCCCCTGAATTGATCAACCAGGCCGCTCTTGGCGAGGGGTGGCTCTGCAAGCTGAAACCCTTTGATGGCGCCACGCTGGGAACCCTGATGACGGCGGTCGAATACGAGGCCTTCCTGGCGGAGCACTGAAATGCCCTACATTCCCACTACCGATCTCGACCGGGAGGTCATGCTGAAAGCCATTGGCGTTCCGGATGTGGACGCCTTGTTTGCGGATATCCCGGCCTCCGTGCGGAGTCCGGGTCTTGCCCTGCCGGCAGGCCGGAGCGAGGCAGAGGTGTATGAGCATCTTCACCAGCTCTCGCGCCGCAATGCCCATGGCCTGATTTCCTTTCTCGGGGGCGGCTATTACGATCACTTTATTCCCGCCTGTGTGGATGAGTTGTCGGCCCGCAGCGAGTTCTATACGGCCTATACGCCCTACCAGCCGGAAGCCTCGCAGGGGACGCTTCAGGCGATTTTTGAATACCAGACTGCGATTTGCCGCATCACCGATATGGAGGTGGCCAATGCGTCGCTGTATGACGGTGGAACGGCGCTGTACGAGGCCGCGATGATGGCGATCCGCCTCACGGGCCGCCGGAAAATCCTGCTCGACAGCGGGGTAAACCCCATTCACCGGAACATCCTCGTCAGTTACACCAGCAACCTGGCCGTTGACTTTGAGGAAATCCCGGTGGTGCATGGCCAGAGTGACCACGACCGGATTACCCGGGCGTTGGACGACACAACGGCAGCCGTTATTTTTCAGAATCCTAATTTTTTTGGCGCGGTGGATGATTTCACCGACGTCATTGAGACGGCGCACAAAAAGGGTTGTATGGCCATCATGTCGGTCTACCCGATTTCGCTCGGGCTGCTCAAGACTCCCGGTCAGATGGGTGCGGATATTGTAACCGGTGAGGGGCAGAGCCTCGGGTTGCCGCTGTCTTTCGGCGGCCCCTATCTGGGATTTATGGCAACCCGCATGGAGCATGTCCGCAAGATGCCCGGCCGGATTGCCGGGGCCACGCTGGACGGCGCCGGGCGCCGTGGGTTCGTGCTGACCCTTCAGGCCCGCGAGCAGCATATCCGCCGTGAAAAGGCGATGTCGAACATCTGTTCCAATGAGGCCCTGTGTGCCCTGCGTGCCTTGATCTACCTGTCCTGGCTGGGGAAGCACGGATTCAAGGAGCTTGCGGAAACCTGTGCCCTGAAGGCGGAATACGCCAAGACCCGGCTCAGCGCCATTCCCGGCGTTGAGGTCAAGAAAAGTGCCCCCACCTTCAATGAATTCACGATTGAACTTCCCTGCGAGGCGAGCGGGGTCGTGTCGCGTATGATCGATCGCGGGTTTTCCCCCGGGTTTCCCCTGGGCCGGTACTATAAGGGGATGGATAATTATCTTCTGGTCGCGGTCACCGAGAAACGGACCCGTGAGCAAATCGGCATGTTCGCCGAGGCGCTGGAGGGCGTGTTATGAGCAAGTTGATTTACGAAAAATCCGCGCCCGGTCGGCGGGCCGATAATCTGCCGCGCCTGACTCCTGCGGAGGCCGCCGTGAAATTGCGGATTCCTCATAAATATTTCCGGGGGCAGGCGGCCGAACTTCCGGAGGTCTCGGAACTCGATGTGGTTCGGCATTTCACCAATTTGTCCCGGAACAACTTCAGCGTGGATGCCAATATGTATCCGCTGGGTTCCTGCACGATGAAATACAATCCCAAGGTCTGCGAGCGGATTGCGTCGCTGGACGGGTTTGCCTCTTTGCATCCGCTGCTTCCCCAGCTTCGAGGCGGCGGAATGCTCACGCAGGGTGCCCTGGAAGTCCTGTTTGAAACCGAACGCTGGTTGGCTGAGATTGTGGGCATGGACGGGTTCAGTCTTCAACCGATGGCGGGATCGCATGGGGAACTGACGGGCATGATGTTGGTGGCCGCTTATCACAAGAATAAGGGGAACCGGAAAACCAAGGTTATCATTCCCGACTCCGCGCACGGAACCAACCCGTCCAGTGCGGCGATTGCAGGGTATACGGTGATCAGTATCCCCACCGGCCCGGATGGCGGGATTGATCTGGCCCGCTATGAGGCGGCGCTGGATGACGAGGTGGCGGCGGTGATGCTTACTTGTCCCAGCACGCTGGGCCTGTTTGAGCGTGATATCCTGAAAATTGCCGAACTGGCCCACAAGCGCGATGCGCTTCTGTATTATGATGGAGCCAACCTGAATGCCCTGCTGGGCCGCTGCCGGCCGGGGGATCTGGGCTTTGACGTGGTTCATGTGAATCTGCACAAGACCTTTGCAACCCCCCATGGTGGTGGCGGGCCCGGCTCCGGGCCGGTTGGCGTAAAGGCGAAATTGATTCCCTTTCTCCCGACCAGCATTGTGGTCAAGCGGGCCGATGGCACGTTTGCGCTTGAGTATGAGCGGCCCCTGAGTATTGGCTATATCGCCTCGTTCTACGGAAATTTCGGGATCATTTTGCGGGCCTATGCGTATATGCTGCTCCTGGGCGGTGAAGGGATGAGGCGGGTGAGTGAGAATGCCGTGTTGAACGCCAATTACATCCAGGCCCGGCTCAAGGCGCGCTACGACCTGCCTTATAACCGGCTGTGCATGCATGAATGCGTATTCAGCGCCTCGCGTCAGGCGGCGAAGGGGGTTCATGCCATCGATGTGGCCAAGGCTCTGATCGAACGGGGACTCCATCCGCCCACTGTCTATTTTCCGCTCGTGGTCAAGGAGGCGCTGATGATTGAGCCGACTGAAACCGAGTCCCGGGAGCAGATGGATGAGTTGATTGACATGATGCTTGAAATCGCTGATCTGGCGGATCGGGATCCCTCGCAGTTTCCCGCCATGCCGCGCAACACGCCGGTCGGCCGGTTGGATGAAGTCAAGGCGGCCAAAGACATGCGTTTCAAAGCCTAAGTCACCGCAGTGATTCAATCAGATCGCGCATATCCGCCGGCAGGGGTGCCTCGAAGGACAGGGATTTTTCCGTGACGGGATGGATGAAGGATAATCGGGCGGCATGCAGCATTTGCCGGGTGGGAACGGAGCCGGGCAGACTATCGCGACGGGGTCGTCCATAGCTGGGGTCGCCGATAATGGAGTGGCCGAGGAAGGCCATATGGACGCGGATCTGGTGGGTGCGGCCGGTTTCAATACGGACACGCAACAGGGAGGTTGCCGCGAATTTTTCCTGGGTATCGTAAAGCGTGATGGCCGCGCGACCAACATGGGGCTTTGTGCACATTTTCTTCCGGTCGTTCGGATTTCTTCCGATGAGGGTTTCCGCACGTCCGGCTGACGGGTTCAGGTGGCCCCATACGAGCGCCAGGTATTCCTTGGTCACCTGCCGGTGCCGGAATTGATTCATCAGCGAGCGCATGGCCGTCTCGTTCTTCGCCACCACCATCACCCCCGTGGTATCGCGGTCGAGGCGATGCACAATGCCCGGCCGCTTCTCCCCGCCGATGCCGGCAAGATCGGGGCAGTGGGCGAGCAGGGCGTTGACGAGGGTTCCGGAGGCGTGGCCGGCGGCGGGGTGGACGACCAGTCCGGCGGGTTTATTGATCACAATCAGATCGGAATCCTCGTACAGGACGTCCAGCGGGATGGCTTCCGGCTTCAGTTCGATCACTACGGGCGGGGGAATGGAGAGGGTGACGGTTTGACCGACCACCAGTTTATGGCTGGGCTTGGAGGGCTTCCCGTTCAGGAGAATATGTCCCTCTTGAATAAGAGTCTGGATGCGGGCCCGGGACAGGTCGGGCGCCTGTGTGCTCAGCCAGGCGTCCAGTCGTTTTCCGGCGCCTTCAGGAGTGGAACGATAATGGCGGATTGTGTCCATTGATATCCGGTATTCAGGGGCGTGGAACGGATTGTGTTTTGAGCGACGGGGTGGGGTGATGTCGCACAAACCACCAGAGAATCAGTCCCGCCGTCATCAGGATCAGGCTGATTTCCTGGGCCACATTGAGAGCGCCCAGGCGCATGCGGTCATCGCCCCGGATGAATTCCAGCAGAAACCGGATGATCGGGTAGATCACCAGATAAAGGGCCAGAACCGTGCCATTCCGGGCCTTGCGACGAATCAGGTAGAACCAGGTCAGGAACGCATAGAGGCTCAGATTCAAGAGGGCCTCATAGAGCTGAACCGGGTAATGAGCCAGGCCGCAGGTCAGTCCCGACGGATGGGGCGCGAGCGCGCCTCCGCAGCAGCCGTTAAGAAAACAGCCGACCCTGCCAAAGGCATGTCCAAGCGGAAGGGCAGTGATGGTGAAGTCGGCAAGATCAAGGGGATTGATCCGCCGCCACCGGGCCACGATGAAAAATAGGATCGCGCCCCCGATAAAGCCCCCGTAATAAATCAGGCCGCCCTGGTCAATCCGGATGATTTCCTGGGGAGCGGCGCGAAAATAATCGAAATTGGAAAGGACATAGGCAATGCGGGCGCCGACGATGCCCCCGATCATGAGCCAGAAGGCGAGGTCTCCGGCCAGGGAAACATCCCGGCCGGTTCGCCGGCCCAGCCAGTGCCAATGGGAAATTCCCGCCAGAAAGGCGAGCGCCATCAGCACGCCGTACCAGTAAATGGGGTGGGATCCGATGTGAAAGCAGACGGGATTCATAACGTTAATCGACCTCAATTTCTATAGACATGGAACCTCATAATAGGCAGAATCGCCGCTCTAAAACAATAGGTTTAGGGATAAATATGGAGACAGGACACAGCGACATCATCATGGATCCGGTCCATGAAACCACCTGCTTGAAATGCCATCACCTGATGGACGTCTCCGGTCTTGCCGCGTTTGTTGAAATCGCCTGTCCCGAGTGCGGAACGACACAGCATGTTCCCGCGAAAATGGGGGCATTCCTGCTGGTTGACCTGTTGGGCAAGGGGGGGATGGGGGCCGTCTATCGCGGGCGGGATACCGGGCTGGATCGCTGGGTGGCGATCAAGGTCATGCAATCTTCCTTCGGGGGGAATCCCGAATTCGTGGAAACATTCCGGCGGGAAGCCCAGGCGGCGGCCGCGTTGAATCATCCCAATATCGTCCAGATTTACTCGTTCGGGGTATCCCACGGCCAGCCCTACATGGTGATGGAGCTTTTGGAAGGCGGGCGGATGGATCAGATGATTGCCGGGGGCGAACTTCTGAATGAAGCCCTGGTGCTCAAGATGGCGTTGGATGTGGCGGAGGGGTTGAATGCCGCTGCGGCCATCAATCTGATTCATGGCGATGTCAAGCCGGAGAACATCCTGCTGGACAACAATGGAATTGCCAAGGTGGTGGATTTTGGTCTGGCGCGGTTCAAGGAAAGTAGTGAAGGCGGAGCCGCAAAGGGAATCTGGGGCACGCCCTATTATATTGCACCCGAAAAACTCAGGGGCCATGTGTCCGATGCCCGCTCCGATATTTACAGTTTGGGTGGAACCTTGTTTCATGCCCTGACCTTGCAGCCCCCGTTTGACGGGGCCACCCCGATGGATGTGGTCAAGGCGCGGCTTAAAAGTCCCGCGCCGCGCCTGAGTTCATTGCGCCCGTTTGTCAATCCCGAGCTTGAGGCCCTGGTCGGGCGTATGCTCGAGGCGGATCCCCTGCGGCGTTATCCGAATTATGCGTCAGTCGTGGCGGATATGAGAAGAATTCTTCCCTCCTTGAAGCCTCCGGCGGTGGAGTCCCACGGTCAGCTGTCGAAAAAAGGCGGAAAAATCATTTTAGCCAAGAAGAAGGGGGCGGCTTTTGTCAGTGCCCCCCCCTCCGTGTCAGACGAGGTGCCAGTGGCCCCTTTGAATAGTTCGGTGAAAGCGGATGCGGTTAAGCGCCCGCGCTCATTCCGTAAGGTGAAAATCGCCGTGGGAGTGGTGCTGGGGGTTTTGATTTTGGCGGGACTGATCGCAGGGTATGTGGCCAGTCAGAAAAAGCAGGCGGCCGAAGACAAGGAAAAGGCGCTGGCCGCCCAATACCGGAAAAAGGCCGGCCAGATTCTGGCTGATCTGCAAGGGATTTCGGGGGATGTGTCGAATTACACCGTTCGGGCCGACGGGTGGCTTTCCAACGCCACAGCGGTGGTGACGTTGATGACGACTGGGGCGGTGATCTCTCTGGAATCGGACAGGACCAATGTACTGGCGGATCTGGAGTTGGTGCAGCACTATGCCACCGGGACGCTGGCTTTTGTAGTCTCCGAACTGAAAGGGCTTTCCGACCTGGTGAGCTCCAACAGGACGACGATGCTGTCCCTTTCGAATTCAGTGAGTATTCATGAAAAATTGATGGGGTTGACGAATGTTCCGGTGAGATGTTCCGAGCTGGTTCAATCCATTTCCGAAGGAACCGACAAGGCTCGGAAAGCAGTGGACCGCTTCGAGATCCTGAAAAAGAAACTTGAGCGAGAATTGGTGGCGGGCCGGGCGGCTGCGGAACGGGCTGCCCTTGAAAAGGCCGAGGCGGATAAGATCGAGGCGGAGCGGCTCGCGAAGGAACAGGTGGAGGCGGCGAAAAAAGCAGGAATCCAGGCTGAGCTTGACCTGATTGACGCCACCCGGAAAGAAGCCGGACTTCTGATACAACAGCATCTGTTCAAGGAGGCGCAAGTCAAGATCGAGCAGTGCGTGAAGAGCCTGAAGACGGATGAGGGCAAGGCCGCCGGTAAGCAGGCGGTCAAGGCCTACCAATTTTTGGCCGAGCTCAAAACACTGATTATTGAAGGCGTCAAGGCTGATGTGGCAAGCAATCCCGGCAGTGGTTATGCCTTTGGCTGGTTGGGCGCCAAGGATATTCTGGGAGCAGACGCCGAGAAGATCATGATCCGGGGCGGGCAGGTTCCCTGGATCACGCTGCCGCCCGCGCAGATGATGCGTTTTGTGCAACGCTATGTTGAGAACGGGGATCTGACCAAACGTGAAAAAGCCCAGTATTATTTTGCAGTGGCCTTGTATATTTATGAGGCGACCGGGCGGAACGAGAAGCATCGGGCCCAGGCGGCCAAGTACCTGAACGAGGCGGTCCGATTCCATTCCAGCATTGAAGACCTCGCCAAGACCGTCCTTCCTGACTTGGAATTAAAATAAATGGAGAGCGAAGGATGAACACGGCGAGGCTGAACAGCTTGAATGTGGCGGAACGGTTGGCGGCGGTACGGGAACTGGGCGACTCGGTAAAGCAGGGCGTGACGCTCACCGATGAAGTCAACAACCACGTCCATACCATTTATTCGTTCAGTCCCTATACCCCCGTCATGGCGGCGGTGAAGGCCGCGCAGGCCGGCCTTCAGGCGGTGGGGATCATGGATCATGACTCGGTTTCCGGGTGCGCCGAAATGCTTGAGGCCTGCAAAGCCATCAATATCGCCTCCACCGCCGGGTTTGAAATGCGGGTGGATATGACCGGCACGGTCGTTGAGGGACGGAAGACCAATAACCCCGATACCCTGAACAACAGCTATATGGCCGTCCATGGCATTCCCGCCACACAGTTCGGCGCGGCCCGGGACTTTCTGCGGCCCATGAACGAGGCCCGCATCGGGCGTAATCGCCTGCAGGTGGACCGTCTTAATGGAATTCTCGGTGAAGTCGGGATGGCGCCTCTGGAGTTTGACCGGGATGTGGCGGCTCTTTCACAGGCGGCAGCGGGGGGGTCTATTACAGAACGGCACATTCTTTATGCGCTGTCGCTGAAATTGATCGAGGCGCATGGCAAGGGATTGGCCCTGATCCGGTTTGTCCGGGAGAAGTTGGACACCGAGGTTCCGGTCAAGCTGGAGAGTGTCCTTCTGGATCCCGCCAATCCCCACTACGCCTATGATCTTCTGGGCTTGTTCAAGGCCTCTCTGGTTCCCCGTATGTTCGTTCAGCCCGGCAGCCGGGAATGCATTCCGATTGTGAAGGCCGTTCAATTCGCCAATGATATCGGCGCCATTCCCGCCTATGCTTATCTGGGAGATGTCGGCGAGTCCCCGACCGGGGACAAAAAGGCGGAGAAGTTTGAGGATGATTATCTGGATACGCTGGTGCCTGAATTGAAGCGGATCGGGTTCAAGGCCATCACCTATATGCCGCCCCGGAACACGCTGGCTCAATTACTCCGGCTTCAGGCACTTTGCGCGAAAAATGAGCTGATGGAAATCAGCGGGGTGGATATCAACAGTTCGCGCCAGACCTTCAGTTGCCCCATCATCATGACGCCTCCGTTCCGACATCTGACTGAATCGACCTGGGCGTTGATTGCTCATGAGAAACTGGCAACGGTCAATCCCGACCTGTCGCTCTTCAGTTCCCGCAACCCGATGAACGCCTTATCCCTCTCCGAGCGGCTTGCGCGATATGCCGTTGTGGGGCGGACGATTGATAACCGTCATCCCGAACGCGTGATGGCCCCGGGAAAAGGGTCATCCGGTAAGGTGGCGGGGATGGACGCGTTCTGATCGGTGCGTAATTTAATTTCAGAAAGGTGGACGGACATGGCGACACAGGATTTCAAGGCGGCGTATAAAACCATTATGGATGATCATTTTCCGCCCCGGATGGAGATCAGTTTTATCGAGGAGAACGGGCAGCGGCAGACCCTGGGGTATGAAAAGCAGGCATGGCTGATTGACGGGGTCCGGAAGGGGTTGCGGTATGGCGAGAATCCCGGCCAGGAGGCAGCGCTCTACAAGCGGGTGGGCGGAAATTTAGTCCTGGGGGATGTCGCCTGCATTCAGCCAGGCCGGCATCTGGCCTCGGATGTGGAGTTGCTTCAATCCGGAAAGCATCCCGGGAAAACCAATATCACCGATGCGGACAACGCTCTGAACATCCTGCGCTACTTGATGGATGAACCCTGTGCCGTGATCGTTAAGCACAACAATCCCTGCGGGGCGGCCCGGGCGACTTCCCTTGCGGAGGCGTATCGCAAGGCCAACATGGCGGACCGGGTGGCGGCGTTTGGAGGGGCGATTGCCTTGAATCGGGAGGTGGATCGCGACACAGCGGCCCTGATTATAGAGAATTATGCCGAGGTGGTTGTGGCGCCCGAATTCGGACCGGGCGTCATGGAGCTGTTTGCCAAAAAGAAAAACCTGCGGGTGATGCGGATCGGCAACATGGCCCGGTTGAGTGAATTTGCCGGCGACGTGGTGGTGGATATGAAATCCCTCATGGACGGCGGGCTTGTTGTTCAGACCTCCTTTGTTCCCCAAACGAAAACCCGGACGGATTTGGTGCCCGCCCAGGCGGTTTTCAAGGGCCGGGAATACCGGATCAACCGGATGCCTTCGGAACAGGAATACTCGGATCTGCTTTTCGGATGGCTCGTGGAGTGCGGCGTCATCAGTAACTCGGTGCTCTATGTCAAGGACGGGGTGACCGTCAGCATTGGCGCCGGGGGGCAGGATCGGGTGGGAATGGCCCAGTATGCCCGCGACAAGGCGTATCGTAATTATTCAGACCGGATTTGCTGGGAGCGCCATGGCATTCCTTATAACACCCTTGCCGATGAAGCACAGCGCCGGAAGATTGATGAGGAGACGGTCGCGCTGAAGGGCGGCTTGGCGGGGGCCTGTATGGTTTCAGACGCCTTTTTCCCGTTCCGGGACGGCGTGGAGGTGGGGCTTCGTGAGGGAATCACCGCCGTGATTCAGCCGGGCGGCTCCGAGCGCGATTATGAAGTCATCGAAGCCTGCAATGAAACGGGTGCGGCAATGGTGTTTACGGGGCAACGGTGCTTCAAGCATTAAGAGTGATAGGCTAAAGGGGGAAGGCTGAAGACTGAAGGTAAAATAGGAATCGATAAACCCGGGATTATCGCATGACATCACGTGCTATCCGCCTTCCCCCTTCGGTCTTCCCCCTTCAGTCTTTAGTCTTTAGCCTTCAGTCGCAGTGAAACGAATGATAGCCCGAAGGGGGGGGCTTTTGTTAAAATTAGCTGCTGAAAAAATGAATCCGGCAAAGTGAGGAGAAATATGAAGATCTATTTAAATGGCAAATTGGTTCCTGAAAAGGATGCCAAGGTTTCTGTTTTTGACCATGGACTGCTTTATGGAGACGGCGTTTTTGAGGGAATCCGTTCCTATAACGGGCGTGTTTTCATGCTGGATGAGCATGTCGAACGGCTGTTCCGCTCCGCAAAAGCCATTGACCTGAAGATTCCCCTGACCCGGGAAGGAGTTGCCAGGGCGGTTGTGCGAACCTGTCTGGCCAACCGTGTCATGGATGGATATGTCCGGTTGATTGTTACCCGGGGGGTGGGCTCGCTGGGGTTGAATCCCTACAATTGTGCCAAGCCTCAGGTTATTGTGATTGCTGGAACGATCCAGTTATATCCCAAGAAGCTGTACGATGAGGGGTTGTCCATTGTCACGGTGGGAACGATCCGGAACCATACCGAGTCGATCAATCCCCAGATCAAGAGCCTGAACTACCTGAACAATGTGTTGGCCAAGATTGAAGCCATTAACTCCGGTTGCCTGGAGGCGGTGATGTTGAATCCGCAGGGGTTTGTGGCGGAGGCCACGGGCGACAATATCTTTGTGGTTCGTGGAAACACCCTGCTCACGCCGCCCGCCTGGTGCGGGACGCTGGAGGGAATTACGCGGAATGTGGTGATGCGGCTTGCCGCCGAATCCGGCATGACGGTTCGGGAGGAGGTGCTGACGCGGTATGAGCTCTACACGGCGGATGAGGTGTTCCTGACGGGAACCGCTGCGGAAGTGATCCCGGTGGTCACGATTGACCGGCGCAGTATCGGCGCCGGAAAACCTGGAAAGGCCACCCGCAAGTTGGCCTCCGCATTCCATCGCTTTGCGTCTTCAAGCGGCACGCCGATCAAGTAAGGCCGGGAGGTCGCATGCAGTGCGAACATTGTCAGCAGCATGAGGCGACTATTCACCTCACCCAGATGATGGAGGGGCAGTCCCGGGAACTTCATCTCTGTGAGGAGTGCGCCGAGGAAAGCGGCTTGAATGTGCAGAGCGTCATGTCGATCCCGGAAATCCTTTTCGGGATGGGCACTTCCGGGGAGGCGGACTCGGGCGAGGGAGCCCTCTCTGGGAAAAGTTGCCCCCAGTGTCATATGAGGGGCTGTGATTTCAAGAAAACAGGCCGCCTCGGCTGCCCGTCCTGCTATGAGACCTTTTCAGCCGAATTAGGCCCCATGCTGGCGGCCATGCATAAGGGGGGGCGGCATACCGGAAAAGCGCCCGAGTCCCAAAGCCGGGGATTGGAAAAGGAAGCCCGTCTTGCGCAACTCCGGAAGCAGCTTCAGGCGGCTATCCGGAACGAACACTACGAGGAGGCGGCCCTGTTGCGGGATCAGATCCGGGAGGCCGGGCATGACCCTCAATGACCTGATTCACAATCCGGGCTCCTGGCTGGCTTCCGGCCCGGACGCTGGAGGGGGGGCTTTTCCGGGCATCATTGTCAGCAGCCGGATCCGGCTGGCCCGGAACCTTGAGGGAGTGGCCTTTCCGGGCTGGGCTGGAGAGGATGAATGCACCCGGATTCAGGGCCGGGTGTCGGGAATTCTTCAGTCACTGCCGTCTTTAACGCCTTGCCTGGCGTTGGAGATGGAGGCGCTTTCGCCCGTTGACCGGGAGTTTCTCCGCGAACGGCACCTGATCAGTAACGACCTTGCCCTGAAATCACGGGGGAGCGGGGTTGTGATCCGCCAGGACGAGGTGTTGAGCGTGATGATCAACGAGGAGGATCATCTTCGCCTGCAGGCCTTGCGGCCGGGGTTTCAATTGCCGGAACTCTGGAAGGAAATCAGCGCGTTGGACTCCGAGCTGGAGAAGCCGCTTCGATACGCCTTTTCAGCCGAGCTGGGATATCTGACCGCCTGCCCGACGAATGTGGGAACCGGGCTCCGGGCGAGCGTCATGATTCATGCGCCGGGCCTCCGGTTGATCAACGAAATTGAGCCGATTACCAAGGGATTGACCAAGATCGGGCTGGCGGTCAGGGGGCTTCAGGGGGAAGGCACCGAGGCATCGGGCAATATGTACCAGATTTCGAACCAGACGACCCTGGGAGAGACGGAGCCGGTGATTATTGAGCGGTTGATCCAGATTGTGGGCGAAGTGGCCCATCATGAGGCCAATGCCCGGGCGAGGTTGCGTGAACATCGCGAAGCGACTGTGGCGGATTATGTGGGGCGTGCTTACGGGGTGTTGTCACATGCCCGGGTTTTAACCTCCCAGGAAGCCCTGGATATGTTGTCCGCATTGCGTTTGGGGTGCGAGCTTGGTATGATAAAAGGTCTTGATATGGACAGCGTCAACCGGTTGACGTTGTTTTCGCTGCCGGGGCACCTCCAGAAATCGGAGGGGCATCCGATTCCGCCCGATGAGCGGGATCAGGCGCGTGCCCGGCTGATCCGGGAAATTGTATGCCGGGCAACGGTGATATGACGTGACGGGATGATGAGAGCAGGAGGGTGGGGTTATGGATAATTCAGGAAGTTATACGCCGCGGGCTCAACAGGTGATCCAGTTGGCGCGCGGGGAAGCAGATCGGTTCAATCACTCGTATGTGGGAACCGAGCATCTCCTGTTAGGGCTGGTCGCGCTGGGGCAGGGTGTGGCCGTCACGGTGCTTGAGCGCATGGGAATTTCGCTGGAGTCCCTCAGGCTGGAAGTCGAGAAGTCGGTCGGGCAGGGGCCTGAAACCAAGACGGTGGGCAATGTTCCCTTTACGCCCCGTGCCAAAAAGGTGCTCCAGCTGGCGGCCGCCGAGGCCCGCTCCCTGAATCATACCTACATCGGAACCGAGCACCTCCTGTTGGGATTGCTACGGGAGGGTGAGGGCGTTGCGGCCCAGGTTCTGAGGAATTTGAACGTGGATCCCGATACCACGCGGGTGGAGGTCATGAAGGAGCTCGATCCCAATTACGAGCCGGGGGAGGACGCGCCCGCGCCGGAGCCGAAAAGCAAGGCCCAGGCGGCGGGTGACGCCAAGCCCAAGACTCCTGCCTTGAATGCGTTTGGAAGGGATCTGACCGAGCTGGCCCGCAAGGGCGGCCTGGATCCGATGATCGGCCGTGAATCCGAACTGGAGCGCTGTATCCAGATCCTGTGCCGCCGGACCAAGAATAATGCCGTTCTGCTGGGCGAGGCCGGCGTCGGAAAGACCGCCATCGTCGAGGGGTTGGCTCAGGTCATTATCTCGGGACTGGTTCCCGACATCCTTCGCAATAAGCGGGTGATCGCCCTGGACCTTGCGCTCATGATTGCCGGAACCAAGTACCGCGGACAGTTCGAGGAGCGGATCAAGGCGGTGATGGAGGAGATCAAGCGGAACGGCAATGTCATCCTGTTTGTGGACGAAATCCACACCATTGTCGGGGCGGGCTCCGCCGAGGGAACCATGGATGCCTCGAACATCATCAAGCCGGCCCTGGCGCGAGGGGAACTCCAGTGCATCGGCGCCACGACCTTGAACGAATACCGGAAATATATCGAGAAGGATAGTGCCCTCGAGCGGCGCTTCCAGACAGTGAAGGTCGAGGAGCCCAGCGTGGAGGATGCCATCCGCATCCTCAAGGGGATTCGCCACAAGTACGAGGAGCATCACAACGTCAAGATCACCGACGATGCGGTGGATGCCGCCGCCCGGCTGACGGACCGGTATCTGTCCGGTCGGAACCTGCCCGATAAGGCGATTGACACGATTGACGAGGCCGGTGCCCGGGCGCGTATCCTGGCCACAACCCGCTCACCGGAGCTCCGTAAGAAGGAACAGGCCATTGAAGCGATCCGGCTGGAGAAGGAAGTCGCCATCAAGAGCCAGGATTTCGAGGCTGCTGCCCGCCTTCGCGATCTCGAGAAGCGGGAGCGCGAGACGCTCGAGGGGAATGTGAAGAAGTGGCAGGATGCCGGGAAAAAGAAAAAAATCAAGGTCACCGAAGAGGATGTCATGGCCGTCGTCTCGAAGTGGACCGGAGTGCCCCTGAAGAAGATGGAAGGCAAGGAGTTGGCCCGCCTCCTGAATATGGAGACGGAGCTGGAAAAAACGGTCATTGGGCAGCAGGACGCTATTGTCACGATATCCAAGGCGCTCCGGAGATCACGCGCCGACTTGAAGGATCCCCGGCGTCCCATCGGCTCGTTTGTCTTTCTGGGCCCGACGGGGGTGGGCAAGACCCTGTTGGCAAAAACACTAGCCGAGTTCATGTTCGAGGGTTCCAGCGCCCTCATCCAGCTCGACATGTCCGAATACATGGAAAAGTTTACCGTTTCCCGCCTGGTCGGTTCACCGCCGGGGTATGTGGGGTATGAGGAAGGCGGGCAACTGACTGAAAAGGTGCGGCGTCGCCCGTATTCGGTGGTGCTGTTTGATGAAATCGAGAAAGCGCATCCCGATGTCATGCATATGCTGCTCCAGATCATGGAGGAGGGGCGCCTGACCGACAGTACCGGGCGGCATGTCGATTTCCGGAACACGGTCATCATTCTCACGACCAACCTGGGCTCCGATTTTATCAGGAAGGGTGGTCTCGGGTTTACCGAATCGGGTCCGGCAGTGGATTACGGAACCCTGAAGGCGCGGATGCTGGAGGAGGTTAAGCGGCTGTTCAAGCCGGAATTCCTGAACCGGATCGATGAGATTGTGGTGTTCCGCCAGTTCGAGCGGCCGGAGATGGTTCGCATCCTGGAACTGGAAGTCCGCAAGGTGAAAAGCCGCCTGGAAGCGAAGGGGATCAATTTGGCGTTGACTCCCGAGGCGCAGGAATTCCTGCTGGAGAAGGGGTTTGATCCGGCCATGGGAGCGCGGCCCCTGCGGCGGGCGGTGCAACGGTACCTGGAAGATCCACTGGCTGAGGAAATTCTGCGGGGCGACTTCCGGGATGCCGGAAAAGTGAATGTGATCAAGGGGGATGGCGGTCTGGTCTTCAGTATTGCGGCCGGCAGGGTGAAGGCCTAGGTGAGATGTGTTTGATTCCCTGACCAGTTCGTTGGAATCGGTATTCAAAAAGCTTCGCGGCTACGGGCGGCTTACGGAAGCCAATATCAAGGATGCCATGCGCGAAGTCCGGATGGCGCTTCTGGAGGCGGATGTCAATTACGAGGTGGCCCGGGATTTCGTGGCCCGCGTGAGTGCTCAATGCGTCGGCGAGGAAGTGCTTCACAGCATCACGCCCGGTCAGCAGGTCGTCAAGCGGGTGCACGATGAACTCGTGACGTTGCTGGGCGGCCCGAAGAATCGCCGACTGGAACTCAATCCGTTACCCGCGCCCGTCATGCTGGTGGGATTGCATGGCTCGGGAAAAACAACCACGGCGGCCAAGTTGGCCTCGCTCTGGAAGAAGGATGGAAAAAATGTGCTGCTGGTGGGGGCCGATATCCGGCGACCCGCCGCCGTGGAGCAATTGGGCGTTCTGGCCAAGCAGGTGGGCGTGGATATGCTGGCTCCGGAGCCTGGCGAAACCGTTCCTGCGCTGGGGCGGCGCGCGCTGGATCGCGCCGAATTGACCGGACGGGATGTGGTGCTGTTTGATACCGGCGGCCGGTTCCAGATCGATGAGGAGCTGGTTCAGGAGTTAAAGGATCTCCGGGAGATCGTCAAATGCCGGAATACGGTTCTCGTGGTGGATGCCGCCATCGGGCAGGAATCGGTTCATGTGGCGGAGGTGTTTCATAAGGCCCTGGAACTCAGGGGCTTGATCCTCACCAAACTGGACGGGGACGCCCGCGGGGGCGCCGCGTTGTCCATTCAGGCGGTGACCGGGTGCCCGATCCTGTACACGGGCGTGGGGGAGAAAATCGTCGAACTGGAGCCGTTTTATCCCGAGCGCATGGCCTCCCGGATTCTCGGGATGGGCGATATCATCAGCCTGGTCGAAAAAGCCCAGGACTCCGTTGATCTGGCGCAACTTGCCGGAATGGAGCAGAAAGTTCGCAAGAACCGGCTCGATCTTGAGGATTTTCTGGGACAACTCAGGATGCTGAAGAAAATGGGGTCCATGGAGAGCCTGATTGAGATGATGCCCATGGGGGGGCAGGTCAAGGCCAAGCTCCGGGAGGCGGGAAAAGGACAGGATTTTGCCAAGTCGACCAAGCGCGCCGAGGCCATTATCCAGAGCATGACCCCGCGGGAGCGACGCCGACCGGAGATCCTGAATGCCAGCCGGAAACGGCGGATCGCGGCGGGAAGCGGGACCCAGGTTCAGGACGTGAATGAACTGCTCAAGCAGTTCGACCAGACCCGCCAGATGGCCAAACGGATGGGAAGCATGCAAAAGAGGTTGCGTCCCCGGTGAGAATGTGACATATTGCGCGGCTTTTGAGTCTTGGCGCCGGAACCCTTTTTGGGTTTCGGGACGTGGTTTTGATTGAGGGAGGCATTGAATGGCAGTTAAAATTAGAATGACCCGTACGGGCGCAAACAAAGATATCAGCTACCGTGTGGTGGCGACGGACAGCCGTTCTCCCCGTGATGGGAAGAACCTGGAAATCGTGGGATGGTATGATCCTAAGAAAAAAGGGATTAATTTCGAATTGAAAATGGATCGTGTTGATCATTGGATCAGCAAGGGTGCCCTGGTCAGCGATACGGTGAAGAGCCTGATCAAGAAAAACCGGGCAGCAGCCAAAGCAAGCGCATGAAGGATTTTGTGACGTTCATCGCCCGCGCGATGGCCGAGCATCCCGATGAAGTCGTGGTGACGGAAGTGACGGGCAAGCAGACGACGATTCTGGAATTGCGCTGTCATCCCAAGGATGTGGGTCGCTTGATCGGGCGAAGCGGAAAAACAATTTCCGCGCTTCGAACCCTGGTCAGTAATTATGCGGTTCAAAAGGGATGCCGGACGGTTCTGGAACTGGCGGAATAGCCCATGGACGGGCCGCTGAGGATTGATGTGATCACCCTTTTCCCGGGGATGCTGAATGGTTTCCTGGAAGAGAGCATCCTCAAGCGCGCGTCGAACAAGGGTGCGGTCGTTTTTAACACGGTGGAGTTGAGGCGGTTCACGACGGATCGGCACAAAACGACGGATGATCGTCCGTTCGGAGGAGGGCCGGGGATGGTGATGAAGCCTGAACCGCTTTTCGAGGCCGTGGAGTCGGTTCGGACACCCGGAGCGAGGGTGATCCTGATGACGCCTCAGGGGCGGCCGTTTGTTCAGGCTGAGGCGGTCGGGTTTTCGAAGGCCCGGCATTTGATTTTTGTATGCGGACACTATGAGGGTGTGGATGAGCGGGTTCGGACGCACCTCGCGACGGATGAGATTTCGATCGGAGACTACGTTCTCACGAACGGGGTTCTGCCGGCGGCGGTGGTGATCGATGCGGTGGTTCGGTTGGTGCCCGGGGTGTTGGGGAACGATGAGACGATCCGTGAAGAGTCGTTTACGGACGGCGTCTTGGAGTATCCTCAATACACGAGACCGAGGGAGTTCAGGGGATTGGAAGTCCCCGCGATCCTTGTTTCAGGGGATCATGAGGAAATAGCCCGGTGGCGGAAAGAACAGTCGGAGCGCCGGACGAAGGAAAGAAGACCAGACTTGTTGAGAATGAGGGAACTATGATTGCTAAAGCATTGGCCATGATTCACAAAGAGAACCTGCGCAAGGAGGCTTTGCCTTCTTTTCGCGTCGGCGATACCGTTAAGCTCGAGGTTAAAATCCGCGAGGGTGGCAAAGAGCGCGTCCAGGCGTTTACTGGCGCGGTGATTGCCCGTGACGGAACAGGCGCAACCGAGACGTTTACCGTTCGCCGCATTTCGCATGGCGTCGGCGTGGAGCGTATTTTCCCGGTTAATTCCCCCAACCTCGCCAGCCTCGAGGTTGAAAGCTCAGGCCAGAA
This sequence comes from uncultured Verrucomicrobiota bacterium, assembly GCA_964584205.1. GTDB lineage: Bacteria > Verrucomicrobiota > Kiritimatiellia > CAIKKV01 > CAITUY01 > JAABPW01. Next base: position 52,966 of record CAZOZF010000003.1, read on the forward strand.
CCGGCGCGCTAAGCTCTATTTCTTGCGCGACCGCGTGGGTAAGAGTGCCAAGCTGCGCGCGAAGAACAAGGTCGAAGCGTAAGGGATTCCCTTGCTTCAATTTGAACGGCAGGCCTGGGAAAGCGGCATGGTTCGGCTGGCGGGAGTGGATGAAGCCGGACGGGGGCCCCTTGCCGGACCCGTCGTGGCGGCGGCGCTGGTTTTTGACCGCGCTTTCCTGGAGGCTGAATCGTACGGTCTCCTTGAGGCTATCAACGATTCCAAGACCCTCACTGAATCCCAGCGTAATGAGAGTTATGCCCTGTTGACCGGGCCCTGCCACTGTATCGTTGGCGTGGGGGTCGCCGATGTGGCCGAGATTGACAGCCTCAATATTCTCCGTGCCACCCACCTCGCAATGGCGCGCGCCCTCAACGCCCTGTCGCCTTTGCCGGATTTTGTCCTGGTGGACGGACTTCCCGTGCCGGGGCTCCCCTGTCCCTCGCGTGCCATTGTGGGGGGGGATGGCCGGTCGCTCAGCATTGCGGCGGCCAGTATCATTGCCAAGGTGACCCGGGACCGGATGATGGTCGAACTGGATGCCTTGTATCCCGGGTATCAGTTTGCCCGGCACAAGGGGTATGGCACCAAAATTCACATGGAGTCGCTTTTCAAGCTCGGTCCTTCGCCTGCCCATCGCCGTTCTTTCCGCCCTGTCCGGGAAGCCATGCGGGTGTGGGCTGGGGGCCAAAACGCATAATTCGTTCGATCTTCAATCAAAGGGCTGCTATTTTCTGGCGTCAGACGGCGAAATTCAATAGGCTTCGACCGCGTTTTTAGGAGGAAAACAACACATGATTCTGCGTTATACCCGCCCGGAAATGGGCACGATCTGGTCGGACGAGAATAGATTCGCCGTGTGGCTCAAAATCGAGATTCTGGCCTGCGAGGCCATGAATAAACTGGGGGTCGTTCCTGCCGCCGATTTGAAGCGGATCAAGGCGCGCGCTACCTTCAGCGTCAAACGCATCAATAAAATCGAGGCGAAGGTCAATCATGATGTCATCGCCTTCCTGACCAATGTTGCCGAGCATGTCGGGCCTTCCTCGCGGTTTATTCACCGGGGTCTTACCAGTTCGGATGTCCTGGACACCGCCCTGGCGGTTCAGATGCTTCAGGCGGTGGACATCCTGATTGCCGATGTGAAGGCGGTTCGCAAGGTGGCAGCCGCGAAAGCCCGGAAATTCAAGTATACGCCCATGATCGGGCGCAGCCACGGCGTTCATGCCGAGCCGATCACCTTTGGACTGAAAATGGCCCTCATGTATGACGAATTCGGGCGGGCCCTGACACGCCTTGAGGCGGCGCGCGCCATCATCCGGGTCGGTCAGCTTTCGGGCGCGGTCGGAACCCACGCCCACATTGATCCTTTTGTTGAAAAGTATGTCTGCGGCAAGCTTGGCCTCAAGCCCGCGGCGATTTCAACCCAGGTTCTTCAGCGCGATCGCCATGCCGAATACATGTCGGCTCTGGCCCTGGTGGGCGCCTCGGTGGATCGCTGGGCAACAGAATTCCGGCATCTGCAGCGGACCGAGGTGTTGGAGGTTGAGGAATATTTCGGAAAGGATCAGAAAGGATCCTCGGCGATGCCCCACAAGAAAAACCCCATCACGGGGGAGAAACTGTGCGGGCTTGCACGGTTGCTTCGTGGGAACCTCGTCGCAGCCCTGGAAAATGTGGCGCTGTGGCATGAGCGGGATATCTCCCATTCTTCCGTGGAACGGGTGATTCTGCCCGACAGCACCATCGCCTTGGATCATATGCTGGTGAACCTGGAGAAGCTGGTGCGGAACCTGGTGGTGTCGCCCGTGCGGATGAAGGAAAACCTGGATATGACCCACGGGTTGATTCATTCCCAGCAGGTGCTGTTGATGCTGACCCAGGTGGGCTTTACCCGGGAACAGGCTTATCGCATGGTTCAGCGTCATGCCATGGCCGCCTGGGAAACGCGACAGAGCCTGCGCGGACTGATTGAGGCCGATTCCGAGATCATGGAAAAGGTGACCGCCTCTGACCTCGATAAGGTTTTCGACCTGGGTGTTCATTTCCGGGATGTGGCAAGGACGTTTAAGGCCGTGGGACTGTGAGCCATTACAGAATGTTGATTTTTGATTGTAGATTTCAGGAGAGGATAAGACCTTTATGAGTAAGAAAGTTGTCAAACGGGCGAAGTCGGCGTATGCGGCGGCGGGAGTCGACATCGATTCAAAAATGAACGGGATCGCCTCCATCAAGAAAATGGTGAAGGCCACGCGAACCGCCGGGGTGCTCAACGAAATCGGATCCTTTGGTGGTTTTTTTGCCTCGCCGGGAAAAGATAAGATCCTGGTGGCCAGCACGGATGGCGTCGGCACTAAGCTCAAGATTGCCGCCATGGCGCGCCGGCATGACACGGTCGGGCAGGATATCGTCAATCATTGCGTGAATGACATCCTGGTTCAAGGTGCCACACCCCTGTTCTTCATGGACTATGTTGGTATTTCAAAGTTCGAAGGCTGGATCTTTGAGCAGGTTGTCAGCGGACTTTGCAAGGCCTGCCGCGAAAATGGCTGCGCCCTGCTCGGCGGGGAGACGGCGGAAATGCCCGGGCTCTATCCTCCCAGCGAGTATGACTTAGTCGGGACGATTGTCGGCGTGGTCGGCCGTCGTGAGGTGATCACGGGGAAAACCATCCGGCCCGACGATGTCATGATCGGACTTCCATCCTCCGGTCTCCATACCAATGGGTATTCCCTGGCCCGTAAAGTGGTTTTTGAAACCGCCAAGCTAAAGCTCTCCGATGTCTTGCCGGGCACCCGCAAGACGGTGTCAGAGATTCTTCTGGCGGTTCATAAGAGCTATCTCAAGCCGGTTACCACCCTGATGAAGTCTGTAAAAATCCGGGGCATGGCCCATATCACCGGCGGGGGATTCCCGGACAACGTGCCGCGGGTATTGCCTGCGACGGTGAATGCGGTGTTTGACCGGAGTTCATGGGTCATTCCGGAGATTTACAAGTTCATTCAGAAGGTGGGCAAGGTTGACCGGGAGGAAATGTACCGGGTGTTCAACATGGGTATCGGCATGGTGGTGGTGGTTCGTAAGCAGGATGTCGAGAAATCCCTCGCGGTGTTGAAAAAAGCAGGCGAGAAACCCGTGCTGATTGGCTGGATTGAAAAAGGCAACCGGAAGGTGCGGTTGATCAACTGATGTGACCGGGAGGCGGATGCGACTCATTCCTTTCATTCTGGCGGGCTGGATCATGATGCTCGCGCCAGAGGGGATGGCGGGGACGATCCAGCTTCAGCCCGAGGTCCGGGTGGAGGTTACCAACGGTCAACCCTATGTCGTTATCGAAGTCTTTAACGGCGGTGATGAACCGGCACGAATTACCGGTCTGGAGGCGGGCCTTTCAGCAGATCGGAAAGTCGGCAGGATACTATCGCGCACAGTATCTCCCGGAGGTATGATTCAGGAGCGCATTCCCGTTCCCGAGCCATCCGGAGTTCCCGGATTTTATCAGGTCGTAACCCGTATTCACTATGCTGATTTTACGGGTGGGACTTTTTCTTCTGTTTCGGTCTCCGGGTTTTCCTGGCCCGGGCCGGATTACGCCGGCCTTTCGCATTGGGTGGTGCCCTCGGTGAGTCCAATTTCGATGGGACGGGCAGAAACGCTTCGCGTGTCGTTGTTGTTGATCCAGGACGATCCCGTTTCAGCCACGGTGCGGCTGGTCTTGCCGGATGAATTGGACTGTCCGGCTCCGGAGCAACGGGTGGTGCTGGAGCCCGATAGCACAAGGGATGTGACCTTTGAGATTACCAATAGGCGCGCGCGTCCCGGGGGAGTCTATCCCGTTTATGCGATTATCGAGCAGGATCACCAGGGTTCCCATCGGAGCGAGTCTGTGGCAGGAGCTGTGACGGTAACCGACATCAAGTGGGTGGGTCAGTCGCCTTGGGTTTGGCTTGCCGGAGCGTTTAGCCTGGTCGCTCTTCTTTTGGGACTGGCAATGCGGGGTCGCCGTGTAAGTCGTCAGCCGGCCTGGCTTGACGCCATCGTGCTCACCCTGCTCAGCGGGTTCATCCTTTGGCAAGTTTCGCCCGGCGATCTGATTCGCAATACCACGGCTGTGGGGGGCGATACACCAGCCCATCTGTATCTGGTCAGTCATCTCAAGGAACAGCTCTTCCATCATGGCAGGCTTATTTCCTGGGCAGACGGTTGGTGGGGCGGGTTCCCGATGTTTCAGTATTATTTTGTGCTTCCCTATCTTGTGGCTGCGCTGGTGAGCGTGCTGATCCCCCTGTCTGTTGCGTTTAAGCTGGTCAGCGTGGCCGGGTTGGTGATGACGCCACTGTGCGCCTATTGGGCTGGCGCTCTGTGGCGACTGCCACGGCCGGTGCCGCTGGTGTTGGGGATTGCCATGCTGCCGTTCCTGTTTGTCCAGTCCCATACGATGTGGGGTGTGAATACGGCAAGTACGCTGGCGGGGATGATTGCCAATAGCTGGAGTTTTGCGTTGATGCTGCCCGCCCTGGCCTCCGCCTGCCGCGATGTGGAAGAGGGCCGGTTCAGGGTGGGCACGGTTGTTCTGATGGTGCTGGTGCTTTCGTCGCATTTTTTCACCTCGGTCATGATGTTCCTGTCGCTGGCGATTGTGCCGGTGTTGTGCCCGGGGAAAGAGCGCATTCGAGGCCTGAAGGTTTTATTTCAAGAAGCGGTGTTGGCTTTCTTAATCATGGCGTGGTGGCTTGCCCCGCTTGTGGCGAAGTCAGCGTTCAGCATGGACTTTGGAACCAACTGGGATGTAACGCTCTGGAAATCCCTGCCTGTCTATGCGGCGGGACTAATTGTATTTGCAGTTGTTGGAGCAATTCCCTTTCCTGAACCCCGAACCCTGAACCCCATCCCCTCCCTAATCCTCCTCTGGATGCTGGCTTGTGGCGTAATCCTTTTTAAGCTTGGTTTCTGCCTGTCCCCGGTGTTTGTGAATGTCCGCCTTTGGCCCTTTATTTTCTTTGCGCTGATCGCCCTGGCGGCGCTGGGGTTGGGGCGGCTGCTTCAGTCGGTCCCGGGGTTGTCTTATTGGCTTGTGGTGCTGACAGGCGGGGTTCTTCTAGGCGTGATGGCCGGGGACTCCATGACGGGCAGGCCAACGGATCCCGGCCTCACCCGGATGTGGGCGAAGTGGAATTATTCAGGGCTTGAAGACAAGCCTGCGGCGTCCGTATTCCAAAAATTGGTGATGCCGCTCAAAGGGACGCCGGGTCGGCTTGCCAATGATTTATGCGAGGAGAATAACCAACTCGGCTCAAGCCGGATTTTTGAGTTGGCTCCGGTTCTGGCGGGAAAACCCGTGCTGGAAGGAGGGCTGGTGAATTCCGCCCTGGGCTCGATGTACGCCTATACCATCCAAGGCGAGTCCTCGGTTTCCTGCGCCGGGTTTCCTGTGATTGTAACCCCGCAACCGTTCAATTTTACAAATGCAACACGTCATCTTGAATTATTCAATGTGAAGCATTTCATTGCCCGGAGTGAACAAACCAAGCAGGCTCTCCGGCAACAGGCCGGTTGGCGACTTGTGGAGCGTGAGCAGGAATGGGAACTGTATGAGTTGATGACACATGAGGGGCGTTTTGTCTTTGTCCCCCCCCGCATGCCGCTAATCGTTGAGACACCCCGATGGAAGGAAAGCTCCTTGGAATGGCTCATCACGATGCCAGCCCTCGAGCAGTTTGTGATCTGGCGGGCGGAGGGGGCGAAAGCACGGGATGGCGAAAAGAGTTCTCTCACGGAAAAACAATTCCAGGAGTGTCTGGCGGGATGGCGGCAAGGATCAACGAATGGATTCGGCGCGCTTCTTTCCGCAGCGGGAACAGGATGCATCAGTTCCGAAGAAGTCTCGGATAATGGCATCCGTTTTACGACTTCAGCGATCGGAAGTCCGCATATTGTGAAAGTATCCTGGTTTCCAAACTGGAAGGTACGCGGAGCGCGTGGTGTTTACCGGGTATCGCCGGGGTTTATGCTTGTGTATCCTGATCAGGAGACTGTTGAACTCTATTATGGAACGACCGGGAGTGACAGGGTAGGCTATGCGCTGACCGTATTGGGTTTGCTGGGTGTGGTGCTGGCGGTGATTAAAAAAGGACGAGTCGGAACATGAGGGTGCGACTGCTCAAAATTCTGGATGCAACAGCGGGTTTTTTCCTGTGCTGGGCAACCGGCTATTGTCTCCACCTGTTCCGACGACAGGAGGTCCCGGCGGCGGCCCGTTTTGAAGAAGTCCGGCGGATTCTGGTGATCCGACCCGGGGGGATGGGCGATATGATTTTGCTGCAACCCATGCTGAAAAGTCTCAGGCAGCATTACCCGACGGCGGAGATTGACCTGATATGCGAAAAGCGGAATCAGGCGATTCCCGCCCTGGCGGGAATTTCCGTGCGGGTGCTGCTCTATGATGCGTTCCCTTTCCGTCTCCTTTTTCAGCTCAGGCGTGTGCGTTATGACATCGCGATTGATGCTGAACAGTTTCATTATTTCTCAGCCGTCATGGCCTTGATGAGCCGCGCGCCGGTGCGGATCGGTTTTAAGATCAATCCCGGCCGGAACACCCTTTATACCCATCTGGTGAATTATGATTTGGAGGGGTATGAGGCCGGAGAGTTCATGCGATTGCTGGTGCCCCTCGGGATTCATGACAAGGCGGTGGTTCTGGGGTGTCTGACCACGCCTGGCGGAGGCCGGGAGAGAAACAAGGCGATCATCATCTATGTGGGCGCCTCCACCCGATACAAGCATTGGGCGACGAGCAACTTTGTGGGATTAGTGAAGAGATTGGGCGGGGCAGGCGGGACGATATACCTGGTGGGCGGAACCGGTGAAGCCCTGTTGGCGGAGGACATTGCCCGGCAAGCCGGATTGGGTGGCCGGGTACAGATCATGGCGGGAAGCCTGACGATCCCGCAAACGGCTGACCTGATCGGGAGCGCGTCCCTTTTCATTGGCGGCGATTCCGGCTTGGCGCATCTGGCGGTGGCCCTGGGAACTCCGACCGTGGTCCTGTTCGGGCCGAGCGATCACAAGAAATGGGGCGCATCAGGACAGGGGAACGTCGTGGTCAGGACAGAGCTTCCCTGTTCCCCCTGTTTCATTTTCGGTTACCACAAGTTCTGCCATTCCATCGCCTGCATGTC
>CAZOZF010000004.1:0-17400 GCA_964584205.1 uncultured Verrucomicrobiota bacterium
TCAGTCTTCAGTCTAAACCGCTTCAGCCTTGGCGGCCCTATGGGACGCCAGTGATCCAGTATCATTAACAAATGTCTTCAAGCGGTTAAATAAGGAGCCCTGTCCGGCGCATCCAGTTGTTCAGGCGGGGCATCCAGTCGGGTGCGCCGACAAACCCCGCGCTGTAGCCCATTCCATAGCCGTGACCTCCCGTGGGATGGCGGACCAGCTCGACCGGCACACCAGCCCTGTTCATGGCGTCCACATACATCATGCTGTTCTCCACCGGGACCACAGGGTCATCATCCGAGTGAACCAGAAAGGCAGGCGGGGTTTGTGGCGAGACATGGCGTTCGCCTGAGTAGAGGTCGAGCAGGGCCTGGGATGGGTTGCTCCCCAGAAGGTGGTCACGCGTGCCGATGCGGGCTTGCATCGGGTTGAATGTGACAACCGGGTAGATAAGGACTTGGAACCGGGCACGGGCCTCCACCCCGGCGCAGGGGTGTCCAGTCGGCGCGGCACTCCCTGGCCGTAAGGCGGCGGTCATCGCCAGATGCCCGCCCGCGCTGAAGCCCATGATGCCAATGCGTTCAGGGTTGAGATTCCAGGCCAACGCCTTCGACTGGGTCAGGCGTAACGCCTGCCAGGCATCCACAAGCGGGATGGGAGGCTCGGTGATTTTGCCTTCGGGGACACGGTATTTAAGGACGAGTGGGGTGACTCCCCAGTTGGCGAGGGTCCGGGCAACATCGTGCCCCTCTTTGGATATGCTGACGCCGCTATAGCCGCCGCCGGGGCAGATGATCACCGAGGTGCCGCACGGCCGTTCCGGGAAATAGACGGTAACCGTGGGGGTGCCGATCGAGAGGAGAAACATGTCGGCGTGTTGCGCGCCCCGCTCATCGCCTGAGTCAGGAGCCTGGCGAAGTTCTGGAAATAGGGGTAGTTCTACAGTCTTCATGGCGGAAAGTTATCATGACATCGCCGACGGGGCAACGGGTTCAGCGGTAATGCAAGATTAGTCCTGTAGTTATCGGTTCTGTACGGGGTTTTGAGGTATTGCCGCGGTGCCTTTGCCCTTACACTGATAACAGTTGAACAGGAGGATGAGATGGTTATTACTCATCGGCAGGTGGGGCTGTTATTTTTGTTGGGGGTCTCCCTTGGCTTTCCCGGGGGGCTTCAGGCTTCCGAGCCGATGCATGTCACCTACCTCTGGCACATGCATCAGCCGATCTATTTCCCTTATGAGCGGGTTCAGGACACGGACAGCAATGGACGGTTCAATTTCAGCGTGGCCTCGGTGATCAACGACCGGACCCCGAACTACACCGCCTGGCCCAAGGATGCGGTCCAGCAGGGTGCGGACAAGGGGATGGCCCATGCCGGTGCCCAGTGCAGTTTCACCGGATCTCTTGCTGAGAATCTCAACAGCCTGTGGGGAGGCTCATGGAACGGCGATTACCGCTGGGCCCGAAACGGGTTGCGCACCAGTTTTAACAATCCCAGGCTGGATATGGTCGGCATTCCGTATCACCACAGCCTTATGCCGCTGACCTGCAAGGAATCCATGAGGATGCAGATCCGTCTGCACAAGGAGCAATACAAGGATGTCTGGAACACCGGCGGCGAGTACTCCAAAGGGTTCTGGCCGCCGGAGTGTGCGTTTGCGGAATGGATTATCCCGGCTCTGGTTGAGGAAGAGATGCAGTGGGTGATCGTTGACAATGGCCACCTGTTCCGAACCGTCGAGGGATTTCCCTGGAATAGCGGGAGTTCCTGCCGCCCGAACCTGGCGGAAGTCCAGACCCCGAAAGCGGAGGTTCTAGGGAGCACCTGGGTCCAGCTCCAGAATGTGTGGGCTCCGACCAAGGTGCTGGCACCCTGGTCCTACCAGCCGCACTATGTCCAATATGTGAACCCCTGGAACGGCGCTATCCAGAAAATCATCGCGGTTCCAGCCGGCCGGTACGAGGGCAACGAAAACGGCCGCGGCGGATATGGTGCTTTCAAGCCTGAGAATGTCTGGGGTCCCGTGGTTGGTTCCGTCAACACCAATGCCCCGCACCCGATGCTGCTACTCTGCCATAGCGATGGCGACAACTATGGGATGAAGAATTCCGACGCCTGGAACGGTCAGCACGGAAACTTTCTGGAAATGTGCAAGGCCAATCCGGATTTTGAAAACACCACAGTCCAGGATTACCTGCAGATGTTTCCGCCGGACACCAACGATGTGATCCACGTTGAACCCGGATCCTGGGTCGGGATTGACGGCGGCACGCCCTATTTCGAGAAATGGCTCTCCTCGACCTATGTTAATGGCGAGAACCCGGATCGATGGTCGTGGTCAGTCCTGGTGGCGGCGCAAAACCACGTATTGCTGGCTGAGAAGCTTGAAAATGTCTATTCCATGAATGATGTGGAATGGGGGCTCGGTTCCGATACGGCCAAGGCGTGGCATTTTTATCTGAACGGGGAAACCTCTTGTTACTGGTACTGGGATATGGATCGGGGCAATCCGTGGGATGGAAACGTGACGCGAGCCTGCAATGAGGCGGTAAAGTGGGCTGACTATGTCATCGGGCGGCATACGGGTGTGGATTCCCAGCCGCCTAGCATCTTTCCGCCCCAACGGAGCCTCTACAACCCCGGCGGATATATGTGGAATGAATCGGTTCCTGCCACCAATGATTTCACCGTTTGGAGTTATGTCTATGACACCAGCGGCTTATCTGCCGTTCGTCTTTATTGGCGGACCGACAAGGATGGCCGGAACCCGTTGACCTCGATCCAGAACGAGACCTATGCGGGAGGCAGCGAGGTCACTGCTTGGACGGTTGAGGACATGGCCGGACAGTGGGATCCGACGGTCAAGGGGCCGGATCCCATCGTTCCCGCCCCCACCCATCGTGCCCAGATGTATTCAGCTCCCATCAATGGGCAGAACAACGTGTTGATTGATTACTTTGTGGAGGCAGTGGACACCCAAGGCAACACCAACCGTAGCGACATCATGCATGTGTTCGTGGGGCTGAGCAATATGGTTAATGCTGTCTCCTTTACTCCCGCCCAGCCCCAGGATTGCGGAACCCTCATCACCCGTTATGACTCGGCGGGTCGATCCCTGGGCTCCGCCTCACCGGTCTATTTGAAGATCACCTTCGATGATTTCACGAATACCACCAGCTATGCCATGAGTCCGCTGGGCAATGGATCCTGGGTGTTTACGAACGACATTCCGGTCGGCGCGACCAGCGCGATTGTCTATTTCAGAAATACCGCCGATGAAAGCGGGACAGTGGACAGCAACAACAACGCCAATTGGTCAATTGCGATTTCCCGCTGTTTGGTGGCGCCAGCGGTCAGTTTCAATCCAGCCATGCCCAATGGGTGTGATCCCGTTCAAATCACCTACGAGCCTAGCGACGGTGTTCTTTCAGGAGCCGGGCAGGTGAAAATCCATGTTGGTTTCAACGGCTGGCAGGGAACCCTTTCCCCCGATCCCGTGATGACCCGCACGGGGAGTGTGTGGATCTATACCTGTTATCCGCCCGCTGGCGCCTCGGTCATCAACTGCTGTTTCAACAACGGCAGCTCAGTTTGGGATAACAACAACGGCGCCAACTACAGCGTGGCGGTCAGCAACTGCGACCCGGCGGATGCCATCGTGAGGTTCAGTCCGGTCTCGCCGCGGGATTGCGACACCGACCTGACCATCACCTACAACCCCACGAATCGGCCGCTGGAAGGCGCTCCCTCCGTGTTTGTCGTCATCAATCATGACGGCCTGTGGAGGGTTGATCCCATGGTTCAAACGGCGGGTGTCTGGGTGTCAGGGGGGTATGGTATGACTGCGGGGCTGGATGCGGTCAGGGTGTTTTTCCAGGATGCCGCTGTCAATCCGGTTGCCACGGACGGTACAGTCAGTCAATATTGGGCTGTTGCCATTTCGGCGTGCAGTACCGCCGGGCCCTCGACGGTTACATTCAATCCTCCCAGTCCGAACGGGTGTGATGACATCACGATCACCTACAGCCCGAATGAAGGCCCCCTCAAGGGTGCCTCCCAGGTTCTCATCCATGTCGGGCACGACAACTGGAAGGATGCGGGCGATCTGGCCATGACCGCTGTGGGCAGTGTTTGGCGTGTGGTCTATACTCCGCCGGCGGGGACGAAGCTGGTCAATTGTTGTTTCCGGGACGGGGGTTCAATCTGGGACAACCATGGGGGCGCGGACTGGTCGGTACCGGTGCAGAATTGCACGGGTGGAGTGGTGCAGGCCATCACTCTGGCGCCGGGTTCGCCCACGATCACTGAGCATCCTTCCCTGCAAAACGCTGCGGGCGACAATTTTGACCTGGCTCTGGGCGGCGGATATGCCTCCACCACGGATCAATCCGGCTTCGGCAGTTTCGGGCAGGTGTATGTTAATTATGATGCCTATAACTTTTACATCGGCGGTATGGGGCTTGACATGGTCGGCACCAACAATGCGATGGTTATTTTTCTTGGCTTTAACACCCTGGGAGACAAGGCCATCAATCTTTGGAATCTGAACGGCCTTCCCGACGGTTTGGACAAGCTTCACAATGTCACCTTTACCAAGCCCATGGATATTGTCATCGTTCTCGGGGATGAGTGGGGGGATGGCACCTTCACCAATTTCAACCTGGGTGATGGGTACAACTTTGGTCAGGGACTGTTCTATCTCTCGACGGGATCCTCCTCATTCTGGCCGATGGCCAGCGCCCGGTTGTCGCAATTCGACGGAACCGGAACTACGGCGGTGGCCGCCGGGGATGATGACGGAAACCGCCTGACTGACCGTTGGGAATGCCGCATCCCGTGGAGCAGTCTTGGGGCGGCCAATGGCATTAGCGACATCACAAACTGCCGTTTGGCGGGGGTGATAGTCAGTACCAGCACGAACGGCCAGAACCGTTACATTTCGGGCAATTACCTGGGGGTGTCGGCGTCGCCCGCCACCAACGGCAATTACGGTTTCGAGATGGTTGACCTCATCCCGATTGAGGTGGGGATGCCGTTGGTTGATTCTGAGGGTGATGGTATGCCGGATACGTGGGAACTCATGCATTTTGGGAGTCTTGGGGTGGCGGACGCCAATTCGGATTGGGACGGCGACGGCATGTCAGATGTGATGGAATTCGTGGCGGGGACTAATCCCAAGGATCCCTCGTCCTGTTTGAGGATGTATGCGCCGCTGGTTGGGTTCCAAGGAGGCGGGTTTGTGGTGCAATGGACGAGCGCCAGCAATGTGCTTTACGACCTGTTTCGGACCACCAATCTTGTGAATCAGTCTTTTTCGGTGGTCGCCACGAATATTTCAGCCAATCCGCCGATGAACAGTTTTACTGATGGCCTGGAAGGGGCGTCGGGCTATTACCGGATTAAGACCCATGCGAAATAAAGGAGATGATATGAAGTTTAAAACAACCCACGAGATTGTGTTTTCACCTTTTTTCAGAGCTATCCTGGCGGGCTTGGTGCTTTTACTCATGGCGGTCGGCCCGGTCCGTTCCGAGATCCTGCTCCAATATTTCGAAACGGAATGGGACGAAATCTATCGGCGTCTCCCCGAGATCAGCGAGATCGGGTACGAGGGGCTTTGGGTTCCGCCCCCCTGCAAATCACCCAGTGCAGGCGGACAATTCGCCGGTGGGGGAAATGTGGGCTACAGCCAGTATGACAAGTTTGATATCGGAGATGTTCCGCAGCGCGGTTCGCTGGCCACCCGCTATGGAACGCGCGGATCACTGCGTAATCTGGCGGATAACGCGCATGGTTGCGATATTAAAATTTATCCCGATATTGTGATGAACCACTTTGGTAATGGCCCGGATTACCGTACCTATCCCGGCACGAGGCCAAATGATTTCCACGGCTGGTGGGATGCCGGCCAGCCCGGCGGGTTCAAACGCGCCCCGCGCATGACGGCCTATGACGATATCAACAATGGATGGGGTGGAACCTTTCAGCAGGAACTTGTAAGTCTCATTGATTTGCAGCTTGAGTACGACAACCGGTTTTGCGGGGCGAACGCCCCCAACTATGCCACCCCGCCTGTTTTTTACCGTCAGCCAGGCCAGCCCGAATACTATCCGTACGGGATTAATACCAGTGAATCCACCATCCAGTTCATGAATCGTTGGATTGCCTGGTTGGGCAACGCCATGGATTTCGACGGTTGCCGTTTTGATGCGCCCAAGCATGTCATTGCGGATTTCTTCGGTACGCCCGGGGTAGCGGGGAAGTTCAACCATGAGATCCAGTACAATTACGATCTCCGACGGAGTTACTCGGACTCCAATGAATACGATGAACTTTACCTGAATTATGCCCGGCGCAAGGATGCCTTGATCTTCAGCGAAATCTTCATTAACTCGGTTGATCAGGTCAAATATTGGCAGGATGCCGGAGTCAAGATGCGCTATCTTGATTTCCCCCGGAAGAGTTCGATGATCTTTCCGGCTTTCAACAGCGGAAACCTTGCTGCGCTGAGTGGCTTCTCCGGGTTTTCCGACCAGGAAGGCGTTGTGTTTTGCCAGAGCCACGACGAGAGCGCCCCATCAAAACTTGACCTCGCCTACGCCTATACGCTTCTGCATGTCGGCCTTCCGGTGGTTTATTTTACGGGTAATAACCTAAACGGAAGCGATGTGGGTAGTAAAACCTGGCTCAAGACCGGCTATGGGGGCGCGTTAGGTGACTATGGCAACATCGGCCTTCCAAACCTTGTCTACATCCATAACCAGTTTGCGCGCGGTCGGGAATGGGGGCGGTGGAGCACCGGCAATATCTATGTCTTTGAGCGTTACGAGGATTTGAATTCCAACTCCACGCCGGACACCAATGAGGGGCTCTTGCTCGTGGGCTTGAATAATTCCGGCGGCTGGCAGACGTGCAACGGGGTGCAGACGTCATTTGCCCCCGGTACGGTGCTCCACGATTATACTGGGAATAATGCGTCTGACCTCACCGTCAACGGCAGTGGCCAGGTCAACCTGTCCATCGCGCCGGGAACCGGCGGGCAAGGGTGGGTGGCCTATGCGCCCTACAACGCCACCGCCAATGGCATTCCGATCCGATTCAGTCCGTCGGCTTCGATGACCTGGGTTGTTCCGGGTGGTTCACTTACGACGAGCAAGACCCGACAGGTCACGCGGCTCACGAACGATACGGTGGATATCGATGTGTACTTCAATGAGCCGTCAGGTGGTTCCGTGACTAACGTTGTCATCAAGTGGGGGTTAGGGCGCAACCTTAATGCCAGCGCCACAGATTACACGGATGACAGTTTGGTGTCGGGTGGATTTGAACAGGCCGCTGAAATCGGCGCGGGGCACTGGCGCCTGACGGCCGATCTGACCGGCGTTCCGGATGGGCTGCATCTTGTCAAAGCCCGATGTTTCAACAGTCGGCCTGATGGATACCCGGCTCTATTCCAGACATTCCAGACGTGTGTCTACCTTGATCGGCATGGTCCCGATATCATCATCGCTTCGCCGACGGCTGAAGCGACGATGGATGGGGATGTTATCGCCGTCATCACAAACTCAGACCGCACTGCCTACCAGATGAACACGAGAATTGACGGCGGTGCCTGGCAACCTGTGGCCGAAGTTCAGAAAGGACTTTGGAAGGCAAATCTTTCCAGTCTGGGTTCCGGAGTGCATACCCAGGAGGTTCAGGCTTTGGAGGCGGATTGGGCTGCTTCCCGGGTTGTGATCAATACCTCGACCGTTTCGCGCGTCTTCACCGTTGACACAAACGGGCCGTCTGTCTCCCTGGCTTTCTCCGATATCAATAACGGAATCCGTCCGGACAACATCGAACTGCCATTTTTCACCACTACTGTCCATGCTGCGGCCGGATCGGCCGTGACATTGTATTGGGATGGCTATGAACTTCCACTGAGTGGTAGCGGGCCATTTACCACTGTTTTTGATGGGCGTATTGTCCAGGGGGGCGTGACCAACCGGCTGTATGGAGCTTTTGTCAACGGAGTCCATTTCTTCGAGGCGGTTGCCGTCAATGGTGGGTTGACCAACCGGGCGACTCAAAAGAAGACCTTCAATTTATACGGAAAGAATGAAGTTGATTCCGACGGCGATGGATTGCCGGATGACATTGAAATGCCCGGCTTTTCAGGCGGTACGGCTCCCGGGCCGAATGTTCCGTGGCAGGGTGACAACAATCAAGACATGATTCCCAACAATGGCGAGACGTGGATTCGCCTGAACCCGATGAACGCCGACAGTGACTATGACGGGATCTGGGACGGTGACGAGGATAGTGATTACAACATCAACAGCGGGGATGGGGTGACAAGCCTGCGTGAAGTCAAACAGGGTTATATGCTTCAGGACAATGCCAACTACTACAATACCTATGATGGGAGTAGCAAACCCCCTGCAAGCGCCGGTTCAGTGGCGACCTGGTCGCCGATCAACCCGACGCGCGCCCCAGGCAGTACGCTCTCTATTACGTACATGCCCAATAACGGAGCCTTAAGCAATGCCTCGCCTGTTGTCATCCACATCGGGTACAATAACTGGGCCGGTGGTGCGATTGATGCCGATATGACTTCAGCGGGTGGTGGGGACTGGCAGATGTCGTACGCCATTCCGGACACCGCTACGAATATTAACTTTGTTTTCCGCAATAGCGCCTCAACGGTCTGGGACAATAACGGTGGCGCGGACTGGTTGGTTGCGGTGGGTGCCACCGTCGTGACGACCAATTATTTCACCATGGACGGCCAGTTCGACCATGCTGATGGATATGAAGTGGCGAATACGGGAATGAAAATCCTGGCGGCTGTAAAGAGCAACCACCTGTACGTGGCAACGTGGTCCGGGCGGGGTGGCGCAAGCGACCATTTTCTCTACGTGACCGACAAGATCGGCGTGCCCATGGCCGCGCCATGGGGCAAGACCGGAAACATCAGTTTTGACAAGACCACCAAGCCGTATTTGGCTGTGGAGCAATCCAATGGCGCGGGATACCTGAACAACGGAGGAGCCCAGGGGCGCAACTGGATCGGAGCCAACGGCGCTGCCATGGAAATGGAAATCAACATGGACGAGGTGTTCGGCCATGTGCCCGATACCGTGTACATTGCGGCGGTGGCTTATGGAACCGCCGATGGCGGCACGATCCAGAGCCAGTGTCCCTGGGATTGGACTGGCGATAGCAATCTTCCAAAAATGGAATTTCAGGCGATCCCGGTTGCCAGTATCCGGGATGAAAATCGGGACGGGGTTTTCGACGTCGGGAGACCGCAGATGTGGACGGTGGTCAACGCGAATACCAATGACGCCAACTATGGCCTGCGAAGATTCTTTCTGGATGAGGCGATGGGGGAGAGTGATTCGATTACGGTCATTCTAAAGCCAAACATCGCGGGCGTGTCGAACGTGGAATTGTTCTCGAACCTGAACCGGCGTGACTTTGCCGTGCTACCGGGCGATGAGGATCCGGCTACTGTGACAACGACGTCCATGTCGACATATTTCCGAGCCTATCCGATGGCGGACATCGGCGGCGGCCAGTATGCCGTGACCCTGCCGGTCAACCGGTGCGGGGTCTACCGACTGAACGCCCGCTACACGGTGGGCGGCAACACCTGTTATTATTCCGATGGCGGCTTGCGCCGGGATTGCAGTGTCGTGGTGTCGCCAAAGAAATCTCGGGACTTGCGGCTCTACGAGCTTAATCCCATGATCGCCGAGGCGACGGATGACACCTTTGCGGGACGAAGCACGTTCTCCGACTTGTACACCGTCAACATCGACCGGCCCGATGTCATCAATACGAACTATTTCAAGAACCTGGGTGTCAACATGGTCTGGCTGCAGCCGATTCATCCGATAGGTATAGACAACCGTCAGACCGACCTTTCCACGGGTAAGCCCTATGAGCCGGGTAGCCCTTATGCCGTGCGCAATTACTGGCAGGTCAACAATGTCCTGGGGAACCCCGCCACCCGGGACGAGGCGATGCTGGAGTTCACCAACTTCGTCTACAGGATGCAGCGAACCGGGGTGGGCGTCATGCTCGACGGGACGTTTAACCATAGCGCCTGGGATTGCGAAATCGGCGATGTGGGACAGCAGATGTTCCCTGCCTGGGCCACCAATGCCAGCGCCAACATCCGCGAAGCCCGCCCGCAGTGGTATTCCCGCAAGGGCGACTACAGCCAGCATGCGACGTATTACGCCTCGGCCGCCGACAATGACATCGCGCAGGCTCCGGATCGGTTCGACTTCGGAAAATGGTCGGATGTGGCCGAATTCAATTATGGAGTCTATGACTCGCTGGTGACAACGCAGACAGACGACCAGAAGGATAACTATCTGGATGAGCGCGATGTCCTGGCTCCACTCGATGTCTTCCAGCGCGAGCTGTGGCGCTATTTCTCTTATTATCCGGCTTACTGGCTGGAGAAGACCGGTTGCCCCGCCGGCATTCCCAAGAGGGTGCAATCCCAGTCGGGTATTTCCGGCCTGCGGTGCGACTTTGCGCAGGGTTTGCCGTCCCAGTTCTGGGAATACACGATCAACAAGACCCGTTCCATCAAATGGGACTTCATCTTCATGGCCGAGTCGCTGGATGGATACCGGACGGTGAACAACAGCAACCGACACGGCGTGGGGTACCGCTCGGCGCGGCAGTTCGACGTGCTGAATGAAAACCTGGTCTTTTACTGGCGTGATTCGTTCTTCAGCTATTATAACTATCCCGGCGCGAATTCCACGACCTATCCAACCTGGTCTGCGTTCGACACTCGCCGCAATGCGTATGATGTCTGTCCGTTGTTGTTGAACCTGACCACTCATGACGAATTGCTGCCGCACGACCAGCAGTGGCGTTCCTTATACGCCTACGCGGAACTTTCCGGAATGGATGGCGCGCCGCTGTTGTTCTACGGTCAGGAAGCCGGGATGCAGAATGATGCCGGAACCTACACCAATCGTGGCATCGACGCCCTGAACAACTTCGCCCGATACGAGAAGAACTTCGGGAAGGCCATTCCAAACTTTAAGCGTTACAACTCGATGAGCAACATCTGGAATAACCTGAATTCGGGCTGGAAAACACCCTTGCTGAATGCCTACCAGCGTATCAACGACGCCAGGGGACGGTCGCCCGCGTTGCGGAGCCACCAGAACTATTTCCTGTCCAAACAGGGCGGGGGTGGATATGACGCCGATATCTTTGCCGTGACCAAGGTTGTCCTACCTGGGGTGAGTGTCGCGTCGCAGGAAGTCGTATTCGTCTTTGTGAATAATAACTATCAGGCTAACGCAAGCCGCTCCCAGACCTTTTCGCTGAATGCCACGGCTGATAACGGTCAGAATTGGTTCGGCATCGTTTCCTCCCACAATTATAATATTGTGGATCTGGCCAGCACCAATCCCTCCGCCTTCATCTGGGGGAGCGATAAACCGGGATCGAATCTGGTCGCGAACGGGATCTACGTGGGGCTTAATGGCGATACTTTTTCGGGCCAGCAGGCCCAGTTCCTCAAACTCGTCGACAGGACTGAGGCCTCGCCGGATACCGATGGCGACGGCCTTATTGACGCGATTGATTCAGACAAGGATAATGATGGTCTTTCGGATGCGTGGGAGGTCGCCCATGGGGTGAATTCCTATGTCGCGACCGGGGACGATGGCCCTGATGGGGATCCAGACCATGACGGAATGTCCAATTACCAGGAGTTCCTCGCCGGGACCCATCCGCGCAATCCGGATTCAGTATTTCGGTTTACAAGCTTGAATATTCATGAGGGAAGCGTCAATGTGGATTGGGACTCCATTCCGGGCATAAACTATATGATCGAGGCAACCACCAATCTGATCACCGGTCCGATGCAACCGGTATATTTCGGCACTGCGCTGGGGGTCAGTAACCGGATTACCGAAAACGGCTTGATCAATGCGCCCCAGCGGTTCTATCGTGCCCGCGTGATGCCTTAAGTAACGGATCTCCACAAAAGGAATGCAGGTATGGCTAACGTCACGCTCGAACATGTTGATAAGATCTATCCTGGAAACGTCAAGGCGGTTGACGATTTCAATCTGGATATCAAGGACGGCGAGTTCGTGGTGCTGGTGGGGCCCTCGGGCTGCGGTAAATCGACCACGTTGCGCATGGTGGCGGGATTAGAGGAGATTTCCAGTGGAACCATCAGGATCGGCGACCGCGTGGTGAATGATGTGCCACCCAAGGACCGGGACATCGCCATGGTGTTCCAAAACTATGCGCTGTACCCGCACATGACGGTTCGCGAGAACATGGCCTTTGGCTTAACTTTGCGCAAGTTCCCCAAACTTGAAATCACGGCACGTGTGCAGGAGGCGGCTCGGATTTTGGGCATCGAAGAACTTATGGAACGCCGTCCCAAGGCCTTGTCTGGTGGTCAGCGCCAACGGGTTGCGGTGGGGCGCGCGATCGTGCGCAAACCTTCGGTGTTCCTGTTCGACGAGCCGCTTTCCAATCTGGATGCCAAGATGCGCGTGCAAATGCGCGTGGAGATCAGCCGACTCCACCAGCAGTTGGGGACGACCATGATTTATGTGACCCATGACCAGACCGAGGCGATGACGATGGGGCAGCGGATTGTCGTGATGAAAGGCGGGCTGGTTCAGCAGGTGGCCGGACCGATCAGTCTTTATGACAACCCCGTCAACCGGTTTGTTGCGGGCTTCATCGGGATGCCTCCCATGAATTTCTTCGAGGGGACCGTCCGCAGGGCCGGGGGCGATATCCTGTTTGAGGGTCCGGGCGGAATGCAATTGGCCACCCCGGTGAAATCGTCGCAAAGTCTGAAGGCGTATTGTGACAAACCCGTCACACTGGGATTGCGTCCGGAGGACATCGGGTCCGCCGCCGCCGAGCAACTGCCCGGCGCTCCCCGGATCCGGGCGACGGTGGACGTAATCGAGCCTTTGGGCTCTGAAACCTATGTCTACTTCTCTGTGGCCGGCGCTACGTTCGTCAGCCGTGCAGATGCGCGTTGCACGTTTCGAGTGCAAGACGTGGCAGAACCCGCCGTCTTCATCGACAAGTCACACTTCTTTGATCCAGGCACCGGACAGCGGATCGGGTAATCCGATAAGAAATGTCCTGTAGTTCTCGGTTCTGTTCGGTGTTTTACAGTGCCGTTTTCACATCGATGTCCCTATAATAAGGCCACGTTTTGAAATGATGGGTGCTTTGGTTATATCGGTTATATCCCATCAAGGCACGAATGGAAGAAAGGCGATCAGTATGACAAAACTGCAATCGTTCAATGTGCTGGCCCGGCCGGTGATTGCCAACGTCAAGCCTGAGATCGACGCAGGGCTTTACCCGGTCAAGCGAGTGCTCGGAGAGCGCGTGGATGTCGAAGCCACGGTGTTTGTGGATGGCCACGATTGGCTTGCCGTGGAGTTGTTGCACCGCGAGGCGTCTGAGAAAGAGTGGGTCGTGGTGTCGATGCAACCGCATCCCAAGGGCCGGAATCGCTGGGCCGGATCCTTTAAGGTGGATAAATTGGGGCGCCATGTCTACACGGTGCGCGCGTGGGTGGATCATTTTGCCTCGTGGAAGAGCGGGCTGGCGAAAAAGCATGAGGTCGGCCAGGATGTGGCGGTGGAGCTGCTGGAGGGCTCCGTACTGGCCCGGGCGGCAGCGGAGCGGGCGCAGGGGCGTGACCGGGCTACGCTTGCGAAACTGGCCGGTCAGCTCGCTTGCGCGACGGATCGCCGCCGCATCCAAAAGGCACTTTCTCCGGATTTCGAGCGGTTGATGCAGGCGTATCCTGATCGCGGAAATGCGGTGACGTACGGACGGTTGCTTGAGGTGGTGGTCGATCCAGTCAAGGCCCGCTTCAGCACCTGGTACGAGTTCTTCCCCCGTTCCTGCTCCGCAACTCCCGGCCATCATGGAACATTCAAGGATGCTGAGCGTATGATTCCCTACGCGGCGGGTATGGGGTTTGACGTGATCTACCTGCCTCCGATCCATCCCATAGGCCTCGCTTACCGGAAGGGCCGCAACAATTTGTTGGTGGCGGAGCCAGGGGATCCCGGTTCGCCTTGGGGAATTGGCGGTTCCGCCGGGGGGCACAAGGCCGTGCATCCTGAACTCGGGACACTCGCTGACTTTAAACGGTTTGTTGCGAAGGCCAAACAGCAGGGGATCGAAGTGGCGCTGGACCTCGCCTTCCAGTGTTCGCCCGATCACCCGTATGTCAAGGATCACCCCGATTGGTTCAAGCAACGGCCTGACGGCAGTATCCAGTACGCGGAAAATCCCCCCAAGAAATACCAGGATATTTATCCGTTCAACTTTGAGTCCCGGGATTGGAAGGGACTGTCCAGGGAACTGAAAAGTGTTGTCGTATTCTGGCTGAAACAGGGAGTCCGGCTGTTCCGTGTGGATAATCCCCATACCAAGGCCTGCGGATTCTGGGAGTGGATGATCAACGACGTCAAGCGCGACTACCCTGATGTCGTCTTCCTGGCGGAAGCCTTCACGTATCCGGCCATGATGTATCACCTGGCCAAGCTTGGCTTCACCCAATCCTATACCTATTTCAGTTGGCGGACAGAAAAGGCGGAACTTCAGAAGTATGTCGAGGAACTGACCGGGACGGATGTGGCCGAATATTATCAACCGAACTTCTGGCCCAACACGCCCGATATCCTTCCGACGCACCTGCAACGGAAGGATCCGGCACTGTACAAAGTTCGCTATGCGCTGGCGGCAACCCTGTCGTCCAGTTGCGGGATCTATGGTCCGACCTATGAACTGCTTGACCACAAGCCCGCGCGGAAACCCGGCGAGGACTACGCGAACTCCGAGAAGTACGAGTGCAGGGCGTGGAACTTGAAAAGCAAGGACAGCATCCGGCCCTTCATCGCCGTGATCAATAAGATCCGCCGCCTGAATTCCGCCTTCCACGTCACCCGCAATGTGCGTTTCCTGGCGACGGACAGCGAGAATGTGCTGGCCTATTTGAAGACTTCCGATGACGGGACCAATACGGTGCTTGTTTGTGCGGTGTTGAATCCGAAGCGGCGTGAGCGTGTTACGGTGACTCTCCCGGATGACGGGCCATGGGCCGGATCACGGCGTGGTGTCAAGGCGAAGGATCTCATGTCCGGAAAGCGAGCTGTTTTAAAAGGAAGTCGGCATACGATGTCCATTGATCCGAAACAGAATCCCGTTGCCATTTGGTTAATCCGGGGGGCAAAATGACAATTGTTTTTAATTTGAACTATCACGCGGCGTGCGGGCAGGAGTTGCATGTTTGCGGTTCCTGTGAGGCGTTAGGGGGAGGGGATGCCGATCACTCCATTCCCATGATCGATACGGGGTCTGGAAATTGGGCTTTATCCATTGAACTCAAGAAAAGGCAGCCATTTACGTATTGCTATGTTTTGTTTCAAAAAGGAGTCGTTTCGCGAGAGGAATACGGCAAGCCCCGTCAATTTGCTTCGGATGCAAAGGCCGTAACCTACCGCTTGTATGACCGTTGGAAGGATATGCCCAATGAAAAAACGTTTTTCTCCTCCCCGTTTACCGAGGTGATTTACAAGCACAGCGAGGAAGAGACGCAGGCAATAGGGTTCGCGAAAACCTTGACCCTGAAGGTTGATGCTCCCATGGTCATGCCAAACCACAAGGTCGGCATTGTGGGCAAGTCGGAAGCGTTCGGGAATTGGGATGCCGATGCGGCTATTCCGATGTCATGTCCCAACTGTCCGGAATGGGAGGTGAGCGTCGATGCTTCCAAGGTATCATTGCCGCTGGAGTTCAAGTTCGTGGTGCTCGACGAGAATGGCAAGGTGGTAGTGTGGGAAACTGGGGCGAATCGGCACGTCTTCCTGCCTCCCTTTATTAAGAATGAAAAAGTGGTGATAGCCGCAGGAACCTTTCGCAACCCGCTGCATCGTTGGCGTGGAGCGGGTGTTGCGATTCCGGTTTTCTCGCTTCGAACTGACGCCGGGTTTGGAATTGGAGAGTTCCCTGATCTTAACCGATTGGTTGATTGGGCAGCCCGTACAGGGCAACGCTTCATCCAAATCCTTCCGATAAACGATACCACCATCACTAAAACATGGGTGGATAGCTACCCCTACAAGTCCATCTCGACATTTGCCCTCCATCCCATCTACCTGAGCCTGGAGGCCATGGGGTCGTTAAGGGCTGATGAGGACAGGACGCATTTTGAGGGGATCAGAAGAGAGCTGAATGCGCTCGACGAGATTGACTACGAGAAGGTCTTTAACGCCAAGTGGGACTACTTTAGAAAACTTTACGCCCAGGATGGGGCCAAGACGCTGGCCGGCAGGGAGTTCAAGGCGTTCTTCAAGAACAATGAGGACTGGCTAGTGCCGTATGCGGCCTTCTGCATTCTGCGTGACAAGTTTGGAACGCCCGACTTCAGCCGCTGGGAGGGCTATGCGACGTATGACGTCAAGCAGGTTGAAAAGTTGGGCGAGAAGTCCGCTGCATCGTATCACGAAATCCGGATCTGCTACTTCCTGCAGTTCCATCTTCACAGGCAACTCCTCAATGCGCACAGTTACGCCCACAGCCATGGAATCGCCTTCAAAGGCGATATCCCCATTGGCATCAGCCGCCATAGCGCCGATGCCTGGATCAACCCGCACCTGTTCAATATGAATGGTCAGGCGGGAGCTCCGCCCGATGACTTTTCGGCACTGGGGCAAAACTGGGGTTTCCCCACCTACAATTGGGAAGAGATGGCCAGGGACGATTACGCCTGGTGGAAAAAGCGGTTCCACAAGATGGCAGACTACTTCGATGCCTATCGTATTGACCATATCCTCGGGTTCTTTCGTATCTGGGAGATTCCATTGGATTCCGTACAGGGGTTGCTGGGTGCCTTTTACCCGGCATTGCCCTATACGCGCGACGACGTGCAGTCGTACGGGCTGCACTTCAACGACGACCGATTCCTTAAGCCGTTCATTCGTCGCCATTTTCTCGGCGACTTCTTTGGCGAATACACCGGGGAGGTTGTTGAACGATACCTTGTCGACCTGGGAAATGGAGCGTTCGGCCTGTTGCCCGAGTTCGATACGCAGCGAAAGGTTGAGGCCTTCTTTGCCGGTAAAACCGACATGAAGAGCCAGACCATACGGGATGGGCTTTATGGCTTGGTGAACGAGGTGCTGTTTATCCGCGACTCGAAGCAACCGCACCATTTCCACCCCCGCATTTCGGCGCAGTTTTCCCACAGCTACAAGCATTTGGATGAGCGCGAACGTGCCTGCTTCGACAGGCTCTACACCCATTTCTATTACGAGCGCCATAACGAATTTTGGAAGGGGGAGGCCCTTAAAAAGCTTCCAGCTCTGGTCTCGGCGACCGATATGC
>CAZOZF010000004.1:17500-20069 GCA_964584205.1 uncultured Verrucomicrobiota bacterium
TGGAAGGGGGAGGCCCTTAAAAAGCTTCCAGCTCTGGTCTCGGCGACCGATATGCTGGTGTGCGGAGAGGATCTGGGGATGATCCCCGGCTCGGTGCCTGACGTGATGCACACACTGCAGGTGTTAAGCCTCGAAATCCAGCGCATGCCGAAGGATCCCAAGACGTTATTTGGCGATACCCGCAGCTACCCCTGCTCCTCGGTTTGCACCACATCAACCCATGATATGTCTACCCTTCGCGGGTGGTGGGAGGAGGATCGGGTGAAAACCCAGACGTTCTTCAACCACGTGCTGAACCAGCCGGGTGAGGCCCCCTGGTTCTGTGAGCCTTGGATAGGCGAAAAAATCATCGACCTGCACCTGGCCTCTCCATCAATCCTTTGCATTCTTCCACTCCAGGATTGGTTTTCGATGGAGAATTCCCTGAGGCGTGAGAAGCCCAACGAGGAGCGTATCAACGTTCCGGCCAACCCGTTTCACTACTGGCGGTACCGGATGCACCTGACGTTGGAAGCGCTCAATGAACAGAAGGAATTCAATAGTAAGATTCGCGACAAGCTGAAACATTTCAGCCGATGACACATTCGTTTTTGAGAAGAGGAACAGATATGAAGCGAAACGTGACGACGACACAACAGGAACAACTCACCCAATTGGCCGTGATGATGGGCATCCAGACCCGTTACCACAGCGCCTTCGGCACGGAGGTCGAGGCTGATGCGGATTCCCTTGTGGCCGTTCTCAAAGCGCTGGGGGTGCCGATCCGCGCAGACCTTGCCAATGTGGATCAGGTCTGCAGTGACCAGATGCGGGCGATGTGGGCCGAGGCGGCCGACCCCGTGGCGGTTTTCTGGCAGGGGCGGGCCCAGGTGTTGAAAATTCGGCACTCCTCTGCAACGGGACGCGCCGGTATCAAAGTGTCCATCCGTGAGGAATCCGGGCGGCTCCATGATCTGGCATTTGAACTGGGACGACTGCGGGTTGTGCGCAGGATGAAGATAGACGGGGTGGTTTATCTTGAGCGGGCTATTCCCATCAAGCGGATCCTTTCTCTCGGGTATCATGAGGCAACGGTGTCCATGGGCGGGAAGGCCATGGGAACCGTGTTGATTATTGCCGCCCCCTGGAAGGCCTATCAGCCTGCCCCTCCCCGGCGTGTTGACCGGGCTCTCGGTGTGTTCATCCCTCTCTATGCGATCCATTCCCCCGACAGTTGGGGAATCGGCGACCTGACGGATCTTGGGAAACTGGTTGATTGGACCTATGCCATGGGTGGTGATTTTGTCGGGACACTGCCCCTGTTGGCGACGTTTAATGACCGTCCCATGGTGGAGCCGAGCCCGTATTCTCCGGTCAGCCGGGTATTTTGGAACGAGATCTATATCGATCCCAGGCGATCCCCGGAGTGGGCGCTATGCGAACGGGCTCGGCGACGGGCTGATTCGCCCGCATTTGTGGCTGGAGTTAAGCGCTTGCAGGATATGGATGTGGTGGATTACAGAGCCGCGTCGCGCCTGAAGCGGTCTGTGGTTGAGCCGCTGGCCCATTGTTTCTTTGAACGCAGGGGCGATAAAACTCCCGAGTTCAGGGCGTTCCTAAAGGTCAAGCCGACGGTTATGGATTATGCCCGGTTCCGGGCGGTCTGTGATGCGACCCATCAGCCCTTCTCAAAATGGCCGGAACGCCTCCGCAACGGCAATCTCCGGAAGGGGGATTATGACGAGGCGGATGTGCAATACTATCTCTACAGCCAGTGGCTGGCGCACACGCAGCTTTCGGAGTTGGCCCGAACGGCTAAGCGCGATGGTCAGGGGATCTACATTGATTACCCCCTGAGCGCGAACGCCGCCGGCTTCGATGTGTGGCGTGAGCGGGATTCCTTTGCCGAGGCTGCCAGCGCCGGGTGTCCGCCTGATCCGGCGCATGTGCTCGGCCAGGACTGGGGAATCCTACCTTTGCATCCAACGCGGATTCGGGAAAACGGCTACCGGTATGTCCGGCAGTGCCTGGAAAACCACATGCGGTATGCGGGGATGCTGAGGCTGGACCATGTCATGGCCTTCTACCGGCTCTACTGGGTGCCGCGCAAACTGGGCGCGAAGAAGGGGGCCTATGTGCGCTATGCCATGGATGAGCTCTTTGCGATGTTGTGCCTGGAGAGCCACCGGAACCAGTGCGTGCTGATCGGCGAGGATCTCGGCACGGTGCCGCCGGAAATCCGCAAGGCCATGGATCAGCACAAGATCCTGAGGATGTATGTCCAGCAGAGAAGGTTGTCGCAGGATCCCAGGGAGCCGATCAACCCGACCCCGGAGAATTGTATCTCCAGTTTGAATACCCATGACATGGCGCCCTTTGCGGCATTCTGGACGGGGCTGGATCTCACGGACAAGATGAAGCTCGGTAACTTCGGCCGTGACGTCCTGCAGGCGAAACTCCAGGATCGCCGGAAGCAGATGACCGTGGTGGCGAGCTGGCTTGTCAAGACCGGCCGGATCGAACGCCGTCAGGCAAAAGACGTGAAGGTCGTGTTGGAAGCTTTGCTCCGGTTGACGGCCTCGGGCCCCGC
>CAZOZF010000004.1:20169-21430 GCA_964584205.1 uncultured Verrucomicrobiota bacterium
TGTGCAACCTGACCACCCACTCCTATTTCAACCTGTCTGGAAAGGGCGAAATCCTGAACCATCGGCTCATGGTTCCGGCGGATCGTATCACCGCCGTGGATCAGGACATGATTCCGACAGGCACCTTGAAATCTGTCGCTGGAACCCCGCTGGATTTTCGGAAGCCGACCGCCATAGGTGCCGTCATCCAGGCGGAGGAGGGGCAACTGAAAATTGCAGGCGGATTTGACCATAACTGGGTTTTTAACAAGAAGCCTGGCGAACTGACCCTGCTGGCCCGCGTCGAGGATCCTTCCAGCGGCCGCATCCTGGAAGTGTTCTCGACGGAGCCGGGTCTCCAGGTCTATACAGCGGATTTTGGTGACGGCTGCAGGGGCAAAGGCGGCCAGGTCTACCGTCACCGCGCCTCCATTTGCCTGGAGCCCCAACATTATCCGGACTCCCCCAACCATCCGCAGTTTCCCACGGTTGTGCTCAGACCCGGCGAGACTTATCGAAATACGACTATTTATCGGTTTTCGGAGGTGAATCGGTAGGACCGCCATGGCATAGAACTGATAAGGCTAGGACAATTCTTAGATCGCTTTGACAATAGGGCGCGGGTCGGTTATTTTTTTGAAAATGAAAGCGAACGGACAGCATGCTTTGGTGGTGGACGACGACCCTCATGTCCTGTGCTTTATGACATTATTGCTCCATCGCAGGGGATATCGGGTTTATTCTTATGACAGCCCCCTGCACTGTCCGCACTATATGGCGGCACTCTCGCCCAATGGTTCCATGCCCGCCCGTCCCGACATCATTATTTCGGATTTTGAAATGCCCGAGGTGAACGGGTTGGAATTCATGGAGCGGCTGTACTCCGCAAACTGCATACAGGGGAACGCCGCCATTGTCACAGGTTCGCGTATCGGGGGTGAAGCGGCGAACCGATTGGATGCATTGGGTGTAAGGGTGTTACAAAAACCACTTACAGCCAAAGCGCTTTATGCATGGGTGGATCAATTTGACCGGAGTGACGGTTTCGGCTAATATACAGTCGCTGTCGGGAATGATTTTGACAACCAGAAGGCAATGACCCCGGTAAATAGACGGGGCAACCTCGTTGATCGTGAGCCTGAACAAGAGCGGCACGTGACGAGTGACGCATGAATGGCGGGCTCACCGCCGAGCAGTAGTAACAATCGTGTTACGCGTTTTTTGACTTACTTCCCGGCGGTTTCAGCAAGTTCGCCATTCAGATCCTCGAGTCCAGTCTTGT
>CAZOZF010000004.1:21530-54768 GCA_964584205.1 uncultured Verrucomicrobiota bacterium
TACTTCCCGGCGGTTTCAGCAAGTTCGCCATTCAGATCCTCGAGTCCAGTCTTGTCGGCGCACAGAAAGCGAATTGTTGAGATTGTTCTGAATTATTGCGTTTTTGAACTGACTGAAATGGGGGGAACGATGAGTAAGAAAACGGTGTTGAGTCTGGGTTCGGTTGGCGAGAAGCTGATGGGGCAACTTATCTTGGGGTTAGTCTTGGGCGTCGCGTTTCTTGCGGCACAGGAGGCTTGTGCCTGGTCATGGCCGTCATGCCAAAATACCAGTGGCGGATCGCCCGAAGCACCCGCTGCCGTATATCTTGGTGACACCGGCCTTACATTCGGATGTGATTCATGGGGAATGCTCGACACAAAATGGGGTAAGCCTCGACTTGCTATCAAAACCAGCAACGATGTCCATAACGGCACATATGGGTCGTGGGCAAGTTATACGGACCAAAATCACAAGAGCGTCACCTCTCCACAGTTCACAAGCTCAGGCACTTGGTATTGGGGTATTCAAGTAGAGTATACGGATGCTGGTGGAACCACGGGTTGGTACTGCCAAAATTGGACCTCGTGGCAAAGCATGTATGGCACCCCAACATCCGTGTTGACAGTTAATGTTCTTGCCCTCAACAACCCCTCTATTTCTACTGTTGCGCGAAACTCGTCGAATCCCTCCAGTAGTATTGACATTACATGCTCCAAGAATGCCCAGTCGCACAATGTCATGATTGTTCGGAAGGCGAGTAGCGTCTCCTCCTGGACCGAGCCTACCCAGAACACATCGTACACGGCTGGCGGCACGATTGCCGACGGAATTGTGGTTGTTTATAACGGAGCCCTTGCCACTACTCCTGCCACTGTTACCGATACCGGTCTTAACGCGGCTACCACCTATGACTACAAGGCTTATTCCGTAAATAACAATTACTATTCGGCGGGTGTTGTGGGTAGTAGCGCAACCACCCTGGCTACCGCGCCTACCAGCAACCCCACGGTCGGCACCTTCACAAGCGTTGGTGCGACCAGCATGACGGTGAACTGGAGCGGCGGCGACGGCACCTATGCCGTTGTGGTGATGAAGGCAACCAGTGCGCCGAGCGGCGATCCTCAGAATGGAACGACCTATTCGGCAAGCACGACGCTGAGCAGTGGTCAATCTCTGGGTGGCGGGAATGTCGTTTTCAGTGGTAGCGGCACCTCCGTGGCGGTGACCGGGTTGACGCCTGGACAGACCTATTATGTGAAGGTGTATGCCTTCAATGGGTCGGGCGGAACGGAGAACTATTATGTGACCACACCCGGGAGCGGTGGTGCGAGCACGCAGGTTGCCCCGCCAACCAGCAACCCTACGGTCGGTGCCTTCACAAGCGTTGGCGCGACTGGCATGACGGTGAACTGGAGCGGCGGCGACGGTGCCTATGCCATCGTGGTGATGAAAGATGGCAGTGCGCCGAGCGGCGATCCCGTGAATGGAACGACCTATTCGGCGAGCACGACGCTGAGCAGTGGTCAATCTCTGGGTGGAGGGAATGTCGTTTTCAGTGGTAGCGGCACCTCCGTAGCGGTGACCGGGTTGACGGCTGGTCATACCTATTATGTGAAGGTGTATGCGTTTAATGGGTCTGGCGGAACGGAGAACTATTATGTGACCACGCCCGGGAGCGGCAATCAGATTACGTTGGCTACCGCGCCTACCAGCAACCCCACGGTCGGCACCTTCACAAGCATTGGAACGACCGGCATGACGGTGAACTGGAGCGGCGGCGATGGCACCTATGCCGTTGTGGTGATGAAGGCAACCAGTGCGCCGAGCGGCGATCCTCAGAATGGAACGACCTATTCGGCAAGCACGACGCTGAGCAGTGGTCAATCTCTGGGTGGAGGGAATGTCGTTTTCAGTGGTAGCGGATCCACGGTTACGGTGATCGGGTTGGCGGTTAACCAGGCCTATTATGTGAAGGTGTATGCGTTCAATGGGTCGGGCGGAACTGAGAACTATTATGTGACCTCGCCCGGGAGCGGCAATCAGAGTACCTTGGATGCCCCGTCCATCATTCTGAGTAGTCCGGCCTCTATCACGGTGACCTCGATGGTGGGGACGGCGATAGGTTCACAAGCGTTTGTGGTCACGAACGGGGGCGGCAGTTCGCTGTCCTACACCCTGGCGACGAATGCGGCTGCGACATGGCTATCGCTAAGCGCGGCATCAGGCGGACCCCTGACGGCGAACGCGGGAGCGGCGTATACGGCGACCATGTCGGCGGCGGGGCAGGGCGCCGGAACGCAGAACGGGACGATCACCATCACAAGCACAGGGGCGGGCCAGAACCTCGCGACGAATAATCCGCAGACAATTGCAGTCTCGCTGACCTTGACCAACATCCCCGACGTGGCGTCGCAGACGGCGACAGCGGATGGCAAGGAACTGGTGTGCCTGTCGTGGGTCAAGGCGGGTTATGACGTGATGGTGGTGTACACCAACTCGTCGCCGCCTACGCAGGGGCAGAGCTACTCCGTAAACGGGGCATGTGGCGGTGGCACGGTGATATACAAGGGATCAGGGACGGGTTGCGAACATGTTGTGTTGCCGGGCACGGTGAACAACTACACGTTCTATTCCATGAACGGGAACTACTACTCGACGGGCGTGACGGCCTCGGCAACGACAGACTCCTATGGCGTGAACCCGACGGAAATCGTGGAGCCGTTCGCCTACACGAATGGATCTTCACTGAGCGGCAAGGGTGGCGGAGATGGTTTTACCGGAAATTGGACTATCGGGGCCGGAACCTGGACTGCGGAGACCAACTACGGCACGGCCTCGATCCCCTCGTTGGCGAGCTTTACAGGATATCCGGCGAATACCGGTAATCGGATGAAACTGTCCAATCCCGGAAGCGCAGGACATGGTCAAGCGGATCGCAGCTTTGGCGCGGTTACCAGCGGCAAGATTTATGCATCCTGCATAATGAGTTATGCCTGGTCGGGTATCAATAAATGGGCAGGAATGTCGTTCTTGTCCAATGGCGTAGAAAAGGCGTTTTCGGGCAAGATTTCTGATGCCGTGAAGTGGTACGCGTTCGGCTTGTCCGGGTATAGCGGCACCACGGTGTCCAGCCCCGAATATGGGATCAAATCCTACGGCAATGAGAGTGAAACCACCAATAACGTCTGGCTGATGGTCATGATGTACGATGTGAATAGTGGCGAGCTTAAGGGAAAATGTTACTATCGCACAGACACGGTTCCGTCTGCGGAGCCCTCGACATGGGATGCCTCCACTGTCCTCAGTGGTGGAGCGATGATTCGATCCATTGATGGAATTCGTGTCCAGGCCGGTAGTAGCGACAGTGGACAGATCGGTGATACCTACTTCGACGAGATCCGCGTGGCGAAAAGCTGGGCGGGGTTGTTGAACCTGTTGGCGACAAAGCCGACGACCAGTCCCTCTAATGTCACCTTCCCGGTTGTCAACACTACGAGCATGACGGTGAACTGGGATAACGGCAACGGGGCCAGCAACCTTGTGGTGATGAAGGATGGTGGCGCGCCGACCAGCGTTCCTGTGGAAGGGATGACCTATACGGCGAATGCGGCCTATGGCACCGGCGGTACTGCGTTGGGTGACGGCTATGTGGTGTACAAGGGTGGCGGCACCTCGGTGGCGGTGACCGGGCTGACTGTTGGCCATACCTACTCTGTGGCGGTGTATGCGTTGAACGGCTCGGCTGGCACGGAAAACTACCTGACCACCTCGCCCGGAACGGGTAGCCAGGCGACGCAGAATCTGCCTCCTTCGATTCTGCGGACCCCGGCCTCGATCACGGTAACCTCGATGGTGGGAACGGCAGTGTCCGGGCAGAGTTTCACGGTGACAAATGGCGGCGGCGGCACCCTGTCGTATGCCCTGACCACGAATGCGGCCTGGCTGTCGGTGAGCCCGGTGACGGGTTCCGGGCTGACTGCAAATCAGGGGCTTGGGCATATTGCGACGTTGAGCGTTGCGGGATTAAGCGCCGCAACCTATAACGGGGCGATCACGATCACAGACTCGGGTTCTTCGCAGACTCCGGATAATAACGGGCAGACGATCCCAGTGTCGTTGACACTAACGAATATTCCCAGTGTGTCGTTGGCGTCGGCGGCGGCGGACGGGAAGGAAATGGTTCGGTTGACCTGGACGGGGGCGGGTCACGACGTGATGGTGGTATACACCAATTCGACGCCGCCTACCCCAGGGCAGAGCTATTCGGTAAACGGATCGTGTGGTGGCGGCACGGTGATTTACAAGGGATCAGGGACGAGTTTAGAGCATGTGGTGTTGCCGGGAACGGTGAACAACTATTCGTTCTACTCCGTCAATAACAGCAGTAATTACTCGTCTGGAGTGACGGCCTCGGCTACGACAGGCTCTTATGGCGTGAATCCGACGGAAATTGTGGAGCCGTTCGCCTACACCAATGGAGCCTTGCTTGCCGGGCAGAATGGCGGAAACGGGTTTAGCGGTCCATGGGCGGTCAGCAACGGAACCCTTACCGTGAATGAAGAAAGTTTGGCCTCCTGGGCGTATAGCGGCTACCCGTCCAATTCCGCGAACAAGGTGGTCGGGGACGCCTCGACCGAGTTCAAGGTTTTTCGGACATTGTCCTCTGAGGTGACGAACGGCTCGCTCTATGTGAGTTACATTATGCACTACAGTACACCGGGAACGTCGAAATATGCAGGGCTGTCGTTCATGAATGGCGCGACGGAAGGGGGCTTCTTCGGCAAAGTATCGAGCGCGGACAAAAGGCTGGGTGTCAGTCATTTGGCGACGGATGCGACTGGGAATCCTGGGTACAATCTGGAGGCGACTTTGGGTGAAGATTACCTGATTATCGGAAAGTATGACTTCACGGCAGGAACGTTGTCGGTCAAGGCGTACAGTTATTTGGGTCAGCAACACCTCCTCAATGCGACTGAGATCGCGAACTGGGATGCCACCATGACAGGTGTGACCATCGACAAGATCACGGGGATCAGGCTGGCGGCCAGTGGAACCGGCAGCACCTACTTTGATGAAGTCCGTCTTTCCACGACCTGGGCTGGACTTATTAATCTGGAGGTCGCCACCCCGGTTTCCGCCTCGGCGACGGCCAGCGGGCAGGAACTGGTCAGGTTGAGCTGGACGAAGTCCGGCCTGATGGATGTCATGATTGTGGCCAGTACCAATGGCGCCGTGCTCTCGGCCCCGGAATCAGGCCATGACTATGTGGTCGGCAACGAGTGCGGCGGTGGCACTGTGATCTATCAGGGGGGTGGCTCCAGTCTGGAGCAGGTGCTTTCGCCTGGCAGTACGGTCACCTACCGGTTCTACTCGAACAACGGCCAGAACCCCGTTGCCTACTCGGCGGCGTTGAGTTCGACTGTGACGATGCTTTCCTATGGCGTTGGTGAACGTGTTGAACCCTTTGCCTATACCAATGGCGCCGTGCTCAATGGACTCAACGGTGGCCATGGCTGGGTCGGCGGATGGACTGATAGCAGCAATGCCTACACGGTTTCCGAGGGTAGCTTCGCTCCTGTGGCCGGGTACGCTGCCAACTACGGAAACAAGATTATCGTAAATCCTCCGGCTGGCGCAAATGAACATGCGTTCCGCTCATTCAACACGGTTAATAGTGGAAAGATCTATGTCAGTTTCCTGATGAACTACCTGAATTCAGGTGGGTATGCCGGGGTATCGTTCATAAACAGCACGACGGAAGAGGCCTTCTTTGGCAAGGTTTCATCAGCCGCCGGAAATTTGGGTCTGTCGGATGGTCACACAGATAAGGTATCCACTTATATGTTGACGCCTGGTGTCGGTCATGACTACGTGATCATCGGTATGTACGACTTCAGCACAAGCAACTTGACAGTCAAGGCGTATTCCACGACGAATACGTTGCCACTGACGGAGCCCGGAAGCTGGGATGTGACCAACAATTTGTCAGTCGCTATTCCCCAGATCACCGGAATTCGTCTGGGTGCGGGTGGTGGCGTTGGCGTTACGCCAGGAAACACCTATTTCGACGAAATCCGGGTGGCGACCAACTGGGTGGATATCGTGAATACCCCGGCGCCGACGACGCAGGCCAGTTCGATCCAATTCGGAAATGTTCAGGCATACCAGATGGATGTATTGTGGACAAGAGGGAACGGTACGGGTTGCATTGTTGTGGCCAGTGATACTATTTTGTCTCCTGCCACACCTCCTGATAGGGTGAATTACACGGCAAGCGCTGTGTATTCAAATGGGACGGCGGTGGGCAATGGGTTTATTGTGTACAAGGGCGTCGGGACATCGGTTACAGTCAGCGGCCTGTCCATGGATACGATGTATTACTTCAAGGTGTTTGAGTTTAATGGAGCGAGTGATGCCGTGCGGTTGAATGCCATGGACGCTTCTTCGTCACAAAAGACAATCTTGGTGAGGGGAACGGTGTTTTCCATAAGGTAACACTGGTGCCCATTAAGGCCGGGGCTCCGCAGAAGCAGCAATTCGCATTAAGGCATATTATGCGTGGACATGGGGCATCGGCGACGGTGGTGGGAGTATGTCTCTGTGCCTGCCTTGCCGGGTGCGCCAAGACTCAGGAAAAACTGGGGCCGGAAACGAGGATTGGCGCGGGCTGGGATAACTATCGGCTGGGGGAATTTTCCCTGGCGCTGAAGGACTTCCAATCGGCTGCGGCGAACTCACCTAAGGGAAGCGATATCCAGCTGGCTGCCTTGTACGGGGAAGCGGCGATCTGGCATCTCCGGCGTCCGGACGAGGATCTTGAGAGGGCTGCTCAACTTTACCGCCAGGTCATTGAATTGGCGCCCACCAACACTCTGGCAGCCTGGAGCCTGCTGGCATTGGCTCGGATCACGTCGTTGCCTGTTGATGGCGAGGCGCCCGGTCTCAAAGAGCAGGTGGCTGCCTATCAGGAGGTGGTCAACCGTTTTCCCTTCCATCCCGCTGGTGAGGAAGCTTTATTGATGCAGCAGGCGGCCAAACTTGCGGTGCCGGATAAGGCCGTGACCCGCGAGGTGCTTGACACGCTCAGGCAGTTCATCCGGACTCATCCCCGTAGCCCCTGGATAAGTGCTGCCCATGGGTTGGAGGGGCATTGTTGCCTGAGCTTGGGACGGAGCGAGGAGCGGTTGAATGCCACCCTCCAAAGTTGGAAAACCGCCGAGATTGATCCCGCCAATCCCATGCAGGATCTGTCGTGGACGTACTGGCAGATTGCTGTGGTAGCCGAGTTCGAAGCGGGTGATTTTGCGACGGCACGGGAGTATTATCACAAACTCATTTCTGAATATCCCACCGAACAGCGCGTGTTCCTGGCCAAACAGGAATTGAAGCGGATGGATGAGTTGGAAGCCCGGCTGAGGGGGGAGGGATCGACACGATGAGCCTGGTGATCGGTTCCTTCCTGAAGAAGAATTCAGCCCTGATCGTGGTGGGTGCCACGTTCCTCTGGTCGGCCTTGGCGATCATGGGATCCCGTCGCGAGGAGGCGCCAGCGGCGGGCGAGATTGTCT
Organism: uncultured Verrucomicrobiota bacterium; assembly: GCA_964584205.1. GTDB lineage: Bacteria > Verrucomicrobiota > Kiritimatiellia > CAIKKV01 > CAITUY01 > JAABPW01. The sequence continues at coordinate 29,081 of CAZOZF010000004.1, forward strand.
TGAGGATCGGCCACTGGCAATTGGAGGCGGGGGTGCGCGAGGCGTTTGCTATTCTGGGGAAGAAATACCATGAACTCCATCCCAATGTCACAATCGTTCAGGATGCAGTGCCCGAGGGGACATACGGGCAGTGGATGACAACCCAGTTGATGGGCGGAACGGCCCCGGACATGATGCAGGTCGGTCTCGGCGGCGCAGTGCCGTACAACGTGATGCTCGGCTACTACAGCCGTTATTTCCTGCCCCTGACTACTCTTGTGAACCAGCCCAACCCTTATAACAAGGGCACTGACCTGGCTGGCATTCCCTGGCGGACGACTTACAAGGATGGCATGAGGACCGCGTATGTGGAAGAGTTGCAGGAATACATGCAGGTTCCGTTTTCGCAATTCGGCATCCGGATATTCTACAACAAGGATTTGTTGAAGCGGCTCACGGGGCGGGATGAAGCGCCCCACAATTACCGTGAATTCCTGGAAGTTTGCCGGAAAATCAAGAGCCAGGTGGATGAACGGGGCAAGCCGTATACCCCGATCGCGGGATCCGCCTATCATGTTGGGATGTGGGACGGGTTTATGTCCGATCCGCTTACCTATGGCGCCCTGCGCCGTGTGGATTTCAACCGGGACGGCGCCGTGGGCAACGACGAACTGTTTGTCGGCTTCAAGACCGGCCGGATTGATTTCAGCTTCCCGCCCTATGAGGCAAAGTTCCGCATGCTCAGGGAGTTGACGGACCAATTTCAGGCTGGATTCACGGGATTGGGGCGGGATGAGGCCGTTTTCGTGTTTGCCCAGCAACGGGCCGTATTTATTTCCACCGGCACCTGGGATGTGAGCAGTCTTCATGAGCAGGCGCGCGGGGTGTTTAAGGTCGGGATCATGGACTTTCCCGTGCCCGCTCCGGATGACCCCGAGTTTGGAAAAATATCCGAGGGGCCGGTTTATGAACGGCCGGCGGCCGGTTTCTCCTTTGTCATTACCCGGACCTGCAAACATCAGGAGGAGGCCATGGACTTCCTGCGTTTTCTCGGCAGTCAGGAGGGGAATCAGGAGTTGAACCGCATCATCGGGTGGATCCCCGCCATCCAGGGGACCCGTGTCTCGTCGATGTTGGAGCCGTTCAATCCGCATCTGGAGGGGATATTCGGGTGTATGCCCGTGACGTTGGGCGGAGAGACGATTATCAAGTGGCAGCAGCTTTACTCGCTGTTCCAGGTGAACCAGCTCAGTTATCAGGAATTGGCTGCGGGGTTTTTGCCCTTTTACCTGGAGCACGGTGTCGCGGAGTTGGCGGAGATGGACCGAAACCGACGGCGGGGGATGATCCGTGATGAACAGTTGATGGCCGGCATTCGCGCCCTGGCGGCGAACTCTGCGCCAGATGAGGCGGCGTCGCGGTGGATCAAGTACCGGCAGATGACGACTGTCCGGCTGATGTCCCGGGACCTTAATGCCGCCCTGTTGCAGAAGACGCTGGACGAGGGTGCCGTGACGCACGCTGTGGGACCGTATGAGTTCAGTTCCGAAGTGGTCGCCAATGTGAAGAGGCGGCTGCGAACTGGCACCGGAGAGGGGAAATAGTCATGGCTGGCCGTGATATCAAATGGAGGGAGCTCAAACACCATTGGGAGATCTATCTGTTTTTGCTGCCTGCCCTCTTGTTGATCGGGCTGTTCATCTACTACCCGGCGGCCAGTGGCGTATTCCATAGTTTTTTCCGCTGGAACGGATCCGATATTTCCGAGTTTGTGGGGTTCTCCAACTACGTGAACCTGTGCCGCTCCACCGAATTCTGGGCCTCATTCAAGGTGGCACTGATTCTGGGCGGCTGGAATGTGGTCAAAATGGTTCCGGCGCTTCTGGTGGCGGTCTGCATCCATCGGTGCCGCAGCGTGAAGATGCAGTTCTTCTACCGGACCATGTTTGTCGTGCCGATGGTGATCCCGGGGCTGGTGGTGGTCTTGATCTGGAGGTCGTTTTTCTTCGAGGCCAATTCTGGCTACCTGAACCAGTTCCTGCATTGGAGCGGGTTATTCAATGTGCTGGCCTACTTGGATCAGTTCTTTCACTGGGGCGGGATATTTGTCCAGGGCCAGTCGCCGGCCTGGTTGGGCGACCCCCGGTTAATCCTCGTCGCCTGTATTGTCTGGGGGTTTCCCTGGGTGGGATCCTTCGCCGTGCTGACCCATCTCGCCAAGCTGCAGGGCATCAGCAAGGATGTCTACGAGGCGGCGGAGATCGACGGGGTTAACTGGTGGCGGAAGTTCACGAAGATTGAGTTGCCCCTGATCATGGGATCCATCTACCTGCTCCTGGTGTTTGTCATCATCGACACCATCAAAGATGCCGGCATGGTGTTGGCGCTGGCGGGCATGTACGGCGGTCCGGGTGGGAAGGTGACGGTTCCGGCGTTGTTCATGATCCGCAAGGCTTTCGTCGAACAGGAGATGGGGTATGCCTGCGCCGTCGGAATCATCCTGACAGTCATTGTGATCGTGTTGCAGAAACTGCTCACCTGGCTCATGGCACCCAAGGGCGACGGGGCCCGGGCGCGTTCACCCGTTGTGGGTTCGGTGGTTCGTGACGCGGCGTTACAGGCGGCATGTGCCCGGGCGGAGCAACGCATCAGGCTTTCTTTCGAACGGCAGACCCAGCCATTTTACCGGGGGCTGAGCCGGTTGGGGGAATTCCTTCTCCGTCTGAACAAACATCTGGTCATTTGGGCGGTGATGGCCTTCGCTTTCCTTCCGCTTTACCTGATGATTGTCGTCAGTTTCAAGACCAACACGCAATTCTATGCGGCGCCGACGGCCCTGGCGCCGCCGTTTCATCCGGAGAACTGGATTGAAGCGTGGCGTCAGGTGATGCCCACGGTGGCCAACAGCATTTTCATTTCCGTCAGCGCCACGGTGCTGACGCTCTGTTTTGCCCTGTTGGCCGCCTATTTCTTTGCGCGGCAGAAAATGCCGCTTTCCACATTTTTCTGGAACGCCATCCTGATTCTGATGATGATGCCGATGATTGCCAACCTGGTGCCCCTGTTCCGGTTACTCAGGGATTTAAACCTGCTCAACACCCTGGCGGCGCTGATCCTCGTCGGGGCGGCATCGGGACAGGTGTTTGCCATCTTTGTTCTTCGTAATTTTGTGGCCGATATTCCTGGTGACTTATATGAGGCGGCCGAAATTGATGGTGCCAGTCATTTTCAGCAGCTCAGGAACGTGGTGCTTCCGCTGTCCGGGCCGATCTTGGGGACGGTCGGGGTAATGCAATTTATCGCGGCGTGGAACGAATTTGTCCTGCCCTTGATTGTCATGCGGGACCATTCCCAGCTTCCGGTCATGGTTCAATTATTGCGCATGGCGGGCGAGTATTTGAAATTCTGGGGACCCCTGATGGCGGGCTATGCGCTCGCCAGTATTCCCATTATCCTGCTGTTCGTATTTTCCATGAAACTGTTTGTCCGCGGTTTGACCGAAGGGGCAGTCAAGGGATAGCTAAGATTTGTCCTGGTCATATCGGTTTATTGTCGGCTTTTGAGCTGTCTTGGTGGTTCCAAAGATTCTACTATACATACTGTGTCGGGTATCGATGTGTTGAGATCGTGAATCTTCTCATTGTTCTTGCCATATCAAAGGAGGGTTCTGAATGAATGCTAACAGATGGGCGATTCGTGTTCTTGTGTCTCTTGGGTTCGTGATGGCGGGTGGTGCGTCAGCATGGGGTGCGGATATCTACTGGTCCACCTCGTCCGGTGGACTCTGGTCCGGAACGGGGAACTGGGTCGGCGGGATTGTTGCAACGGGTTCGGCGAATACGGCGGTGTTCCCCTCTTCCTCCAGTGAGACGATAACAGTTGACCAGAATTCCGACATCGGAGCCCTGAGATTCCTGTCCGGCAGCCAGTTCACGTTGAGCGGGGTCGGCATCCTTAGCAATAGTGTGGTGGATGTGGCGTCGGCTGGCCAGACCATCCTCATCGCGGTTCCTGTGGCAGCCCCTTCGGAATTTCTTAAGTATGGGTTGGGTACAGCGGAGATTCCCAGCCTGGCTGTGAACGGCTCCGATGTCAAAGTATGCAACGGGACCCTGAAGACACGCACCCTAACCGCATCGGCAGTGCCGGGCGGTGTCGCGCTTGGCGATTCCACCACTCCGGCAAACGGTACAGTTCAGTTTCTTCTGACCACCTCGGGGGATTATGTCGAAAATGGGTTTGACTTCCGTGGCTATGGTCACAATTTCATGCGTATCGTGGGTGGCGCGAATTCCAATGGGGCTGTCTACCTGAACTGGATTCATGCGGAATTTACTTTGGCTGGTGAAGAATTATTCTTCACGGCGGCTGCCGGGGGCGAGGTCGCTATCAAAAATGTCGACAAAAACAGTCCCAGTCCCCTGGTCAAGATCGGGCCGGGATCCTTGAAAATTTGGGAAGTGGGCGCATCTGACGCGAACCGGTCCTATTCCGGTGGAACCCTTGTTCGCAACGGGACGTTGGTGTTGGGGGAGGATGACTTCGGGACGACCACGAACGGGTTTGTTCTGGCCAACGGGCGCACCAGCAACGGGGCGGGCGGCTCCCTGGGCTACAATGATTTCGCCAATCCAGTGCAATTAGGCGACAGCCGCTTTGTTGTGACAGGGTCGGGCTATGATATCGCATGGGATAACGATGAATTTCATTGTGTCGTCGGCACACTCACGAACGATGGCCAGATTGTGGCGCGTTTGATGTCCCTTCAACAAACAAGCGATTGGGCCAAGGGCGGGCTGATGATGCGTGAAACGCTCACAGGGAATTCAAAAACCGCCATGATGTTGATGACGCCAGCAAATGGCGCCCAGTTCCAGTGGCGGGATACAACCGGGGGAATGACCACAAATGCCAGCGTCGCCGGTACGATCCCGATGTGGGTTAAACTGGCGAGGGTGGGGGATGTCATCTCGGGCTACATTTCCAGCAATGGCCTCACTTGGGCGGAGGCGGGGTCCGCCACAGTCAGCATGAATCCTGTCATTTATGTTGGACTGGCGGTATCCGCTCATGATCGAACCCAACTCAGCAAGGCCGTTTTTGAAAGCGTTTCTGGTTTGCCGGTCGGCTGGGTTAGCCAGGATGTCGGTACGGGTTTTCTGGCGGGATCCACTGAATTTACCGGAACCCTTCCCTCGGATGATATCGGCTTGTTGGCCGCCAATACCCGCTGGATCGGCCATGCCCTGCAGGTCAATCCCCTCGGGCATTCCGTCAGGATTGGCGGAAGCGACGCAGGCTCCTGTACTTTTGCTGGGCCTCTCATCCTTAATGCACCGGCCAATCTGGTTGCGCCTGCGGGCGGTTCCGTGGTTCTCAGCGGATCCATCAGCGGTTCCGGCGGAATTACCTCGACTGTGGGCGGCCTTCTTCATCTGTCAGGGTCGAATACCTATAGCGGCGCGACGGTTGTCAGTAACGGCCAGTTAGTTGTGGAGTCCTCTGCCGCGTTGTCGCCCAATACTGCCATTGTTGTTGCCGATGGCGCCACCGCCACAATTTCGGCGACCCTAGCCGGGAACTCCTCCCTCGTCAAGGGCGGTCCCGGCGTGATGACGGTGTCGGCACCCCAATCCTATACCGGCTCCACCGTTGTGTCCGGGGGAGTCCTGCGGCTGGGCGTGCATGGGCTTTATGAAGGGCGCCTCGACGGCAATCCGATCAACACCACGGATCCCAACCCCAAGTCCTCGATCCAGATGACCACGCGCTATGCCAATTCCACGAACACAGCTCCGTGGGTGGATAATTCCACGTTTGTCTATTCCGGCCTGATCAATAATCCACGTTCCAATTCCGTGGTTTATGCCTTTGCGGAGAATTTCGATGACAACGTGATGTTGAGGATTGACGGGGCGACCATCCTGTTTGACCCAACATGGAGCAATCAGACCGTCAACAGTGTTCTACTGACCCCGGGATGGCATTCGTTTGATCTCAGGCTGGGGCAGGGATCATACGGGGTGGGACCCTACAATGGCGGTGTTGCGGGCACGACCGGCCTGGGTGTGGCCTACAGCAATCAATTCACCGGCGGTTGGGCGGCGATCACGGATAACACCGGGAATTTCCTGGATGCAGGCGCACCCGTGGCGTCGTTCCTGTCGCCTTCGACCACCGTGTCCATCGCCAGTGGTGCGATGCTGGATCTGAACCGGAGCACCCAGACTGTGGTTGGCGTGAGCGGAACCGGGATTGTCAGCAACGGCCAGTTGGTTGTGACCGGTTCCATCACCCCGGGTGCCACGAACGAGATCGGTGCCCTGTCGATCCAGGGGAACCTGGTGGTCGGGCCGAACGTGGTCTACAATTGGGACTTCAATGGCTCGACCTGTGACGAGGTGGAGGTGGGTGGAACCCTGACTCTGCCGTCCGTTGCGACCCTGAATCTGAATGGATTGGGCGGAGTTACCCGGGGCCAGAGGATGGTTCTTTTCACCTTTGGGAGTTATAGCGGTCCGATGGATCTCAGGGGATGGTCGGTCGGTCCAGGGGTGTCGCTCAAGGTTGATCTTGCCAATAAACAGGTTGTATTACAGGCACTTGGCACCTTGCTACTCATCAATTAAAGGGTGTTATGAAGCTTTTGCGTGTCATGGCCCTGGTTGCGGGGGTGTTGATGTCGCCTTTATTCGCCTGCGGTGAGGCGATGGTGCAGTACTTCAACACGTCCTGGGCGGAGATCACCGCCCGGATTCCGGAGTTGGCCGAGGCTGGGTATGGTTCCCTCTGGCTTCCTCCCCCCACAAAGGGGAGCGGCGGTCTGTCGGTTGGTTATGATCTGTGGGATCCCCTCGACTTGGGATCCAAGGATCAGCGAAACTCGGTTAGAACCCGTTATGGTACGGAAGCGGAACTGCTTCGTCTGGTGGAAACCGCGCACCGGTTCGGAATCCGGATCTATTTCGACAACATCATGAACCACCGGGCTTTTGACATCCCCGGCTACAATGAGTATACGCCCATTGACATCTATCCCGGCATGCTACCCGAGGATTTTCATTTACGGAAGACCGAGGATGGATTTTACCGGAAGTGGGACAACACGCGGAATTGGAGTGATGCCTGGCAAGTTCAGTACCTGGGTCTGGCGGACTTGATCGATATTGCCCAGGAAACCCACCTCAAGGATGGTTCCGGACGCACTTTGAACGGGAATTTCGGGCGTTCCGAGGGAAGCACCTACCCCAAGATCTCATTTGTCCGCCATCCGAACAATCCCGAGTATTATCTCGATACCGACCTGCCGTTGCCTGCGACCAACGGCGTTTTTGTCTTCACCGTCTACCCCTTTGCCAACAAGGAGCCCTTCCAGGATATCGGCTGGACGACCAATGGGGTCATTCAGGGTGCGGGGAACGGGAAGTTCGACTGGTGCGACCTGAACGGCAACGGCCAGCATGATCCCGGAGAGCTCAGTGAGCCTTTTGCCGATACCGGAGTCTGGCCCACGCGGCCGGGTTGCAACACAACGAGCTTTGGCTACGGTGACGGCAAATACAATATGGGGAACCCGGTTATTGAAGATGTGGGCGCCTACTTGATTCGTGCCGTGATGTGGGAATTGGATCGTACCGGCGTTGACGGTTTCCGGCTGGATGCCGTCAAACACGTGCCGGCCTATTTCTTTGGTGCCAACAGTGATACCAGTGACGCGGGGTACTGTGGTGGTGTCCAGCGCCAGTTCAACCTGACCCACGGTTTCTCAGACTGGAACAACCATCGCGATTCCTGTTTTGACACCGAGAAATCACGTGATGATGCCATGATTTTCGGGGAGCATCTGGGCGAGCCTCCCGCCTACAGTGACTATGTCAAAGCCGGGATGCGGCTGGTTGATAATGCCTTGCGGAATACCTTGAACGACAAGCTTGGAAACCCCTGGAACGGGCTGACTGGCATGGATGCCTCGGGCGCTGGCGGGTTCGATGCGAAGATCGGGGTGATGCATGCGCAAAGCCACGACAACGATTATGCCGCCTGCAAGGAACTTCAGCATGCGATCTATTTCACCAGGGCGCAACTGGGCCTGATCTACACCGATGGCAACCACCATTCCGAGACGCTTGGCGAAAGCGGCGGCGCGTTTCCCCGCCACGCCAACACCGCTTTCCTGGGTCAGTGGGGTGACGGGCGTGTGCCCAACCTCCTCTACATTCATAACCAGTTTGTGCGTGGCAATCAAATCGGGCGCTGGTCTGATAGCGATGTCATTGCCTATGACCGGGTGGATAAGCGCGAGAACTGGGGGATGACCGATGCCGACGGGACGACGTTGCTGTTCATGCTGAACGACAATTATTCCGCCGGGCAGGGGCGCTATTTCCGCACCGGCTTCCCCGCAGGCGCCTATCTCTGGCAGTATGCCCGCGGCTCGACGGGGGGCGGGGATCCTATGAACGGATTCTTTATCACCCTCGGCAATGACGGAAGTGATAACGGGATGGTTCCTTCCAGTGTCACGATCCCGCGCGGCGGTTATTTTGCCTTCTCGTGGAAAAATCCCGATCTACCCACGGTCCGAGACATGGCTGATTCGCCGGTCAAAACCCTCCAGATCGTGCAGAACGGCCAGACTGTTACCGACACGGTTGCCTGTGTGCGCAAGGATGGTCCAGACGGTGATCCGGCCTTCAATCCCTACGGTTTGACCGATACCAACCAGAACGATTATTCCTATACCATCCGGATCCCCCGCGTGACTTCGCCTTCCAATCTCTCCTTCTATGCCCGTGCCGATGGCTCGGCTGAAAGTATTCTCCTGAAACTGGACAACGGCATAGACCTTAATTCACAGGTGGAGCGCGGCCCTTTGTCCGGGGATCTTCGCGACAACAAGCCCGGCCAGGCCACGGATGTGTTCCTCGGGTATGAGGAGATGTTGTTCACACACCGGATCCGGGAGAAATTTGCCGCCATGAATGTGGGGAGCAACACTGTGGGCTCCCCCGGCGCTGAGACCTGGCAGGTCATGATCGGCAATGCCGGTTCATGGGTTAACAACCCCGGTAACGGGAATTGGCGCGACGCCGATCAGACGGCCTCATGGGTCTTTCATGATCCGGCCGATACCCAGCCGCCCGGCGGAGAGCCCCAGTTCTCAACCAATGCGGGCGGGGAGGCGGCTACGGTTTGGACCAAGATCGGTTATGCGGGGTTGTGGACTTACGTCTGGCTCTATTACACCACCAATGGCGTGACCTGGCCCGAGGGGGCCGGCGGGGTGGGTGGCGCCAGTACATTCGTGATCCCCTTGAACTATGACAGCCATGACGTTTCTGATCCCACCATTGATTGGGTCAAGGGGACGTTGCCCGCTCTGGCGGCGGGCACGATTTTGCGTTACAAGATCGGTGTCTCCAAGTGGGACTCGTCCAGCATTTTCCCCGCCGATGAAACCGCTGTGACCCGCAAACGACAGGTGGAGACTCTTTTTGCGCTCACAAACGTGAACGCCGCCACAGTGACGGTCTATCCCCATGGCGACAAGGGCGATCAGGCCACCGGCCTCAGCGAGGGCCTGCACATCCTCAGAGCCCGTTCGTTTCTCAAGCGCGATAGCCGGGCTTCCCTCTATAATACGGTCTCGCAGACGTTCTACTATGACGCCAGCAGGCCTTCGGGAGTCATCCTTTATCCCGGGAATAATGGCGACAGCGTCGGGGGACAGCAATATGGCGTGGTGGTTCGAACCGACCCCACTGTGTCTGAGGTCTGGTACCACATCGACGACGCCGACCCGGCCAACGACGATGTCAACACAAAGGTGGTGAACGGGAACGGCACGGGATGCGAGCCGTTTACCGACAGCAATCAGAACGGCGCCTACGATCCCGGAGAACCCTTTACGGACTCGAACGGCAATGGCGTGTGGGATGCCAATACCGGGGAATCCTGGGTGCAGGCTCTGGCCTCCACCCCTTCGGCGAGTCTCTCAAGCGCCAATCCCCTGGAGTGGCGGTTCAACTATGTCAATATTCCCTCGGGCGGCAGTAATGCGACGATCCGTGTCCGTCTGCGGGAAATTTCTTCGGCAACCGCGCCGGCCTTCACCAACATGACCGAGGAGGCCGGGCATTTTACCGAGTTGACCCGCACCGTCAATGCCTGGGGCCCCGACCAGCGGATGGCCGTGGCGTGGCCTTCAATGGATGGCGATAGGGTGGATTCCAACTACGTCATGAAAGTCTATTTTTCGAAGGCCCTGGCTGACGGCCTCAGCGAAGCGGATCTGCTCAACTGTTTCACGATCAAGATTCAGAGTACAGAGTCTGGCCGAACCGACGGTGGCGTGATCCAGAATCGTTTGGCCTACGGGATCACTTGGAATGACCCCTCTGGCTACCATGTGCTCACCTACCGCCTCCCCAACCTCTATAACGGACAGGTGGACTGGTTACATGGCATCGAGGTGACCTTCGCCCGGACCGGCTATCTCGCGCTACGCGCCACCCGTCTGGTCACGGCGCGCGTCGTTGAGGCGGCACCTTACATTGTTATTGTCCAGCCGCCTGAATATGATTCCGACGGCAAGGCGTACGAGATTGTCATTCCGGATGTGGCCAGTCCGACCCCTGAACAGAGGAGCACGCCGATTCAGGTGTCAACGGCGACTAATGCGACATCCGTCTCCCTTGCCTTTGATTTCGCTCCATCCTCCTTTGCGGGAGGGATCGCCTACACGACCAACACCAATAGCGGAACCACCCTGTTCTGGAATTTCAACTGGACTAATCTCGTGAAAGGCACCTACCGCTTTACCGCCACGGTCGCCACGTCGTCTGGCTATACAAACACCGCTACCCGCAACGCGCAGGTTATCCTGAGGCAGGTGACAACCTCAACGAATTCCGCCGATACCGATTATGATGACGACGGCCTGCTGAATGACGACGAGACCACCTCTACCCCGTTGCCCGATGCGCGGGCACTGAACCCGAAACCCAACTCGGAAACCTGGGAAAATGGCGAGGTTCACATTCATTATGCCTATGGGCGTTCCGATCCGTTGAGTTGCGATACCGATAATGATGGTCTGCCCGACGGCTTGGAGGTCGGGTGGCGCGCCCCCATCGATTCGAATACCGACACCAATGCCGACACGAACGGGGATGGGTGGAAGAACTTCCTGCCTGATTTCGATCCGCCCTTCTACAACACGCTTGATAATCTCGGCAAGGTGCCCGGGGTGAATACGGCCAGCGAGGGGGGGGATCGTTCCAAGCAACTCAAGGGGTCTATGACCGATCCCAGTAATCCTGATTCGGATGGCGACGGTCTTCTGGACGGTATTGAGGATGCCAACCACAACGGCTGGGTGGATGGCGATGGATCCTCCCTGACGCCAGGTCAGAATCCCTCCACGCGCAGTTCCTGGCCGACCGGGCACTGGACTCCCACGTGGCAGGAGGCCGATCCGAACAATCCGGATACGGATGGCGACGGGCTGAGCGACGGGTATGGAGAAGACAAGAATCTCGACGGGAAGATAACCGGGGACACCAATAGCAATCGCGTCTGGGAAGCGGGTGAACTGTGGACGGAAACGGATCCTCTCAATCCCGATACGGACGGGGATGGCCTGCCGGACGGATGGGAGGTTCAGTACGGTCTAAACCCCCTTGATGATGGTGTCATCGGGCACACGAACATGATGACGGGCGAGATCATCGCCTCAACGGAAAATGGAGCCACCGGCGATCCTGACGGCGATGGTTTCTCGAACATCCAGGAACTTGCCAACGGGACCAATCCGCGAGTGGCCGACACCGGGGCGCCCATCCCTCCCGGGAGCATTGTGATCGGGCCGCAATCCAACGTGACTGTGGTTGGAGCCCTGACCAACGCCCATGAGTTTACCGACTGGTCGGCCAACGATCTGGTCGCGCTTGATCCCTATGATGGCGATGGTCAAAACAACCAGGGGGGCGATATTTACCATGCCAATGACGGGTATGACAGTTCCCGTGACGTGGTGGCGTTTTACGCCCATGATGGCGGGGCTATCACCAATGGCGGCGACGGAAAATTCTATTTCAGGGTTGATCTGGAGGATCTCAAGCCCTATGCCGAGTCCGGCTATTTGGATCTCTATGTGGTCATTGATACCGGCAATCCAGTGTCCGGTGAGTATGCGTTGCCCGACGACATTGATACCGGCACAGAGATGCGATGGGAAGCCGTTGTCGCCGTGTATGATGGAAGTCTAGGCGTGGTCTATGTGGACACCGACAACGCCAATAACACCACGACCATCAATGAGAATCTGTTCGTAAAGGGAGTGGTTGCGCGGGGAAGCGGATCCGCGAACGGGTTTGGTCAGGCATACTTCAACTCGGATCTCGACGCCGTGGAGTTTTCCGTTTCACGCCAGGCACTCTGCGACGCCGGGTGGAACGGCCTCGATGCCGCCGACTTGAACTTTCAAGTATATACCACCAAGGATGGCACAAAGAACTCGCCCGTCGGAGCGGGGGACATCGGGGGGCGTTCCGATATTCGTGACACCATCATGGATGGATGGATTGCCTCGGATTATTGGCGCGACCAGTCATACATTTCACAAAATAGCGTGTTGAAATCCTGGTGCGGGTGGCACGCCTACAACGACCGTGGCAAGGCGGCCAAGGTGGCAATGGTGCTACACGGCAATCAGCACATCCTTCCGGGAAACCAGGCACAGAACCTGATCAATACCGGTTTGGGAACGGGATACTATCGCCCCCTGGACGCCCATGAGGCCTTTGGTGCCCCCCTCAACCTCCATGTCACCCCGACCCTGGCCTCAGCCATGCAGTGGGCGAAAGTGAATCCGGCCGCAGGAACGCCCTGGCGCGATGGTCCTTCGTTCAACGCCCGGTTGACGCGGCTCGCCTCCACCAATGTGGTGTCCTTCCTGGGCAGTACGTTCTCAGACCATATGCTTCCCTATTTCACCCCGGCGTTCAACAATGACAACGCCGACCTGGCTCGTGATTTCCTTCAGGAACGCTACGGATTCACATCCACCTTGAACACCATCTTTTGGACGCCGGAACGGGTGTTGGACTCGGATGTCCTCTCCAAAATCTATTCCATGGGCTACAGGGCGACGCTGGTGGATCAGAACACTCATCTATGGACCTGGTTCGGGCGTTCCTTTGCCCTCGGTGATGCGGGTTACCGGATCAACATGATCAACGGCATCAAGTGCTTTGTAATCAATGACGATGCTTCAGCTTACCGGTTCCGGAACGAGGACGGCGGTCTGAACCTGTCCCTCAGAACCCTGTTTAGTCGCAAGGCACGGGCCGCTACGAGGGATCAGGTGGTGGTTCTGTTTAGCAACTGGGAGGATTTCACAGGAACCGTCAATTCCGATGCCTATGACAAGAATATCCGGTGGATGGCGAGCCATCCCTGGATCAAGCTTGTCTCTCTGGAGGATGTTCTGGCCGGCAAGGTGGATCTTGACGGGGATGGAAACGGAAACATCTGGGGGACGGAAGATCATGGGAGCGGTCTGAGTCTGACCAAGGTGAGCGATGACTGGATAAACCATGCCTGTGGGGGAAACTTCGATTCGTGGTATCTGGGCTCACCCTTGGAGGAAAGCCTGCAAAACAAGCAGTTCGCCATCCGCTCTGGGATCCCCGTTCCAAACGCCTACGGCATGCTGTATTCAACAGGCATCATCTCCCAGGCCTGGAACCAGGTGTCATCCATCGAGAACAGGGATCTTGCCAGGTTAGCCCGGGAGGTCCTGTACGCATCTGTATTCCAGACTGCCTTCCACAATGAAGACAACACTGATCTGAGCAAATTCAGCACCGGTGACTTTGTCTATCCTGACACCACCGCTGATACCCTGGCCGACATGGCTACCTTTGCACAATCCCAGACCCGGAATGCCGCTGTGTTGAAACGGGTCGACACGTGGCTTTCCATCGCCGCGTCGCTCTCGAACACCTTGGTCAACGCCGAGGATATCGATTTGGACGGGGAACCCGAATACCTGCTGGCGAATGACCGGCTGTTTGCCGTGTTTGAACGTCTGGGCGGGCGGCTGAACGGGCTTTGGATGCGGGATCGGTTTGGGGATCGGGTGTGCCAGATGATCGGCAATATGGCTGGTTATTCCGGTGGCGAGACTGAGGTGGAGGGTGCCTATAATGTCACCTCCAATGGAGCCGTGGTGGCCTACAGAACGGCGGGTTTGAAGGACTGGTGGGCGGTTCCCCCGGGCGGTGGCGGAACGCTCCAATATGTCACAAACCTCTACACGGCGGGTGCGGTGGGCGATGGGTGGCAGTTGACGTCATCGGATGGGGCGGTGCGCAAGACCGTCACGCTATTGCCCCACGTTACGGCACTCGAGGTTCACTATGACCTTCTGGGAAGCCTGTCCGGCGGCACACTCTATATCCGTAACGGATTCTCGCCGGATCTTTCCGACCTGTTGGTCAACGGCCAGAATACCCTGGACGAACCCTCGAACTCGGCCGGGAACTACACGCTCGTCAACACCAACTACCATACGCGAACCACGGCGGGTATCGGATATGCCGACGCTGGGCACAACGCTACCATCAATATCGGAGCTGTGGATGATGATCCCGGAAAGGGTGTTGTGTTTCATACGCTCAATATGCGCAACCAGGCCCAGACCCACCAGGTTGAGGTGTACGGCACCAACGCATTTTCCTTCTCAGTCTGGTTCCTGGCGTCTCCCTCGGATTGGGATGGGGATGGAATGCCAAACGACTATGAGGTGTCCAAGGGATTCAATCCAACCGACCCGGCAGATGGCCTGAGTGATCTGGACGAGGACGGCATGATGGCTTCTGCTGAGTATATTGCCGGAACGGATCCACGGAATTCGGGTGACGTCTTATATTTCAGCAATGCCGCCCGTCAGACCAACGGGTTTGCCGTCAGTTTTCGCGCTATTCCGCTGAGGGTTTACGATATTTCATACTCGGATAAACTGGTCGAGTCGGCTTGGTCGAATGCGACACCGAACGGGTTGATCGTGCCGTCCATCCAGGATTATGAGTGGCTTGATGACGGAACGACCACGACTCCCGCACCGCAGGATCCCGCCGTGACGAACCGGTTTTATCGAATAGACGTCAAACTTCAGCCGTAATGATTGGGAGATTGAGAATATGGATAAAAGGATGCGTGTTCCCGTTTGTCTGTTTTGTGTTTCAGTCTGCCTTTTGTTGGCGGGATGCCGCCGCGAATTTCCCGTTGTTCCGTCTGCTGGGAAAACGCCTCAGGCTACGACGGCGTCGGCGCCCGTTGCCGCCCCCGTGCCTGAGGTTCCAGGGAGGCCCGATCTGATTCTGGAACCGGGGAAGCGGGAATTTCCGGGCGTCGTTCCCACTCCATTCCTCTATTACCGTGATTCGGCGGCCAGAACGGTGACGGTGTGTGGACTCTGGGATCATTGGAGATCCCGCCATTCGATGACTTGTCATGATGGTCTGTGGATTTTGGATGTCCGCCCCCTTGCACTCGCCGCAGGCCGCTACGAATACAAGTTCATTGTGAACGGAGAGTGGGAACCGGGCGCGAACCGGGCGCTGGCCGTGGGCGAACAGCATTGGTTGGAACGTCCGCCGGATATCATCCTCGACGCGAGGATCGAGGAGGCTTCCCGGATTACGGTCTATCTTAAGCAGGCTGTCGCCTCTCTTTCCAACGTGACGGTGACGGTTGATCCGCCGGTTCCGGTTCGTGAGGTGAAGCTCATCCCCAGCATGGATCAGCGGGCCTTGGCAGGGTTTATGGTGAGTGGCGGCTACGTTGTGTTCTGTTTCGACGACAAGATTCATAAAGCCGGGCTTTCCTCAAATGACGCCGTGTTTGTGGCCGGAACATTTAATGGCTGGAATTCGCAGTCATGGCGACTTGATTGGGTGGGCAACGGGGTGTGGCAGAAGACGTTCTCGGCGAGTGACGCCCAGATTGGGGTGCGGGAGGGGCGGTTTAAGTTTGTGGTCAACGACTCCCGGTGGATCGGACCACGCATAGAGGCTCCGAATATCATGGTGGATGATGGCGGGAACCTGAATTTCAGGCTGGCTCCTGAGTATTCACGCGGTTCTGTCATCGAGATCAGCATGGCGGCTCCTGTGGCGCTGTCGAATGCCTTGACACTGGTGATCAGCAATTTGGCTCCGAGGGTGATCCGCCATCCGCTGCGGCCGGGCGCTATTTTAGAGGGGATGCGGATTCAAGCGCCGCTTGGGGTGAGTCTTGACCCGCAGGGTGGCCGTGCGCGCGTTTCGGTTTTTGCGCCGCGGGCATCGCGAATGGAATTGCTCGTGTCTGAGCATCCCCAGATGCTACTTGGATCGGGGGCAAAGGCATCAGGCGGGACACCCATGCGACTGGATCCTTTGGAAGGCGTTTGGACCGGTGTCTGGTCTGGCCTTTCGAAGGCGGCGTATTATGGGTTCCGGGTAGATGGCCCCCAGGGGATCGGGGAGTCCTTCGATTTCTCAGCCTTTGTGGGAGATCCCTATGCCCGGGCCGTGGTGTCTGAGAACGGACCCTGTGTCCTGATTGACCCGGGTGCGACAAACGCCTGGTTCGGGGGGTGGTCGGATGGCGCCTATACGCCGCCTGCCCCCAAGGATATGGTCATCTACGAGACACATGTACGCGACTTGACCATTGATCCCTCTTCCGGGGTTCCCGAGTCATTGAGGGGCACGTTTGAGGGGGTTCTGGCCACGTCGAACACCGGTACGGGGCTGGATCACCTGAAGGCGCTTGGGGTGAACATGATCGAGTTCATGCCGATCCAGGAGTTCGACAACGGAACCAACGCGCCGGGATGGGGCTATTCGCCGGATTACTATTTCGCCCCCGAATCCTCCTATGGGCGGAATCCCGTGAAGGGCTCACAGTATTATGAATTCAAGCGGATGGTCAATGAACTCCACCGTCGCGGGTTCGGTGTTATTATCGACGTCGTCTATAACCACGTTGGTGGCGCGAACAGCTTTTCCAAGCTTGATCGCCGTTCGTATTTCAGGCTTGATGCCGAGGACGGTTACAGCAATTTCAGCGGGTGCGGCAATGATCTGCGAACCGAGTCCCCTGTGATGCGCCGACTCATTGTCGATAACGTCCTGTACTGGATCAAAGAGCATCATGTTGACGGATTTCGATTTGATCTGGCTGAACTGATTGATATGGAGACCCTGATGGCGGTTCAACAGGCGGCGAAGGCCGCCAATCCGGACGTGGTTCTGATTGCCGAGCCGTGGAGTTCCCGGGGCGATCAGAAACAGGCATTGAGGGGGACTGCCTGGGCTGCCTGGAATAACCAGTTCACTCATCCTGTTCGTTCCTTTATCAAGGGGGAAGGCCGGTCTGATGAGGTGATGAAGGCCATAGCCGGATCGGTGGAATTGTGGACAACCTCCCCCATGCAGTCCATCAACTATTTCGAAAGCCATGATGATATGGCCCTGGCCGACGAACTTTCGACGGCTCCCGGGCGGGATGGCCGCATCCTGACTCCTGCAGATACCGCGCGGCACCGCTTGGCCGCCACAGTGTTATTTACCTCGCTCGGGATCCCGATGTTGAACGAGGGGCAGGAGTTCCTCCGGAGCAAACGCGGGATCCGCAATACCTTTGATCGGGGCGACCTGATCAATGCGGTCAGGTGGTCCGAGCGGGATCGTCCTCAGGCAAGGGAACTGCTGACCTACTACCGGGACATGATCCGGTTGCGGCAGAGTCCGGAAGGGGCGAGCCTCAGGGTGGCGGAGGCGCCGCCCGCCTGCTACTATGAATGGATCACGCCCGGATCGGGGCAGTTGCTGGGATACCGGATCAATGCGCGGCATGAACGGCCTGGCCGCGCCTTTGTGGTGCTGGTGAATGCCAGCGAGAGGGATGAATCGTTCGTGGTGGATTTCCCCGTGGGCCGGTGGCAATTGGTGGGGGATGGACATAGGGTGGATTTGGCCGGGAAGATCATGAACCCGATGTCTGTAGCCGGTGGAGCACGAAGCCGTATCAAGGTTCCGGCCTTGACTTCCTATGTGCTTATGGATGGTCCGTGATCGTGAAAGGATCGTCATGAAGAATAATAAAATATTACCCTGGATTGACGATGCCATTATTTATCAGGTCAACCTGCGCGCCCTGGCGGCACGTGAGCCGCGAAATGCCATTGAGGCGGCGGGGGAGAAACCGCTCAGGCTATCGCCTCTGGCCTATCTGAAACAATCGCTTCCGGTAATCGGCAGACTCGGGGTCACGGTCATCTACCTGATGCCAATCTATCCCATCGGTCATGACCAGCGAAAGGGGATTGGTTCACCCTATTCCATCCGTGACTTTACGGCTGTGGATCCCGAGTTCGGGACGCTCAGTGAACTGCGGGCTGTGGTTCGCAGGGCTCATGAGTTGGGGATGCGGGTGATCCTTGACATCACGCCAAACCACACCAGCCGGGATCATGTGTGGACGGTGGAACATCCGGAGTTTTATGTCAAATCCCCCGGCGGCGGGCTGTTTCATGATTTGGATTGGACCGACACCGCCAAATTGGATTACCGGAATCCGGCTTTGCGACAGGCCATGATCGGGGTCTATCAGTTTTGGCTCGGTTGCCTGGGTGGGAGAAACGGGGTGGATGGGTTCCGGCTGGACATGGCTCACTTCATCAATGAGCCGGGATTTTGGGATGAGGCCATGCCGGCGCTCAAGGAGCGATATGCATCGCGCGAACTTCTGTTTCTGGCCGAGTGCTATGGAACGGCCAACAACCTGGGTTTGTTTCGTCGCGGCGTGAATGCGGCGTATGACGACGATTTCTACAAGGTATGCCAGTACGGGTACGCCATTGATGAAGAAGGGCAATCGGTTGTCAGGCTCTCTCCGGAGGCGTATCACAATGCTGATTTCGCCGACAAGCGCGAGGCGTTTGAGCGGGGCGGGATCGCCGCCGCCATGGCGACCGCATTGCTCAACTACGAACGGGTGTTTCCAGCGGGTTCGCGGGGGCCCTGGCTGGCGCGTTATACCGATAACCATGACGAAGGCCGGGGGCTGTACCGGTTTGGTTCGGGAGCGGTTAGGGCGGTCAATACGCTGGCTTTCCTGAGCCCCCGAACGCTCCCGCTGTTGTTGACGGGCCAGGAATTTGGCGCACTGAACCGCCCCCCGATCCATGACCGGTTGCGGCCTTGCGACAAGGGGCGGCGGGTTTTGTCAACGGATCGGGAGTGGATCGAACAGGGAGTGGAGGCGGAGGGGAACATGTTTGACCGTGGAATCGAGGCGCGCCGCGAGTGGTACTCCTTTTTCGCGCGGCTGGTTCGGTTACGCCATGCAACGCCAGAACTGACACGCGGCAGGTTTAAGATTCTGGAAGTCGGCGAGGAGTGTCCTGCCTCTGAATGTTCCGTGCTTGCCTTCGAACGCCACCTGTCAGATTCCATTGTGCGATGTGCGGTCAACCTGGGGCCTTCTCCCAAAATTCTTTCCCGGGCCGCTCTGTTCAAGGGGACATTATTGCATGGCGGCATGGAGGGAGCTGTACTTCCTTCCTTCAGTTCCGTGGTGATCCGCGGAATGGATTGACAATGATAAATATGTTTTTTTGATGACTCATGAGGTATGGTTTGGAACATGAGTAAGGGTCGGAGAACGGCTACACAAAAACGGAAGCAAGGCGCCGAAGACTTCACAGGCTCCGGAGGCGATGTCCGGATAATCGCTCAGACGAGGGTGCGGCGCCTTTTGGTGGAGATTCAGGACGGTACGGAGGTGGTAAGGGTGCCGTCCAAAGTGGCGGGGCCCGTGCCGCAGGGGCAGGATACACACCTGATGCCGGAGGTGTTCATCCAACTGACCGGCTATACCGATTTTACATGCGGAGAGAAGGCCTTCCGGTTGAAGCCGGGGGAAGTGTGCCTCATGCCCCGGGGAATGCCGCATTCCGAAATCGTGGGCCCGTGGGCGGGCAAACCGTTTTCCAATCTGGTATTCATGTATGGGTGGCCCCGGGTGCTTTTTCATCTCGCGAAAGAGGGGGACTATGGGAATCCTGTCGAGGTGGCTCCTGTAAGCCTCGACTGCTTTTCCATGGTCAGGCAGGTGGAGTACCTTGAGGAGTTGGTTCGGGTGCGTGGAGAGCGGTCAGCCGTACATGCGGAACATGAGAAGGGGCTCCTGTTAACGTACTTTGCGGATTTGTGGATGACGCTTGGAGGGAGAGAACCTGAAGGATGTGAAACCTTCAAGGTGTCCCATGTCCGGCGATTGGTGGCCCGGCGTCTGGCCGACCCGGATTTGTCGGTAGAACTTCTGGCAAAGTTGCTGTGTTGCCACGCCGATTATCTGTCGCATCTTTTTAAAAAACAGACCGGAATGAGTCTGACGGGATTCATCAATGAACAACGCATCCTTCAGGCCCGCGATATGCTGGAGCGCTCGGCTTTCTCGGTGAAGGAAATTGCGAGTGCGATCGGGTATCGCGATCCGGGTTATTTTTCGAGGGTATTCCGTCACCTGACGATGGTCACGCCGGTTGTGTACCGGCTCGGGCATTGCGGAATGCGTCGGGAGAAGCGATAACAGATCATGGCGAAACTGAAGCGCGACCAAGAGGAGCACTTTGAACGGCTGAAAAAGAGACCGTTATGCCAGCCATTCTCATTATGGCCGCACAGGATCACCGGACGCCACGGAGGTCGTCCCTCCATGATTGAAAACAGCCGTTTTTCGATGTTTTGGAGGGTCGCGCTTCGTCGCGACCGCATGGGTTGTGGCCATAATGAGAATTGCTGCCGTTATGCTTGACGAGGTTGATTTTCGCAGGGTTAGGGAATAGACTTCCCGCCATGAGCAAAGTGTTGATTATCGGGGCGGGCGGGGTTGGCGGAGTGGTGACGCATAAGGTTGCCCAGATGACGGAGGTTTTCTCCGAAATCTGTCTGGCGAGCCGTACGGAGTCCAAGTGCAAGGCCATTGCCGGGCAATTGAAACGTAAAATCCAGACCGCGCGGGTGGATGCTGACCAGCCGCAGGAAGTCATCCGCCTGATCCGGAAGTTTGATCCCGACGTTCTCATCAACGTTGCACTTCCGTACCAGGATCTCTCCATCATGGAGGCGTGTCTGGCGACCGGGGTGGATTACCTCGACACGGCGAACTACGAGCATCCTGACAAGGCGAAGTTTGAGTACAAATTGCAGTGGCGGCAGCACAAGGCCTTTCGTGATAGGGGGATTTTTGCCCTGCTCGGCTGCGGCTTTGATCCCGGCGTGACCAATGTGTTCTGCGCCTACGCCCAGAAGCATTATTTCGATGAGATCCATACCGTCGATATCATGGACTGCAATGCCGGGTCACACGGCAAGGCGTTCGCCACCAATTTCAATCCCGAGATCAATATTCGCGAAATCACCCAGCGTGGCCGATATTGGGAGAAGGGCCAGTGGAAGGAAACTGATCCGCTGACGATCCATAAGACCTTCGACTTCCCTGAAATCGGCCCGAAGGAAATGTACCTGATGTACCATGAGGAGCTCGAATCCCTGGTGAAGCACCTCAGGGGGCTCAAGCGCATCCGGTTCTGGATGACCTTCGGGGAGCAGTACCTGACCCATTTGCGCGTGCTGCAGAATGTCGGGTTGACCAGCATTGTCCCCGTGCTGGTTGAAGGCCGGAAAATCGTGCCATTGAGATTTCTCAAGGCCGTTCTGCCCGAGCCCGCCTCATTGGGAGCCCACTATAAGGGCAAGACCAACATCGGCTGTATGATTGAGGGCGTGAAGAACGGGAAGAAGCGGAAGATTTACATCTACAATGTCTGTGACCATGCCAAGTCCTGGAAGGAAGTCAAAGCGCAGGCCATTTCCTATACCACCGGCGTGCCTGCGGCCATTGGCGCGAAGATGATGGTGACCGGGGCCTGGTGCGACGCCGGTGTGTTCAATGTCGAGCAGTTCAATCCTGATCCGTTTATGGAGGAACTGAGCCTGCGGGGCCTGCCCTGGGTGGTGAAGGAAATATAAACTGGAGGGCCACGCTTCGTCGTGGCCAGAGACGCTGGACGCGACGAAGCGCGTCCCTCCAGGAGAGAAGGCCGGGAACTATCAGTCCAGTCGTTTCCTGAATTTCAGCGAGGCGAGGCCCAGGATGGCGATTCCCCACAGGAGTAACATCAGGGCGGGTTGCCAGAGTTCATGCCAGCCGGTTCCCTTCAGGAATAGGCCCCGGATAATCTCCAGGTAGTATTTGAGAGGAATGAAGGCGGCAAGCACCTGGATTGCCCGCGGCATATTCTCCACCGGGAAGATGAAGCCGGACAACAGAACAAAGGGCATCATCACGAAAAAGGCGGCCACCATCATGGCCTGTTGCTGGGTTTTAACCAGTGTCGAGACGAACAACCCCAGTCCCAGCGTGGTCAGCAGGAACAAGCCGGAGAAGACGTATAACAGCAACAGGCTGCCGCGCAACGGAACGCCAAATACGCCGAGAATCACCCCCAGCGCCAGGGTGATCTCTATGAATCCGATCACCACAAAGGGGAGCAGTTTCCCGATCATCAGTTCCACCGGGCGGATGGGGGTGACCAGTAACTGTTCCAGGGTGCCCTCCTCCCGTTCCTTGACTAGCGCCATACTCGTCACCAGCATGGTGGTTACCAGCAACAGCACTCCCATCAGCGCCGGCACCATGTAATAGCGGGAGAGCAGGCGGGGATTATACCAGGCCCGTGAGTCTACTGTGACGGCCTGTGCGCGGCGGGCTATAGTGATCTCAAGCCCTGCCAGCTTGCTTGAGAAAAGACGGGTGGCCTTTTGGAGGGTGTTGAGTCCATTGACCCCGAAGTTGCTGTCGGATCCATCCACGAGCACCTGGACGGGGGCGGGGCGTCGGCTGATCAGGCGCTTCCCGAAATCCCGGGGAATCACCACGAGCAGACCGGCCCGACCTGACACCAACTGGTCTCCATCGCCGGACTCCGGGCCCGTGATCAGGGTTGTTTTGAAGTAGCCGGAAGCGGCGAGGCTCCGCACATACTCACGGCTCTGGGTGGAGTGGTCGTTGTCGCGGATGCTCACTGAGATATTCCGGATATCCGTGTTGGCTGCAAAGCCCATTACCAGCAACTGAAAGACGGGCGCGACAATCAGAATTCCGAGCAGGCTTTTGTCGCGCCGGATTTGGGCGAGTTCCTTGATAAGAAGGACTTTGATCCGGTGCAGGGAATAATTTGAAATCTCAAATCTCATATTTCAGATGGCCCTCCGGGCCTTTGCCGCCGCGAGCAGGTTGAACAGGATTCCCAGGATGAGCATTCCCAGCAGATCAGGCCAGATGGCCGCCAAGCTCGCGTCCTTCAGGATGATGCCGCGAAGGGCGGCAACGAAATAGCGGGGGATCACGAGAGTGGTGAGGCCCTGAATCGCCACGGGCATATTTTGGATGGGGAAAATAAACCCTGACAGGATGATGGCTGGAAGCATGGAGGAGAGTACGGCGATCTGGAAGGCCATTTGCTGGGAACGCGTGAGGGTGGAGATCAGCACCCCCATTCCCAGCGCGGCGAACAGGAAGAGGCACGTCGTCAGGCTGAGAAGCCAGAGCGAGCCCCGAATTTCGACACCGAACAGAAAATAGCCGAGCAGCAGCACCATGGCCATGGTGATCAGGCCGATGAGAACATAGGGTAGAATTTTCCCCAGGATAAGCTCCTCCGGGCGGATGGGGGATACCCGGATCTGCTCCATGGTTTCCCGTTCTTTTTCCCGCACGATGGACACCGAGGTGGCGACCACGGCGGAAAGCATCAGCAGCAGCGCAATAAGTCCGGGAACCAGGAACTTGGCGCTTTTGAGTTCAGGATTAAACCAGATGCGGGGCTCAAGAAGCACTCCCGGGGCAGAGGGTGGCGGATGCGTTTGACTCGTGAGTTTGAATTGGATCTTGCGGCTGAGCCGGTCGGCGAGGGCGTCGAAGTAGCCGATTGTGGTTGAGGCGCTGTTGGCATCGCTGGCGTCCACCAGGACCTGGAGGCTGACGGCCTCGCCGCGGGTCAGGCTCCGGGCGTAGTCGCGCGGGATCACCAGAACAGCCCGGACGTACCCGTGATTCAAGAGTTCATTCGCTTCATCCGGGCGGGTGAGCGTGGCGATCCGGTCAAAGTAGGGGTTTTGGAAAAGGCTGTCCTGCAGGGCTCGGCTTTCCGCCGTGTGGTTATGATCCAGCACCGCGATCCGGATGTGTTTGACGTCGAATGACAGCGCATACCCATAGAGTGCCAGCAACATGGCAGGGATGAACACGAGGAGTCCCAGCGACAAAGGATCCCGCCGGATCTGTCGGAACTCCTTTTTTAAAATGGCCAAAAACCGTCTCATGCGTTGTCCACTTCAAGAGAAGATTCACCACTCGCTTCGCTGGAGAAAACGGAGGGGGACGAGAGAGAGGAAAACGAGGAAAATGTTGCGGTATTTTCATGCGG
Organism: uncultured Verrucomicrobiota bacterium; assembly: GCA_964584205.1. Taxonomy (GTDB): domain Bacteria; phylum Verrucomicrobiota; class Kiritimatiellia; order CAIKKV01; family CAITUY01; genus JAABPW01. Next base: position 53,610 of record CAZOZF010000004.1, read on the forward strand.
CGGGTACACCGCATGAAAATACCGCAACACCGTTTCTGGAGGAAGAGAGGACGAGGTAGTTCTATTTGTGCGAATCTCAACTGGAGTGGCCTGCTGCTCGGATTTCCCTCCCCGAAAAGGGTTTCGGGAATTGGAGGCGGAGTACTCGCCGCCTTCAATTCCCGAAACATTCTCTTTGGTTTCTCTCTCTCGGCCCCCTCCGTTTTCTCCAGCGAAGCGGGTGGTAAATCTTTCTTTTTCAAGGAGTAGGATCATACGGGTAACTGGTGTTTGTTGGTGGGCTGACATGAGTTCGCCAATTTGATGAATGCCGTCTCCAGGGAGTCGGTAGAGGTCTGGTTTTTGATTCCTGTCGGGGTGTCCAGGGCGATCAGGCGGCCGGCGTTGATGAAGCCGATGCGGCCGCAGAACTCGGCCTCATCCATGAAATGGGTGGTGATCAGGACGGTGATGCCGCTGGCGGCCATCTCCTGGATCAGGTCCCAGAAGGCTCGGCGTGAAACGGGATCCACGCCGCTGGTAGGTTCATCGAGGAAAAGGATGGGCGGTTCGTGAAGGACGGCGCATCCCAGCGCCAGGCGTTGCTGCAAAGCGCCGGAAAGCGTTCCCGTGATATGGTTCCCGAGACCGGGCAGGCCCGCCATGGCGGTGATATCGCCGGCGCGTTTCCGGAGACGATCGCCCGAAAGCCCGTAGATGCCGCCGAAGAAGGTGATATTTTCGGAGACGGTCAGATCCTTGTAGAGGCTGAATTTCTGCGACATATAGCCGATGTTCTGGCGAACCGATTCCGGGTCCTTGTTGATGTCATGGCCGTTAACCCGCGCGGTTCCTGAAGATGAGGCGAGCAGGCCGCACAGCATCCGGATGGTGGTTGATTTTCCCGCGCCGTTGGGGCCCAGGAAGCCGAAGATCTCACCCCGCCCGACCGAGAAGGAAATGCGGTCAACGGCCGTGAAGCGTTCGAAGACCTTCGTGAGGGCGTCAACCTCGATGACGGGATCAGGGTTTATGGCATACCTCCCGTGGCGTGTTTTAGGATGGCTTGCCCGATCAGCACATCGGCTTCGGTGGCGATGCGCCGCGAGGTGGCGGTGGTGAGTTTGGATTGTGCCTCCATCACATCCGAGTGCCGGGCGGTTCCGTTTTTCCAGAGATC
>CAZOZF010000005.1:0-51501 GCA_964584205.1 uncultured Verrucomicrobiota bacterium
CGGGAGCGCGTGACGACCTGAAGTGGTTTGCCCTGGTCAATACCGACCGGACCACGATCTGGGCGCAGTTCAAGGGCGTGAATCCCAACGAGCAACTCGTGGAAATCAACGTGCGCCGCGCGGTGTTCTATCCCGACCAGCCCGGGCGCAACTACATCACGGTTCGGGGCTTTGGCCTGCGGCATGCGGCCACGCCCTGGGCGCCGCCGACCTCGGAACAGGTGGGGCTGATCGGGACGCACTGGAGCCGGGGATGGATCATTGAGGAAAACGATATCAGCCACTCGGTTTGTACCGCGGTCACGCTCGGCAAATATGGCGATGAATGGGACAATCAGTCGGCCAATAGCGCCGAAGGGTATGTCAAGACGATCGAGCGCGGTTTCGCGAACGGGTGGAACAAGGCGACCGTCGGCCATCATGTGGTGCGGAACAACACCATAGCCCATTGCGAGCAGGCGGGAATTATCGGCAGTTTAGGCGCGGTATTCAGCACCGTCACCGCCAACACCATTCACGACATTCATGTGCGCAAGCTCTTCGGCGGTGCGGAAATGGCGGGGATCAAGTTTCACGGAGCGATCGATACTGAAATCAGCCACAATCACATCTACAACACCTGCCTCGCGATCTGGCTGGACTGGATGGCCCAGGGGACGCATGTGACGCGCAATCTCATGCACGACAACGGTGAGGATCTGTTTACCGAGGTGGACCACGGGCCGATCCTGGTCGACAACAATATTTTCCTGTCGGCCCGGAACCTGGCCTCCAACTCCCAGGGCGCAGGTTATGCGCACAACCTGTTTGCGGGGGCGGTTGTCGAGAATTTGCTCGACCGGCGCAAGACGCCCTACATGAAGCCGCATTCCACGGAAGTCGTCGCCCTTCCCGAGAACCCGACCGGTGACCACCGCTTCTACAACAACGTGTTCGTGGGGCGTGGCGACATGAGTACCTTTGACCGGGCGGAATTGCCCATGCAGGTGGACGGCAATGTCTTCTTTAAGGGGACAAAGCCCTGCAAACATGAGCTGAATCCGCAGGTGAACGCCGGATCGAATCCCGAGGTCCACTTGGTTGACAAGGACGGGAGCCTGTTCCTTGACATGACCCTGCCCGAGGGCTGGGCCGGCCCGCGCGCACGCTCAATGGTCACCACGGACCTTCTTGGCAAGACCGCCATCTCGCAGCTGCCGTTCGAACAGCCGGATGGCATGCCCCTCCGCCTGGATACGGATTATTTTGGAAAGCCCCGGAATGGCGCAAACCCAACCCCGGGTCCCTTCGAGGTGCCAGGGAACGGAAAACTCAACTTCAAGGTTTATTGATCAATGGGTTCAGGGGCGGCAGGGAGTGAGATGGTCCTGCGGTGGGGGCAAGTGTTGAGGTGTTATGGTCACAAGGAGGCTATCTCGGTGTTTTCCTGGATCTCCCCTTGTCACCCGTAGAGGAGGAAGGGGATTATGAGACATTGGCTTTATCAATTGGGGTCTGTCATTTGGGTCGTGTTGTTGTGTAACACCGGAACGGCGGGGGGGCGGCCTAATATCCTGTTGCTGTTTTCCGACCAGCATAACGCCGACGCCATGGGCTGTGCGGGGCATCCGATTGTCAAGACGCCTCAGCTGGATGCGCTTGCCCGGCAGGGGGTGCGGTTCTCCCGCACCTATTGTCAGGATGCGATCTGTGTGCCGTCCCGCATTTCCTTGATGACCGGGCTTTATCCGCGCACCACGGGATGCCTGGACAACGGCAATGAGGACCAGTTTGACGACCAGGTGGATTTTCTGCCGCTCCAGCAGTTGTTGCAGGCCAACGGCTATTTCACAGTTTTCTCCGGAAAACTCCATATGGGGCGGAGGCGGCTCGTTGGAGGGTGGGACCGTAGCGCCACGGTTTTGCCATTGAAGGCCGAGCCGCTGCAGGAGAGTTATTTCGACTGGATTCGGGAAAAGGGGTACGAGGCAGCCCACAACCGTGACTGGGAAGGTTCATTGAAGTCCGATCTGGGCGCGCATCTCTCGAGTGTGCCGGATGAATTTCGTTCGGAGGCCTATACGGCCCGTAAGGCTGTGACCTTCATCAAGGAGGCTGTGCGGCAAGGGAAACCATTTTTCTGCTGGGCCTCCTTCCATGGACCGCATCAGCCCTACACTCCCACAAAACGTTGGGCCGACCTGTATCCGCCGGAAAGCATCCCGTTGCCGCCGACGTGGAACGAGGCCGTTACGAACCTGCCTCCGGATCTTCAGAACTTGCGGAAGAACGTGAAGCCCCCCTGGAACTTGGCCAAGGCGGCGCTGAATCCGGACCTCTACCGGCGCTACATCGCCTACTACTATGCCCAGGTGTCGGAAGTTGACGATGGCATTGGGCAGGTGCTCCGATGTCTCGATGAGCTTGGACTGCGCGACAATACGATCGTCGTCTATGCGTCGGACCATGGTGATTTCATCGGGCGGCACGGGATGGTGGAGAAGTGCGCGGTGGGGCATAACGTCTATGAGGAAACGTTGCACGTTCCGCTGATTATCTCGTGGCCCCGGCATTTCCAGGCGAACGGCAGCTGCGAAAGTCTGGTGGAACTGGTGGATCTCTATCCGACGCTGATGGAACTGGCCGGCGTGACGCGTCCGGCGGGCACTCCACGATTGGCGGGGCATTCGCTGGTCCGGACCCTCAAGGAAGGCAAACCCACGGGGCGGCCGTATGCGTTCTCCGAGAATTGGTCGCAGACGACGGTTATCGGCGAACGCTACAAGCTCGGTGTGTGGCAGGATCCGGGTCCGGCCTATCCCAAACGCGATTGGCGCGGAAAGACGCCTGATCAGCTTTATGATCGCGTTAATGATCCCGGGGAAGTCCATAATCTCTGCGGCGCGCCGGAAGTGGCGGCGGTTGAGAAGGAGCTTCGCGAAGCTTTAGCGGCCTGGCAGGAACAAACGTCCGATGCTGGGAAACTCGCCTTGGCGGCAAAACTCCGGAAGCCGGCAACGGGTAGGAAGAGGTGATGTGGGCCGTGATGGCGGGTTGCTTACGCTTTACGTCAGAAGAGAATATTTGTTTTACCGCCTGGTTTTTTGCTTGCGTAACAATACCACTTCTGGTCTACTGTATTCAGTCAGTTCGGTTCATCCCGCGGAGATCGGCCAGAAGCAATGCTCCGTGCTTCCCCTCAAACGGGTCTGGAATCATGTTTGACCGAAGGCTGTAGTAACCGCAGCCTTCCCTGAGCTTGTCGAAGGGGTGTCGGCGGTATCTTCATGCTATGCCGGCGAGAACGCCGGCTACTACAGCGGAGAAATACATAACTATATTCTGCAAGTCTCAATAAGATTAAGATTATGACTTTGTTCGGGGTAGTGTCGAAAGGAAGAACATGAGAACATCGGTTAGGGAATGTGTTGTGTGGATTGCGGTATTGTTGTTGGGAAGCCTGGTGGCGGATCTCCATGCCGATGTTAAGCTGGCGGATGTGTTCAGTGATGGCATGGTGCTGCAGCAGGGCATGAAGGTGAATGTCTGGGGCGATGCCGCGCCCGGGGAAGCCGTGACCGTGGAATTGGCCGGCAAGACGGTCCGTACGGTGGCCGATGACCGGGGGCAGTGGCGCGTAAAGCTACCGGCTTTACCGGCCAGCGATAAGCCGTGTGACTTGAAAGTTACCGGGAATCTCAAATCTGTAATTTCTAATCAAACATGCACGAATGTGCTCGTGGGCGAGGTATGGCTGTGTTCTGGACAGTCCAACATGGAGTGGACGAATAAGGGCACGCTGTTAAGCAATGTCTGTGCCCAGGTATGCGCCGAGGCGGACTTTCCGCAAATCCGTGTGCTGACGGTGCCCCGAACGACGGCCCTGGAGCCGCAACGGAACATGACCGGGGCCTGCTGGAGGGTCTGCAATCCCACCAATGCCGCGAATTTCTCCGCAACAGGATATTTCTTCGGGCGCGAACTTCACCGTGCTCTCAAGGTTCCGGTCGGCTTGATTGTCAGCGCCGTGGGGGGGACGCCGTCGGAATCCTGGACAAGTCTCCAGGCCGTGGAGAAGGATCCAGCCTACCCGGTGATTGCCGACGAATGGGTCAAGATTTTGGCCGATTATCCTGCCGCTACCCAGCGGTATGAGCAGGTGGCGATCCCGAACTGGAAGAAGGCCGTGGTCAAGGCCAAGGCCGAAGGGAAACCGGTACCCAACAGGCCCGGTGAACCCAAGGGGCCGAAACATGCCTGGCGGCCCGGCAACCTGTTCAATGCGATGATCGCGCCGCTGATCCCCTATACGATCCGCGGGGTGACGTGGTACCAGGGGGAAAGTAATGCCGACAAGATGGACCGGGCCCTTCAGTACTACACGCTCTTCCCGACGATGATCAAGGATTGGCGCGCGCGGTGGGATCAGGGCAATATTCCTTTCCTGTTCGTCCAACTGGCGAATTTCAAGTCCGTCCAAACGAATGCGGTGGAGGACAGCAACTGGCCGTTCCTGCGCGAGGCCCAGACACGAACCCTATCGTTGCCGGATACGGGAATGGCACTGGCGATTGACGTGAACAATGAACCCGACAACATCCACCCCCGGAACAAACCGGAAGTCGGCCGGAGGTTATCGCTCGTTGCCCTGGCCCAGGTGTATGGGCGAAAAGTTGTGTGCTCCGGACCGGTATATGATGGAATGAAAATCAAGGCCGACAAGGTTATCTTGCGCTTCAAGAACACCGATGGCGGGCTGATGGCTCAGTCGGAGGATACTCCGCAAAAACTGAAGGGTTTTGCCATCGCGGGAGAGGACAGGAATTTCGTTTGGGCCGACGCGGTCATTGATGGAAGCAAGGTGGTGGTGTCCTCGCCCGCCGTGCCCAAGCCGGTGGCGGTGCGCTACAGCTGGGCGATGAATCCGATCGGGAACCTCTATAACGGGGCCGGACTGCCGGCGTCGCCATTCCGGACGGATGACCGATCAAAAGGGAACGCGGGCCAAGAAAACGTGGCAAAACCCAACGTCGTCTACATCCTCGCGGATGACCTTGGCTGGAGCGACCTTAGCACGCATCCGGGTGGCGGCATTCCGACACCGAACATTGACAGGTTGTTTAAACAGGGAGTTCAACTCAACAACTTCATGGGCTGGTGCGTCTGCTCGCCAACGCGGGCGATGCTGCTCACGGGGCGTCATCCGTTTCGTGTTGGCACTGGGCCGGAGACCGGCGGCGAATTGGGAAAAGCCGAAACGACCATTGCCGAGGGGTTCAAGGTGAACGGCTATCGTACCGGGATCTTTGGCAAGTGGCATAACGGCGATGACCCTGATACACCTGAGTATCGCGCGGCCTTTGCGGAGGCCTTCAAGGCGATGCCGAACAAGAGGTTCAAAGGCGGTCTCGGCGTCAATGAGCACGGCTTCGATGAGGCGTGGGTCTATTATGGAGGCGGCGCGGATTACTTCACGCGACGCACTGTGGGGGCAAAGGCCCGGTGAGTTGGTGGCACAACCGCGAATACCGTCCGCAGGACGCAGGCTACACGGAAGACTTCATCGTGCAGCACGCCCTGGAGTTCATCCGCGACAACAAGGACCGGCCATTTTTTTGCTATGTGCCGTTTCACATCGTTCACGCGCCGCTGCAGGCCAAGCCGTCTGACCTGGCGCTCGCCGACGCGGATGCTGACAAGAGCGCCAAGCCCACGGATGAATCCAAGCGCACTTACAAGGCGATGGTGGAGGCGATGGACCGGAACGTGGCGGCAATCCTGGCCGAACTGGAACGACTCGGTTTGAGCAGCAACACGATCGTTGTTTTCACTAGCGATAACGGCGCGACCAAGGATGGCAGCAATCTCCCGTTCAGAGGCGGCAAGCATACAGTCTTCGAAGGAGGCACGCGCCTCCCCACGGTGATGTATTGGCCGAACGGCAAAGTCACCAGCGGCGCGTGGGACGGTCTCTGCGGCGCTCTCGATATGTTCCCGACTTTGATGGCGATGACTGGCTCGAAGATGCCCGAGACCCGCCCGCTCGACGGCAAGAACATCTGGCCCGCGCTCCGCGGCCACACCGTCAGCCCCGTCGAGAGCTACTACTGGGCATGGCACAACGAAGATGCAATCCGTACATCCGATTGGCGCTTGCACCGCTTTTTCGACCACGTCGAACTCTACAACATCCGTGAAGACATCGGCGAAACGCAGAACGTCGCGGCCGCGAATCCCAATGTGGTAAAAGCACTTTCCGCAAAGATGAACTCATGGGTCGATTCGCTCTCGGCCGCGCTGTCCCACCAGACCGTTCCCTCGAGGCTTGACGCCAAGCCAGCGCCGGAAGGTGATGTGTTGGAAGTCTCTGTCACCGCGACCGCTCTGGCGAAACCGAAGGACATGCTCGTCGTGCCGTTCGCCGGTCTGGAAGAGCCACAGTTCGCCACCGACTATGTCGAGTATGATATTGCAACCGCTGCGGGCAGTTTGCCGTCCGGCTTCTTCTACTCGCCGTTCAAAGGCAACGACCTCAAAAACGTGACGCTTGAATTCAAGCGCGGGCAGGGAATTGACCAATTCGGAAGGGAGCAGGTTCTTGGTCCCGAACCCAAGGGCGGTCCGGGAGTATGGGAACATCGCATCATCGGACTCTGCAGCAGCGCTCCCGGAGTTCTGCCGCGTCACGGCCTCGTGTTCAAGGGTGGCAAACCCGGCACCTACAAAGTCTATCTCGACAACCTCCGTATCCGTCATGCCGATGGCAGCACGACGCCGCTGTGGACTGGCGGGAAAGACACGCGATTTCCAAAGATGGCTGAATCTGGGGCGTTCACGAATATCCGTGTAAGCGCCGTGCTGTCTGACCAAGCAAAATGAAAACAGCACTCAACGATGTGATCCGCCTCCCTGTTGCCGAAAAATAAGCAAAAGGTTGATGATGCAGCGAAAACTAGCCGCACTAATGGCATGGAGTCTTCTGGCGTTTGCCAGTCGGGCGGCGGTGCAATGCCCGCTTGAGTTTGCGCCCCGGGAGGGAATCGTCAAATTCCCGGAGCAACCCTATCGCCAGGAACTGTGTCTCAACGGCTCTTGGCAATTCCAGCCGATCTCTTTGCCCGAGGAGTTTGCTGCGACCCAAGGCGTTGCCCCGGAACTGACTCCGCCACAAGCGGGGCGATGGTCGGCGACGCCCATCAAGATTCCTTCACATTGGAACGTCAACACCTGGGGCGGTGGACGGCCAAACCGGAAGAAAGCAAACCAGATGTATTGGCCTGACTCGATCTACTATCCGAGTTATCCGATAGCGTGGGATGCGGCGAAAATGGGCTGGCTACGACGAAGATTCCGGGTGCCCGACAAATGGAATGAACAGCGGCTTGTTCTGCACTTTGAGGCCGTATCGGGGGATTGCCAGGTGTGGTTGAATGGAGAAAAAATCAAAGAGCATTTTGACAACTACCTGCCATTTGAAGTGGATGTGTCCGGCCAGGTCCGTAGAGACGCCGAAAATGAACTCCTTGTCGGTATCCGCGGGGCGAACCTGTATAACAAGACCAATTCACACTTTCCGAAGTTTGCGGTGACCCATCCTCCAGGTTCCGAGACAGATCCGCTGATCGGTATATGGCAGGACGTGTTCCTGCTTGCATTGCCTCTGGTTCACATCGCCGATGTGTTTGTGAAGCCATTGGTCAAACAAGGGTTAATCGAAGCCGAGGTGACTCTTATAAATGCCAGCCAGCAGGATCAGACCGTGCAAATTGGAGCCGAGATTTGTCCTTGGACACGTTCCGCAACGGAACCCGGTTGGCGTTTGGATCCGGCAGTGTTGTCCATAGAGGCTCGTAAAGTGACTGTTAAAGCAGGGCTGAAGGCAACAATCGTTCTGCGCCGAGCTGTGGAAGACCAACTGCGCCTCTGGTCGCCCCGGTCGCCAAACCTGTATGGGTTGGTGTTGTTGATGAGCGCGCAGGGGAAATCGGTGGATCGCCATTATACCCGATTCGGATGGAGGGAGTTCACGATACAGAATTCAGACCTGCTGCTCAATGGCGACAAGATCAAACTTATGGGAGAGTGGGCCCATCCGTTCGGTGCTTACGTCATGAGTCCACGCTATGTTCAAGCATGGTATCAGATGGTCAAGGATTTCGGAGGCAATGCCGTTCGTCCCCACGCCCAGATCCATCCCCGCTTCTATATGGAGCTTGCTGATGAGATGGGGATCTTGATCCTGGATGAAACGGCTATCTTCGGCAGTTCGGTCAGGCTCAATACAGAAGAACCGGTATTCTGGGAGCGCTGCGCGTCGCAGTATGACGGGTTGGTGCTCCGCGACCGCAACCATCCGAGCGTGATGGGATGGAGTTTTGCCAATGAAATGTTTGCCATTCCCCGACATAACAAATTTTCCCCGACGGCAATGAAGAGCTATAACGAAAAACTGAGTGCGCTAAGCCGGCGTTCCTTGGCGCTCGATCCGACCCGGACATGGATCACCAGCGATGGGGATGAAGATTTGAACGGTAGTCTACCGGTGTGGAGCCGGCATTTTGGCGTCGGAAACCATGTGGACGAGCTGCCGAAAGATTTGAACAAACCCCTGGTAGTCAGCGAAAGCGGCGGTGCATATTTTGCCACGCCGGAACAACTCTCGGTTTTCAATGGAGACCGTGCCTATGAAAGCTATCTCGGTCGCAACGAGGCGCTGGCTATCGATCATTACGACAATGCGGTAAATATGGCCCTGCCATACCTGACCTATTTTTCAACCCGCCAGATTGTTTGGTGGGGCCTGGAGCATCTCAATCTCGGATACAATGAGTTTTCCAGACTTCCCAATGAGGCGGACGGCGTGTTTTTCGTAAAACCCTTCGTGGAGGGGAAACCAGGCATGCAACCCGAGCGCATTCCTCCCTATGCCACAACCCTTAACCCCGGATGGGATGCTTCGCTGCCCCTGTCGAAGCCGCTTCCGGTATTCTATGCAATGAAGGCGGCGCTGGCTCCCGGTGGGCCGAAGCCTTGCCCGTGGGATCACAAGTCCAAACCTGTTACGGCAGGAATCGCACCTCCCATCGCTGAAGGACAACCGGTCTATTTCACAGGCTCAGGTCGTTCGCCCCTGCGGAAGCAACTGATTGAGTGGGGCGTGTCCCTGGCGGAAGCCGGGGCGACGCACGCGGGATTCATGGTTATTGACGGTCAATCGTTGGTCGATGATCAGTTGGCGGACATTCGCGGAAAGATGGAGGGCATTTTTGCCTCCGGAGGAACCGTGCTGCTGATGGTCTGTGATGATAAGGTTCCCATTGCGTGCATCGATCGCCTCTTGCCGGCCCCGCTTGAACTGACACAACGACGGCAGACGATGGTGGCTCCCTGTGGCGGAGATCCTTGGTTGGCTGGGCTCAGATTAAAGGATTTCTACTTTGCCGGGGAGGAGGGGGATTGTGATATCCTTAAGTGCGGACTGGCTGGTCCACTCGTGAAGAAGGGTTCGGTGGTTCTGGAAGCAGCTGCAACCGATTGGGCTTTGTTCAATAATATGCCACAAAAATCCAAGGCCGCCGCCGTAACCTTGTATGAGCATCTTCAAAAGCCATCCGGCTCAGCCCTTGTCCGCATCCCGCAAGGAAGCGGAACTCTGGCCGTGTGCAGCCTGGACTACCGTCTCGCATCTCCGTCAAGCCAGTCGATGTGGCAGCACTTGTTGGCCAATATGGGAGTGGAAGTGAAATGCAGCAAGCATCAGGTCGAAACACAATCCAGCACAAAAAATAAAGAAAATAATCAAGGAATAGATCCCTTATTTCTGAACGAAAAGTGAGAGGATAAATATGCATCAAATATATCATGCTTATTTCTTATTTCTGGTTTTGTCCTGCTTTCCTGGGGGAGGTTTGATCCCTTGCGCTCATTCTCAGGAACCCGGCCCGGGATCCAAACCGTACGATCTGGTTGTCTACGGGGGCAATCCCGGCGGAATAACGGCGGCCATTGCGGCTGCCCGGGAGGGAGCTTCGGTGCTCATGATCGAACCGGGCAAACACCTTGGCGGCATGCTCAGCGGAGGACTATCGCGTACCGATATCGGGAACTCGGCGGTTGTCGGTGGGATTGCCCGGGAATATTTCACTCGTGCTGATGCGAAGTATAATGACCCCAAAAAGACGGCCAGCCCGAACTTCTGGAACACCGAACCCCATGTTGCGGAGCAACTTCTCAACGAAATGGTGCGCGAGGCCGGCGTCACGTTGGTCATGGGCAAGCAAATACAGCGAACACAGTGCGAAGGTAACCGGATTGTTGCCATCATGACGAAGGACGGCAAGGTATACCGGGGGAAGGTCTTCATCGATGCCACCTACGAGGGCGATCTGATGGCGCAAGCCGGGGTCAAGTTCACCGTCGGGCGAGAAGGCCGCGATCAGTATGGGGAATTGCTGGCGGGCTTCTATCCCGCCCCGTTGCGGCCCCGTAGCGTGGAATACATGGCCAAGCCGCGTACGGCTTACAGTCATGGCACGCCCTGCGAACTCCCCGCGCGCGATGCCTCGGGTAAGCTGCTGTGGGGAGTTACGGATAAGCCCTGGCCTGCCTCGGGTACCGGGGATAAGCTGGTGCAAAGCTACAATTTCCGGGTCATTGCCACTGCCAACAAGACCAATCAGGTGCCCTTCCCGAAACCAAAAAACTACTATCCCGAGCGGTACGAGGGCTTGCTTCAAATGGTACTCAAATATCCCGGGATCCGTTTCGAGAAAATCGTCTATATCGGAGGGGGCATCCCCAACGGAAAAAACGACTTGAATGCCGCAGGACTCATCTGGGGAACGGATTATTTCGGTGGAAACACCGATTACCCCGAGGGTGATGAGGCGACGCGGGCCCGGATTTGGCAGGACCATGTGGATTACGTCCAGGGCTTTCTGTGGTTTCTCGGCCACGATGAGCGGGTGCCGGAGGAGTTGCGCAAACAGACCAACCGCTGGGGCCTGGCCAAGGATGAGTTCATCGATAACGACAACTGGCCCTATGCGCTCTATATCCGGGAAGCCCGGCGCATGATTGGGGCCTATGTGATGCGCCAGCAGGACTGCCAGAAGGAGATCACCAAGCCGGACTCCATCGGGATGGCCTCCTTCATCCTCGATTCACATGCCTTGCAGCGCCTGGTGACCCCCGAGGGTAACCTCATTGATGAAGGCAACTTTGACGTCAGCGCCCCTCCTTACCAGATTCCCTACCGGGCGATCACCCCTCGCAAGGAGCAATGCGCGAACCTGCTGGTGCCGGTTTGCCTGTCGGCCACTCACGTGGCATACGGCTCCATTCGAATGGAACCCCACTTCATGAATCTGGGGCATGCCGCCGGTCTCGCGGCCGTCGCGGCCGGGCGCGCCGGAGTCGCCGTGCAGGACATCGATGTGAAAGCACTCCAGGAGAAACTGCGCGCCACCAAACAGGTTCTTTCCCTAGATAGTCTTCCTGTCGCATCCGCCCGTTCCGTAGTTGACAAGTCGATAATGAAGGAACACCCATGAACAAACTGAGACTCCTGGCTTCTACGGCCTTACTGCTCACCGTGCTTGCCGGCATGGCCGGATGGGGGTTTCCGTTTACCGCCGGTGCCTTGGCTCTGTCGCCAGCCGATCGCGTCGATTGGCCGGCCTTCATGGCGAGGCATGACCTGGTGTGGGAACGCCTGCCTGACAAGCCGCGGGATGCCCCGCATTTCGGTAACGGACTGCTGGGCTCGATGCTGATCGCGGATGTGCGAAAAAAGATCATCCGACTCCAGGTATTCCGTTCTGATGTGAGCGACCATCGCGACGACTCCTGGGGTCCGACTGCCTACAGTCGTCCGCGTTTGTTGATCGGTGAATTCCGTCTCACCACGGTCGGCGCTCTGACCGGTTGCCGGATGCGACAGGATCTGTGGAATGCGGAACTGAACGGATTCATCACCACCGACAAGGGGCGGATCGGTATCCGCCATTTTGTTCATGCTGAGGATCTCGTCATCGCCACTGAACTGAGGCCGGATGCGGGGGAGAATGGTTGTGTCTGGAGCTGGCATCCAGCCCCGGCTGTGACCACGCGTGCCGGCCTGCCCACCACCGAGGGCGAGCGGCTGGCCTTCATCCAACGTTACGGCGAAAAATGGAAAGACATCAAATTATGGGTGCCCAACCCCGCTGGTCGGAAGGAAGAACGCCAGGGGGTATCGGTCTGGGTTCAGGATTTGCTCGTTGGCGGACAATACGCAACTGCTTGGCAGGAACGAACCGGCAACGATGGGACGCGCACCAGCATGATCTCGATAGGAAACAGTTTCCCTGAACGGACGGCCGCGGATGCGGCGGTGGCCTGCGTTGCCGCTGGCGCAGCCAGACCCGCGGTCGCGTGGCGTGAAGCGCATCAGCGCTGGTGGCACGACTATTACCGCCAGAGTTTTGTCAGTATCCCCGATACCCGGCTGGAGAGCGCCTATTGGGGCAGCGTCTATCGTTGGGCGGCCAGCGCCCGAGCCGGACGCGGTTATATGGATACCTCGGGGATCTGGTTTCAGGGTGGGGGATGGCCGTACACCACTATGAACTTCAACCTGCAATCGTGCCTATGGGGTGTCTATGCCGCCAATCGCCTGGGCGTGGGCCAGTCGCTTGTGGAGGCGCTGCAACGCAACCAGCAGGCCCTGATCGATAACGTGGCAAACCCGGAGTGGCGCTCGGATTCGGCGTATGTTGCACGCGCCGTGGCACCGGATTTCCGTGGCAACAGCAACAGCGGTAAGCCGGGAGAGCCGGAGGTCGGCCTGCTCCCGTGGACACTCCACAACGCCTGGCTCCAGTACCGTTACAGCATGGATGAGACCCTATTGCGGGACACCGTTTACCCATTGTTACGTCGCGCGGTGAACTACTACCGCCATTTGGCAAAAGAAGGCGATGATGGCCGCATCCATTTACCGGAGACGTTCTCGCCCGAAAGCGGAGCGCATCCCGACTGCAACTTCGATCTCTCGCTCTTCCGATGGGGCATCGAGACGCTGCTGTGGAGTTCCTCACGCTTGAAGATTGAAGACCCCCTCATTCCCGTGTGGAAGGATCTGCTCGCCCGACTTGTCGCCTTCCCCGCCGATGCAAAGGGTTTCCGCTTCGGTTCAGATCGCCCCTTCGACGGCTCGCACCGGCATGCCTCGCACCTGCTCATGGTATACCCCCTGGGTATTGTCACGGTTGATCAACCCGAGTGGCGCGATGCGATCCGGGCCTCGGCGCAGAGCTACGCCGCTTGTGACAGTCGTCTATTGGCCATGGTGGGGTTGCAGTCGGCGCCCATCGCCGCCGTTTCTGGATTTCCCGAACTGGCCTATAACCGTATCCAATGGCATAACGATGACCTCTCGCCTGCGGGCTTCGGCGATTCGAGCGGCTGGTGCATGGAAGGCGCCGTGGGTATCGCCAACAGCATACAGATGTTGATGATCCAGAGTCATGGCGACCGGATCCGTATCTTTCCGGCGATGCCAGCCGCCTGGCAGGATGCCGTGTTCCGCGATCTACGTGCCGAGGGGGCCTTTCTCGTCAGTGCCCGCCGCGAGGGCGGGCGGACGCAGTGGGTACAGATCACCAGCCTGGCTGGCGAGCCTTGCCGGGTAGAGCCGAATCTGCCGGGGACCGTCCGTATTGCCGGGGGAAATTCCAGCGTCAAAATTACGGAGCGGGGTAGCGGCATTTATGATCTTTCTCTTGCCAAAGGGCAGACAGTGGTACTCGCAGGCGATGAAACCCCTGGCCCAATGGTCATTGAAGCGATGCCAGCCCAGGCAGGGCGCAGCAACACATTTGGTCTGAATGCAGTAGGGGACGCCTATCGGGCTGCCAAATAGGTTCTTTCCCTCAATAGTCTTCCAGCCGCGTCCGTGCCTGCCCGGTCCGTAGATGAAAAAACTGTTGTACTATCGCCGACCCCTCACAGAAGCTGAAAGAAGAGTGCGTTTCCCTCGATGGCCAATCCGTCATCATTCCTCTGCCGCAAGGTTTTGATGCCGGCAGCAGTGTGAACTGGCCGATCCAGAGTTTCGGGAAATGAGGCCCAGTTCTGCGGTCTCCGGCCGGATGATTATCCACCCATTTGGGTGGTTGCCATATTAAAATTTATTCGGTATGGTTTCGGAAAGGTAATGCCAAAATTGGTGCTATTTATGAAAATGATCTATTCGCTGGTGTTCTGTTCGTTGTTATTGCCTGACTTGTCCGGGTTGGGTGCGGCTGAGCCGGTTCGTCCGAACGTGCTGGTAATGGTTGCCGATGACCTCGGGTATGGCGATGTGAGCTGCCTGTCGCATGGCGTCGTGCAGACTCCCAACATCGATCGCCTCGCCACGATGGGCATCAAGTTCACCGCCGGGCATGTGACGGCGCCCTTGTGTGCCCCGTCACGCGCCGGGTTCTTTACGGGGCGCTATCAGCAGCGTTTTGCCTTCCTGAACAATGAAGGGACCATTCCCACCGATATCCCGCTACTCCCGGGTGTGCTGAGGGAGGCGGGTTACTATACCGGGCTCATGGGAAAATGGCATAGCGAGGGGCCGATGCCCTTCGAGCGCGGCTGCTTTGACGAGACACTGACTCCCCCGAAGTCCAGTCCCTGGGTCGACTATTTCAACCCGCCTATGGCCAGGAACGGCAAGGCTGAGAGAATGAAGGGCTATAGCACGGACCTCCTGGCGCAGGAGGCCGAAAAGTTTATCGAGAAGAACAAGGGCAAGCCATTCTCATTAACCGTGACCTTCAACGCGCCGCACATCGGCCCGATCAAGGTGCCTGCCGGTAAGATCCGCGATGCCTACGATGCCGCCCGGGCCGCCGGCAAGGTTTATGATGTGCCGAAGACGCGCACCGCCCGTCCCGGTGAGGCGGCCAAGTACGCATCCCAGTTCCCCGGCGACACGGCGCGGGCCGACACGGTGGCCACGATTGCCGCCCTTGACCAGGCCGTAGGGCGGATCCTCGATAAGCTCCAGCAGGCCGGGGTGGCGAGCAACACCGTGGTGTTCCTCTTTGCCGACAACGGCGGGCATCCGGAAAACCGCTCCGAGAACGGCGTCTTGCGGGACTACAAGTGGAGCCATTACGAAGGAGGAATTCGCGTGCCCTTCCTGGCCACCTACCCTGGCGTATTCCCGGCGGGCGTGGAATATGCCAAGCCGGTCAGCACATTGGATATTTACCCCACCGTGATGGCCCTGACAGGCGTGAAACCGCCGGCAGGATTGGATGGCGTGAACCTCGTCCCGTATCTGAAGGGTGAGCAGACCGGCTCGCCACATCAGTCGCTGTTCTTCTTGACGGGCGACAAGGGGGCGGTCGTCCAGGATCAATGGAAGCTGGTGGTATTTCCCCGCGCCGCCGCAGAGTTGTACGATGTGGATAAGGATCTGGGGGAGAAGACCAATCTGGCGGCGACGGAACCCAGCCGGGTGCAGGCGATGTTAGCGCAATGGAAAGCATGGAAAGCCCGGACATCAATTAAAACAACAGGAACGGAACCCAAGTTATGAAAATGAACAGTTTGATCACATTCATTGCTGGTGCCTGCGTGTGCGCCCAGGCCGCTACCATTACCGTGGATGTGGCTAAGCCGGGAGTGAAAGTCAGCCCGTTGTTGTACGGCATCTTCTTCGAGGAGATCAATCGGGCGGGGGATGGAGGCATCTACGCTGAGATGCTCCAGAACCGGTCATTCGAGGATGCCCCCGTGCCGCTCGGTTGGACTATTGTGAAGGGCGACGGCAGGATGACGCTCGATAAATCGCAACCGCTCAATGCGAACAACCCGACCAGCCTCCGGCTCGACGGTAAGGTCAGCGTCGCCAACAACGGCTTCAAGGGTGCTCCGTACAAATATGAGGAGGAGCCTGGCAAATGGATGCCTGCCTTTGAGAAGGGAGCGAAGGAAATGCCCAACGGGGTGGCCGTTCAAAAGGGCAAGGACTATCAGCTTTCGCTTTATGCCCGCGGTCAGGGGCCGGTGACGGTTACCCTCGAGAAACAGGATGGTACGGCGCTGGCTTCGCACGAAGTCGGTGGCATCGGGACGGAGTGGAAGAAATTCGATGTTACCTTGACACCCGGCGCGACAGAGCCGAATGCCCGGCTCGTAATTACGTCTACAGGAACCGTGTGGCTCGACATGGTGTCGCTGATGCCGAAGGGCGAAATCTTCCGAGCTGACCTGCTCAAGATGCTGGCCGACATGAAGCCGGCGTTCCTACGGTTTCCCGGTGGTTGCTGGGTCGAGGGCGAACAGATGCGTTTTGCGTACCGTTGGAAGAAAACGATAGGAGATGTCGCCGAGCGGCCCGGACTCTGGAACCGGTGGGGCTACTACTCCACAGACGGATTGGGGATGTACGAATACTTGCTGCTGTGCGAAGCGCTCAAGGCCGAGCCGCTGTTTGTGATCAACTGCGGCATGTCGCACAAGGAGGTTGTTCCGCTGGACAAGATGGACGAGTACATCCAGGACGCGCTCGATGCCATTGAGTACTGCAATGGCCCTGTTGATTCGAAGTGGGGTGCGCTCCGCGCGAAAGCCGGCCATCCGGCACCGTTTAATCTGAAATACATGGAAATCGGGAATGAAAACGGCGGCCAGGCGTACCAGGATCGCTACCCGCTGTTCCACGACGCGATCAAGAAACGGTATCCCGACATGCATCTGATCCTGGACTATGTTCCCTGCAAGACCCGCTCCTCTGAAATCGTGGATGAGCATTACTATAACTCCCCGGAATTCTTCATGCGCAATGCCGACCGGTACGACAAGTACGACCGCGCCGCGCATAAGGTGTATATCGGCGAATATGCCGTCACCCATGGCTCGGGTCTGGGCAATCTGCGCGGGGCGATTGGCGAGGCCGCCTTCATGACCGGCATGGAACGCAACGGCGACGTCGTTGTCATGGGCAGCTACGCGCCCTTGTTCGAGCATGTCGGCTGGAAGCACTGGAACCCGAATGCCATCCTGTTCGATGCCGCGCGCAGTTACGCCACGCCCTCCTGGCACGTTCAGACCCTGTTCGGACGCAACCGCGCGGAGGTGGTCCTGCCGACGACCGTTTCCGCACCGGGGATGGACTCCACCGAAACACGCGGTGGTTTCGTCGGAGTCGGAGCCTGGAACACGCAGGTCGAGTACAAGGATATCAAGGTCACGCAGGGCGACAAGGTGCTGCTCCAGGGGCGGAAAGGCTGGTCGTTTGAAAGCGGCAACTGGGCATGGGACGGCGATGTCCTCCGCCAGAGCGGCAAGGGCGAGGACTTGCGCGCCTATGCGGGCCGGAAAGATTGGAAGGATTACACGATCACACTCAAGGCCCGCAAGCTTGGTGGAGCCGAAGGTTTCCTTGTCATCTTTGCTGCCCCGGACAAGCGGGGTAAATCCTGGTGGAATATCGGGGGGTGGGGCAATTCGGCGCACAGCCTGGAGATCCGCGATGTGGAACACGAGCGTGTTCCCGGCCGCATCGAGACCGGACGCTGGTACGATCTCAAGGTTGAACTCGAGGGGCAGGCGATCCGTTGCTACCTCGACGGTAAGCTGGTCCACGAAGTCACCGCGCAGGGAGTCAAGTCCATGTACGCGGTCGCCGGTCGCGCCGGGAACGATGTCATTCTCAAGGTTGTCAATGCCGCCGGAGTGCCGGCGGAGACGACGATTAACCTGCAGGGGGGCGCGAAACTTGACGCCACGGCTGCGGCGACGGTGCTCACGAGTGCCAGCGGCGACGATGAGAACAGCTTCGACGAGCCGGTGAAGGTCGCGCCGAAGGATATGACCATCCCGGGCATCGCCCCGAGTTTTCATCATACCTTCCCGGCGCATTCGGTGACGGTGCTGCGCGTGAAGACTGGCGAGCCGGGCCGTTAGAAAACGGTCTGGGAGAACCTGGGCGGAAGCGAAGCAACGAAACGGCGACGAAGGGTGCCTGAATGTTTTTTCGCAGTTCACGAAAGAATGGCCAATGTTTCGATACTGCCCGCACGCCTTTTTTGATGGCGGGAATGATTCTTTTGGCTCATGCCGGTGTGGCGATGGACAAGGAGATTTCGTTGGTAACCCGGCAGCCGATTGGCGAACTGGCCGTTGCGGGACGCCTTTCGGTTGATCTTCATGCCGAATTCATGGTCTCCCGCAGCTACGGGACGGAAACGGTCCTCAACTGGTACAACTGCGGGTATTCCGGCGGAGGCGGCAAGGATGGCAAAGTCACAACGGTGGGCGGGGATTTTGGGGACTTCGGGTTCCAGGTGCCTTATGCCGACCGGGAGAGGCGATATCCTCGTGCTGTGACCATCGACAACGTCCGTGCCGTGCATTTTGACGGCAACAATTTCCTGAAGGGAAATTTCCCTGCCGAAAGCAAGATAGCAGGAGCGCAGGGGCTGGCGCTTGAGGTCTGGTTCCGCTCCGGGACTCCGGCGAAGGGAGATGTGGTTCTCGGATGGCAGTCGAGGGACGGCAAGGAAACCTCGGCGTCGCTGGCTTTTCCCGTTGGGTTCACGGGATCCGGCATGTGGCGGCATTTTCTGGTAAATTGCACTCCCGAGACGGAGGACTGGTACCTGGATGGGATGAAAATCTCCAGCGGGAAACGCAGCTTACTCATCAGGGAAGGGCATATCATGGTGCTGGGCGGGGCATCGGCCTCGCAACCCTCCTTCAAGGGGGAGCTCGTGGCGGTCAGGCTCCATG
Organism: uncultured Verrucomicrobiota bacterium; assembly: GCA_964584205.1. Classification (GTDB taxonomy): domain Bacteria; phylum Verrucomicrobiota; class Kiritimatiellia; order CAIKKV01; family CAITUY01; genus JAABPW01. Next base: position 18,754 of record CAZOZF010000005.1, read on the forward strand.
ATGAGACGATGACGGGTGAGGAGATCGCGCATAACTTTGCAGGCGGGGTGATGCTGGGGACCGCGATGCAGAACTGGTGGAGGACCGAACCGGATAAATGGTATGTGGTTGAATCCGAGCATTTCCGTCACGCGGTGGACAGGGAGGATATGAAGAAGTGGGATGCGCGGGGGCTCAAGGAGTTCACCGAACGCGTTCCCGGAATGTTCAGGATGGCAGAGCTCATTTATCATATCTATTCCGAGCGTCTGGCCATGCGGTCATCAGTGGTGAGCCGGATGCCGGAGCACCGGGGTGATGGCATCAAATATAAGACGCCAATTCAACCTACTCCGGGGAACAGCGTGATGGGGTGCGATGACGATTTCGGCTGGGCGTGCCAGTTCGCGGGGTTCATCAACCCCCATGAGCTTGTTCATGGTTGGGATGCACAGACGGGGGGCATGGCCGGCAACTACTGGGAGGTTCATGCCAATTTTCCGCAGACGTTTGCAGGAATCTATCAGCAGACGCCGGTCAGCACGGTATGGACGTCCCATCTCTTTCCGGCGAATGGGCGCACCTATTATGGTGACCAGTCCCTGTTTCAGCATTTGGCCCAGACCCCTGAATACGGCCCGATGTTCATCGCCAAACTTTGGTATGATGGCCCAACGAAAAAGGGTGAGAACCCGTATCCATGGATTACGTTCAATCGGGTCAACCCGTATCCGGGCCGAACCCTGGCTGTGGAGCATGCCAGGATGGCGATGCGCAATGTTACGTGGGATTATGTGACCTACGCGGAGGCAAGGGACGGACTCGGTGGCAACACGCCCTTTGGGAATGACGGGGTTGTCAGCGGGGAAAACATCTTCCGTAGGGAATGGAACCAGCCGAATGACCGGAATAATCGGCATGGCCGCGCCATTCTTGAAAAGATTCCGTATGCGTCGGAGTGGTGGCGCGTACCGAAGTCCCAGGCGCCCCAGCAGTTGGGCTACAACATCTGCCCGCTGAAATTCAAGCCGGGCAGGGTGTCGGCCACACTGGCAGGCTATGTGGATGAGAATCGCGGTGGTGACTGGCGGGCTGGATTCGTCGGTGTTGATCGCGACGGCAAGCCAGTCTATGGGAATGTCTTCGCCCCCGGGACTGTGCAGGACTTTGACGTGACGGATGCCATCCGGGAGCTCTATCTGGTGGTCAGCGCCGTGCCCAGGAAGATAGTGGATATTGACATGTGTGGGGATTTCCGCTCATTCGCGCAGGAACCTTTCCCCTACAAGGTGAAACTGCAAGGCTGCGAGCCGCTGGATGTGCTTGTGCCTGAAAGACCGGATGTCCCCGGCAAAAGGCATGTTAATGGAGGCGGGTTCGTTGCAGCTTCCGCCAAGGTTGATGCGACGGCCTACGTCGGGCCCAAGGCCCAGGTACTCGGAAATGCCGTCGTTACCGGCAAAGCGAGGATCGAGGACTTCGCAGTTGTGAGAGATAACGCCAGGGTTTCGGATAGTGCCATTGTATCAGGCCATGCGCTGGTAATGGAAAGTGCGACGGTTTCCGGGAACGCAAAAATCCGCGATTATGCCAAGGTTAAGAACCGTACGGCCGTGTCAGGAATGGCGAGGGTGCTCGAGCATGCGACGATTGACACCGATAAGGCTTGTACTGACTGGGTGACCGTCAAAGGGAGTCCCTATGTCTACGGCGGGCGCCTGAGCGGGACCACGATGATCGACGGGTTTTATGCCAAGGGGCAGGACAACGCGAAAGGAAAGTGGTTCACCTGGAGCTGGGGTAGTGGGAAGAATCCGGGTGAAAGTGATGAGGATTTCGGCGGGCTTTATGCCGCCTATGACTTTGATAGCCCGCATGGGTGGATGGCCATTGACTCCTTTGGCGCCACCTGGGGCTATCTGGTCAATGGCGCCAAGGTCGAGATCATAAAGGGACGGAAAGGTGAAGTTCCTGTGGAGATAGGGGTGTTGTCCCTGAATGGCAGGGACCAATTTGTCGAATTGCCGAAGGATGTCGCCGACCTGCGAGACGCCACGATCAAGGCCCGCGTGTTATGGCAGGGTGGGGCGAATGAGCGGATCTTTGAGTTCTCGAATGATCGGAGGGATTTGGCCTATCTCACGCCATCCGCCAACCGGCGATGCGAGTTTGTGATGCGCGTGGGCAGCACGGAGCAACGCCTCGCAGGGCCGGAACTGGCGCGGGGAAAATGGACCGACCTGATGGTGGTCTTGCGCGAGGGGCATGCCACCCTGGTTGTGGATGGCAAGGTGGTGGCCGAAACCAACGCCTTGAAGCTCCACCTGGAGGATATTGCAGCAACGGAATGCACGCTCGGGCGGGGGAGGAATGGCGCATATTTCAAGGGGATGATTGATAGTTTCGTACTCCGTTTGGTAGGAGGCGAGATAGCATTGCCGCGGCAGGTTCTTTGAAGAGCAATGTGTTCACTACTATTGGGTGACCTTTAGCGGCGGACGACATCACTTAAAAAAAGTCGCATAAAAAAAGTTGATCATAATATTGACGACAACCAGATTTGGTATTATAGTGTTAAATACAGAAATCAAATATTGGTTTCAGCTAGCGATTTGTCGGTAAAATCAACTCGTGATGGGGGCATGAAAATGAAAAAGGCAAAATTGTTAAGTCGCAGCTTGGTTTCCTTGGTTGGTGTAGCGGTATGGATGGCGCTGACAGGACCGGTGCAGGCGGTGAACTACACCAACATAGCGTCGGGGAACTGGGATTCGACGTCGGTGTGGTCAAACGGTGTGGTTGCTGTTCCGGGGGCCACGAATAGCGTCTACTTCTGGAATCCCAATCCGAGCTACAGCACCAATAACCAGTCCGGATCGTTCGTGCTCAACAAGTTACAGTTCGCGAGCAATAGCGTGACGTTTTCCGGAAACGATCTGCTGTTCACGAACAACGGCGCCACCATGCCCATGCTGTTCAAGGACGTCGCCTTTGCCATGACAAATAATGTGAACATGACGGCGGCAACAAATATGACAGTCTACGTGAATAACACGGTTGGCTCCGTCTTCATGAATGGCGCTGTGACGAGCTCATGTACATTGACCAAGACTGGGAACGGGGCAGTGTCTTTCGACAATGACAATGGATCCTCGTTCAGCGGAGTGCTTTCGATTATGAATGGTACGGTGCAAAGTATGCTCTCGGGCGCTTTGTCCGCCAAGCCCTTCGGTGCGGGCAGCATATCGCTTTACGGATGGGGGTCGGCCACGGTGACGCAACCCATGCTCTCACTCGTTCCCTCCCAGTCGGGGACTACGACATTGGCGGGTGGAACGACTCCGGGCAGCAAGCTCAGTTTCGAAGGTCTGACGTTCATCAATCTGACGACGAACGGGGCGGGGAGCCCCCTGACATTTACTTTTGGCCCAGGCAGTGGATCTGTCTTGAATCGCGTCAACCGCGGTGTTCTGGTATTCTCGGACCAGAATTCGGCAGACAACTTTCCCAACGTCACCGTCAATATGGGCGTGTCGAGCGGCAATAATTTCCTCATCAGCGGTGATGCGCCGGAAGTGAATAACGGAATGATTGAGCCCTACATGTTGGCCGCACGGCCGGGAGGACAAGGGAACGGAAGTTTTATGACCTATGATCCAAGTTATGGATTTAAGGCTGTGACGACATACGACCTTACGAATACTTTTGACGGCTCAACAAGCGCCAAAAAAGTGATGATAACCGTTGCTACGAATCTTGCAGGGGCCGCTTCAGCTTACGCGGTGGCATTGTATGAAGGCCTGACATTGAACGGCACCCTGACCATCGGTGACGGAACGCACGTCGCAGGATTGGTGTTCAATGGGCCTGGCGGCGTGAGATCCATTTCCGGCAGCGGGACGCTGAATTTCGGTAACTCGGAGGGTGTTATCTACGTCAACAACTACAACAACATCATCGGAGTGCCCATTACTGGTGCCAGCGGCATCACCAAGGCGCAAGGCAGGATTGTAAATGGCGCACTCATCCTGACGAACGATAGTCCCAACCTTATCGGGACAAGTACTGTCACCGACGGAACCCTTCAATTTGGCAATGGCGGGACCAAGGGGTCCATCGGTGGCAACTTAACTTTTCATCCGTCTGCCACATTGGCATACAGTCGGACAGATACCAATTCACCGATCGGGGGGAAAATTATTCCCAATGGATGTAACATCAGCGTTAACTCCGGTACGCTGATCCTCAACTCCTCCAACCTGCCCGCTGACTCGTCGAACACCTTCGGCACGGCAACAGCGACTTATGGATTGGTTCTGAACGGTGCCGCGACATCAACGAATGTATTTAGTCTCATCAAGCCGAATTACGCCACGGGGTCGCTGACCGTGAAGTCGGGTGTTAATATCGTCACGACGGCTAACTGGGCATTCGACCCCGCGGCCGGTACCAGTAGCGCAATGTACCTGACTGGCGGCGAATTGAATTCTTCCGGTTGGTTCATCCTGCCATACTCGTCCGGTGCGTCCTACTATATTGGGTTGACCGGAGGCACATTGAAGCCTGGTTCACTAAGTCTTGGGCGCACCGGCATAGGCCTGATCGATGTGTATAGTGGCGCCTTGGCGACAACGACCATTAATGTCCCACACGGTACATCCGGTAACACAAGCGTATGGTATCAGGTTGGCGGGACGGTTTCCGGGACCTCTTTGGGGATCGGTGCGCAAGGAAATTACCCCAGCGGCCGGGGAGAACTCACTCTGGCGGGAGGGACGATGAGCGTCGGTACCGCAAACCTGTCCTATTGTACGAATGGCATCGGCGTGGCTAACCTGAACGGCGGCGTGCTTACCGCAGGTTGGGTTGGCCCTTTTGCTGGGGCGGGGAGCGCCAGTACGGGCCTCCTGAACTTCAATGGCGGAACTTTGCGGGCCGGTAAGGCCAACACCCCCTTCATTACCGGCCTGAGTGGTATATACGTTTATACCAATGGCGCCACGATTGATGACGGCGGATTTGCAGTCACTATCCCACAGGCATTGCAGGCGCCGACTGGCAAAGGGGTGATAGCGCTTCCGTGGGGCGGAACGTTAACAGGCTATAACGGAGCTCCCTATGTGTGGATCTCCGGAGGTAGTGGAACTGGCGCGACGGCTGTGGCGTTATTCGACTACACTACCGGAAGTGTGACTGGGCTTGTTGTTACCTGCTCTGGGTGTGGTTTCAATGACAATGATATCGTAAATGTTACGCTGGTGGCTGGTGGCAAAGCCAACAACAGCCTTGGTACGGCCACCGTCGGCCCCATTTCCAGCGGTGGGTTGACCAAGTCGGGAGCCGGGACGCTGACCTTGAGCGGCACGAACACATACACGGGTGTGACGACGGTCAGCAACGGGAAGCTAGTGATTTCGAGCACAAACGCACTGGCCTCATCGAGTGGGATAAATCTAACTGGCGGGACGCTGGTGGCAACAAATGTGCCCGGAGTCTTCCGTATTCCTTCGAGCAGCACAGTCAGCGTCGGGGCGAACAGCTCGTTCCTGGTGACAAACCTCTTGGTGGATGCCGGGGCGACGATCTCACCCGGCGGGCCGGCGGCGATCGCGACCAACACGTTTGGGGTGAATTCGACTCACAAGCTGTCTATCTACGGGACGTACGAAGTGAACCTATCGAACGACGGGTCAGGCAGTTGCGACCGTATACAGGCAACGGGGGACCTGGACCTGAACGGCATGATGATCAGCTTGCCGGGTACCGTTGTTTACGATCAGGGGGTGGATTACGTGATTGCGACTTGCAGCAATACGCTCACGCAGACGGGGATAAGCATCAAGGAGCCGGCGCAGCAGGGGAAGTGGGTGCTTCGATATAATACTCTTACCACGCCTAAACAGGTCATCCTACGACGTGCGTCAGCCGGTGCGATGTTGATCGTGTACTAAACCCGTCCTGATTGTTCATTCAGCGACTTTCGTGGGGGGGTGGTAATGAAACTTAAACTGGTAAAATATCTCGCGGGTCTGATTGCGGCAGCGGTCTTGATGCCGGCCTGGGCGGTGGTGACTCCACCGGTCTATGAGGGATTCGAGACGAATGCGGCAGGGACGACACTATCGAGCATGACCAACCAGGGTTGGTCGGCCTCGGATGTGGACGTGGTGGTGATCGCCTCGAACTCGATGGGCGCAGCGGTGGCGGGGGGGACGAATGCGGTGGCCATCCCGCTGGGTGCGGTGGTTTCGAACCTGATGACCTCCGCCAGCCCCTCGGTGATCTGGGTGGATTTCCAGAAACGACAGTCGGTAATCCAGGCGGTGGATGAAACCGCTCTTCAGGTTGACAGCAATGCGGCGGTCCAGGTGTGCCTGAACACCAACCGGTCGGTGTGGTTGTATGACAAGGGTATCCCAGGGTGGACGAACCTGGTGACCGACTACTGGGGGACGAATGTATCCGCCTTCAGTACCAGTGACTGGACGCGGGTCTCGATATGCGAGAACTTCTCAACCAACAAGGCGGCCCTTTTCCTGGACGGCCACCTGATCCGGGATCAGATTCCGTTCATCACGAACCGCTCGTCCTTTGCCGGGTTCCGCTACGAGAATGGCGCCAGCGGGACGAACTATCTGGACGAGGTGCGGGTGTGGACCAACGTTCCGACTGGTCTCTCGGAAGATCTCGACAGCGACCTGGTGGCGGATGCCCAGGAACTCCAGACGTATGGTAATATCTCAACGTGGCATCGTTGGACCAATACCGTTGCCACGACCGGTTCTGGTAGTGGTACGGTGACGCCTCCGTCCGGAACGACAACGACGGTGACGAACGGGGCTACGCTTTCCTACACCTTCACGGCGGCGGCGGGGAGCGGGATCAGTACGGTCAGGACGAACGGTGGGGCCTATACCTACAGCGGTGACGCCAAGACCGGCGCCTGCTCATGGGTGATATCGACGGACGGCACCTTTACCGTTGTTTTTGATACGAAGACCAACTGGGCGGTTCCTTCCGATCTGGCGACGATCACCGGGGCGGTAGCCAATGCCCAGGCTGGCGACACGATTGTGATCTCCAACGGCATGTCGGCCACGGATGTAACGCTGGACAAGCGATTGACGCTGGCCGGCACGAATGTGTCGATCACAGGAACATTGACGCTCGGCGAGGGAATCACCAACACGTTGAGCGCTTTTTCCAATCTGACCGTGTCCGTTGGACACGTTGGGACCAATGCCAGCCTGATAGTAAGCAATTCGTCAGTTGCCTTCACCTCGCTGGCAATCAGTTCCGGTGCTGTCGTACGGGTGATCAACGGTACGGTTACTGACAATGGTATTACATTGAGCGGAACCTTCACGCTGGATTCGACCTGGGGGCAAGGGTTGACACCGGTCGCGCTGAACTTTCTGGATACGTTTGAAGTCTATGGGGCGGGAACACGTGTGAGTGCGCTTGGAGCCTTTGGGTGGGGTGCTTCGTCGACGGGGGTTGTGGTTCAGGGAACAACTAAGTACGCGGGGAGTGGGGCGATGCAGGTCCCAACGGTAGCGGTGGTGTCCAACGCCATAGCCTCCAAGGCGGGTGAGACGAATATCTGGACCGATCTCTGGCTCAACGAGAGCAGTCATGTGGGGGATTTCCTGGCTGAGTCCATTGATACCAATGCGTCGGTGCAGGTGTGTCTGACCACCAACAAGTTTCTGGCGGTCTATTATAACGAGGCTTGGCATATCTGCTCCAATGATGTGAGGAACATGAGTGTTGCGGGGGTCTACTCAAGTGGATGGGCCCGGGTGACCATCAACCAGAATTATGGAACCGGGAAAAGCGCGATTTTCCTGAATGGACGGTTATTGAGACAGAACGTGCCGTTCATCAAATCGAGCCTGACCAAGTGCGCGGGACTGAAAGTGGTCGGAGGCGCGGAATCGGCGACGTATCTGGACAATGTCAGTCAGGCCACCAATGTTCCGGCGGAACTTAACACGCTGGCCTATGATGAGAATCTCAACGGCATTCCTGATGTGCAGGAGATCCACGGGAGTGGCGTGATCGCGCCATATTCCGCTGGTTCGATATACTATATTCGGTAGGATGCTGCCCTGTCGGCCAGGGTGGTGTTGGTTGGGTTATTCTGTAATAAGGTGTTCAGTATTGTTCTGGAAAAGTTTATCCCATAAATGGTGCTATTATGAAATTGATCCATGCTGTTTTGTTGATGGCGCTGTCAGGGGTTGCGCTGTCCGGGCTTGGTGTCGCTGCGCCTGCTCGTCCGAACATCCTGGTGATGATCGCCGATGATCTCGGGTATGGCGACGTGAGTTGCCTGTCGCATGGTGTCGTGCAGACTCCCAATATCGATCGCCTCGCAACGATGGGCGTCAGGTTCACCGCCGGGTATGTGACGGCGCCCTTGTGCGCCCCCTCGCGCGCCGGCTTCTTCACTGGCCGCTACCAGCAGCGCTTTGCCTTCCTCAACAACGAGGGAGCCATCCCTGCGGATATTCCCTTGTTGCCGGGGGTGCTCCGGGCGGCGGGCTACTACACGGGGCTCATGGGCAAGTGGCATAGCGAGGGGCCGATGCCCTTCGAGCGCGGCTGCTTTGACGAGACACTGACTCCCCCCAAGTCCAGTCCCTGGGTCGATTATTTCAACCCGCCTATGGCCAGGAACGGCAAGGCTGAGCGGATGAAGGGCTACAGCACCGACATACTGGCGCATGAGGCCGAAGCGTTTATTGATAAGAATAAAGGCAAGCCATTTGCCTTGACTGTGACCTTCAATGCGCCGCACATCGGCCCGATCAAGGTGCCGCATGACAAGATCCGTGTGGCCTACGAGGCTGCCCGAGCCGTAGGCAAGGTCTATGACGCACCCAAGACGCCTACCGCCCGTCCCGGCGAGGCGGCGCAGTACTCCTCCCAATTCCCCGGAGACACGGCGCGGGCTGATACGGCCGCGACCATCGCCGCACTGGACGAGGCCGTGGGGCGCATCCTCGACAAGCTCCAGCAGGCTGGGGTGGCCAGCAACACCGTCGTTTTCCTGTTCGCCGACAATGGCGGTCATCCTGAAAACCGTTCCGAAAACGGGGTCCTGCGCGACTACAAGTGGAGCCATTACGAGGGTGGCATCCGCGTGCCCTTCCTGGCCGCCTATCCCGGAGTCTTTCCGGCGGGGGTGGAATATGCCAGGCCGGTCAGCACTCTGGACATCTATCCCACAGTGATGGCCCTGACCGGCGTGAAGCCGTCATCCGGACTGGATGGCGTCAATCTCGTTCCGTATCTGAAGGGAGAACAGGCGGGCTCACCGCACGAGTCGCTGTTCTTTCTCACCGGCGACAAGGGGGCGGTTGTCCAGGACCAATGGAAGCTGGTGGTGTTTCCCCGCGCCGCGGCCCAGTTATTCGATCTCTCGAGGGATATAGGGGAAAAGAATGATTTGGCCTCCGCCGAGCCCGCCAGGGTGCAGGCGATGAAGGCGCAATGGACCGCGTGGAAAACCCGGATGCCATAGCCGATGCTACAGGGAAATCGCCCGAAAAACAACTTTCACAAAAGAATCAAGCATGAGGAAATTTATTAGACTTGGTCTGGTAGGGTTTTTGCTTCCGGTGGTTCTTCAGGGCGCACAGACAGTTCAAACTGATGTCTGTGTTTACGGGGGGGCGTCAGGGGGCGTTGCCGCCGCCGTGCAGGCGGCGCGGCAGGGCAAGCGGGTTGCCCTTCTCGTGTTTAACAACCACCTCGGGGGAATGAGCTCTTCGGGGCTTGGATGGACGGATATCGGGCATCTCGGAGATGCCTACATCCAGGGGTTGTCCCGTGAGTTTTATCAGCGTATCGCTAGAAAGTATGGCACCGCTAAGATCAAGTGGGTATTCGAGCCGCATGTCGCAGAGAGTGTCTTTAATGACCTTATCAAGGAGGCGGGGGTGTCGGTGTATTTCGGGGAACACCTGGCCCGAACCACCCTGGATGGGCGGACGATCACGCAAGTCACCATGGACAATGGCGATGTGTTCCATGCGAAGGTCTTTATTGATGCCTCCTATGAAGGTGACCTGATTAAGCAGGCAGGGGTGAGCTACACCGTGGGGCGCGAGGCCAACGCACAGTACGGCGAAACCCTCAACGGCATCCAGACCAGGACCCACGGCAACCAGCTTCCCCACGGCATTGATCCCTATCGCGTCAAGGGCGATCCGGTGAGCGGTCTGCTTCCGGGCGTCAATGCGACGGCGGGCGGACCGGATGGTAGCGCCGATACCAGGATCCAGGCCTACTGCTACCGGCTGTGCCTCACCGATGTCTCCTCCAACCGGGTCATGGTCGCCAAGCCCTCGGGATATAATGAGGCCGATTACGAGCTGCTATTCCGGGCCATTGAGGCCGGCCAGAAAAGCTCTTTCTTCAAGACGCAGGACCGTATGCCGAATCGAAAAACGGATTCCAACAATGCGTCCGGAATCTCTTTCGATTTCATCGGTCATAATTACGACTATCCGGAGGCCGACTATGCGACACGCGCGCGGATCGCCAAGGCTCATGAGAACTGGCAACGGGGCATGATCTGGACGCTGCAGAATCATCCGCGGGTACCCTCGGAGATCCGTCAAGCTTATGCGCCGTGGGGGTTGCCGGCGGATGAGTTCACGGATAATGACCACTGGCCCTATGAGCTTTACATCCGGGAGGCGCGCCGGATGGTTTCCGACTACGTGATGACGGAGAAGAACTGCACCGGCGCCGTGGTCGCCGAGGATTCCATTGGCCTGGCGGCCTATACGATGGATTCCCACAATTGCCAGCGGATCGTGCTCAAGGGCGTCGTGAAGAACGAAGGGGACGTGCAGAAACGGCTCACGAAGCCGTTTCCCATTTCGTACCGGGCGCTGGTGCCGAAAGCAGGCGAGTGCGGCAATCTGTTGGTCCCCTGGTGCGTGTCGTCCACGCATGTCTCATTTGCCTCTCTCCGGATGGAGCCCGTTTTCATGATCCTGGGCCAATCGGCGGGCGCGGCGGCCTGCCTCGCCATTGATGAAAAGTGTGCCGTGCAGCAGGTCCCTTATGAGAAGTTGAAGGCCCGGTTGCTCAAGGACGGCCAGCGGCTATCAGTTGACGAGGTCAAGTTGAAATAACAGGCAAGGAAACCAAGGTATGAAAACGATAAATCTGATCACCCTCATCGTCGTCGCCTGTGCATGCGCCCAGGCGGCCACGATTACAGTGGATGTAGACAAACCCGGCGTGAAGGTCAGCCCATTGTTGTATGGGATCTTCTTCGAGGAGATCAATCGAGCCGGGGATGGTGGCATCTATGCCGAAATGCTCCAGAACCGGTCACTCGAGGATGCCACCGTGCCGCTTGGTTGGACCGTTGTCAACGGCGCTGGCAAAATGACGCTCGACAAATCGCAACCGCTCAACGCCAACAACCCCACCAGCCTCCGCCTCGACGGTCAGGTCAGCGTCGCCAACAACGGCTTCAAGGGGGCGCCATACCAGTATGAGGTGGATCCGGCGAAATGGATGCCTGCATTCGAGAAGGGGGCGAAGGAGATGCCCAACGGGGTAGCCGTCCAACAGGGCAAGGAGTACCAGCTATCGCTTTATGCCCGCGGCCAAGGGCCGGTGACGGTTTCCCTCGAGAAGCAGGATGGCAAGGCGCTGGCTTCGCAAGAAGTCGGCGGTATCGGCGCGGAGTGGCGGAAATTCGATGTTGTCCTGACGCCGGTCGCGACGGAGCCGAATGCCCGGCTCGTTGTTTCATCCGCCGGTACCGTCTGGCTTGACATGGTGTCATTGATGCCGAAGGGCCGGATCTTCCGTGCCGATCTGCTCAAGATGCTTGCCGACATGAAGCCGGCGTTTCTCCGGTTCCCCGGTGGCTGCTGGGTCGAGGGTGATGAAATGCGTTTTGCATACCGCTGGAAGAAGACCCTTGGCGATGTCGCCGGGCGGCCGGGCCTCTGGAACCGGTGGGGTTACTACTCCACGGACGGATTGGGGATGCACGAGTACCTGCTGCTGTGCGAAGCGCTCAAGGCCGAGCCGCTATTCGTGATCAACTGCGGCATGTCGCACAAGGAGGTTGTTCCGATGGACAAGATGGATGAGTACGTCCGGGACGCGCTCGACGCCATCGAGTACTGCAACGGGTCTGTCGAGTCGAAGTGGGGCGCACTCCGGGCCAAGGCTGGCCACCCGGCGCCATTCAACCTGAAATATATGGAAATCGGCAACGAGAACGGCGGGCCGGCCTATCAGGAACGCTATCCGCTCTTTCACGACGCGATCAAGAAACAGTATCCCGACATGCACCTGATACTCGATTATGGGCCATCCAAAACGCGTCCGTCGGAAATCGTGGACGAGCATTACTACAACTCGCCTGAGTTCTTCATGCGGCAGGCCGACCGTTACGATCGTTATGACCGCGCCGGATTCAAGGTGTACATCGGCGAGTATGCTGTCACCCAGGGATCGGGCCGCGGAAATCTCCGCGGTGCGGTTGGCGAAGCCGCCTTCATGACCGGCATGGAACGCAACAGCGATGTCGTCATCATGGGCAGCTACGCGCCTCTATTCGAACATGTCGGCTGGAAACGTTGGAATCCGAACGCCATCCTGTTCGATGCGGCTCGCAGCTATGCCACTCCCTCCTGGCATGTCCAGACCCTGTTCGGTAGCAACCGCGCCGATGTGGTCCTGCCGACGGCGGTCATGGCGCCAGAGATGGCGTCCACCGAGATCCGGAGCGGTTTCATCGGCGTCGGCGCCTGGAACACGCAGGTCGAGTACAAGGACATCAAGGTGACACAGGGCGACAAGGTCCTGTTGGAAGGCAGGAAAGGCTGGAAATTTGAGAGCGGCGATTGGAAATGGGATGGCGATGTGCTCCGCCAAAGCGGCAAGGGGGTGGACCTCCGCGCCTATGCCGGCCGCAAAGACTGGAAGGATTATACGCTGACGCTCAAGGCCTGCAAGCTCGGCGGGACCGAAGGGTTCCTCGTCATGTTTGCCGCGCCGGACAAGCGGGGCAAGTCCTGGTGGAACATCGGGGGATGGGGCAATTCGGCGCATTGTCTAGAGATCCGCGATGTCGAGAACAAGCGCGTTCCCGGCCGCATTGAGAGCGGGCGCTGGTACGACATCAAGGTTGAGCTCAAGGGGCAGGCGATCCGCTGCTACCTCGACGGGAAGCTGATTCATGAAGTCAGTACGCCAGTGGTCAAGTCCATGTATGCGGTTGCCGGCCGTAGCGGGAATGATGTCATTCTCAAGGTTGTCAATGCCGCCAGTGCTTCGACAGAGACGACCATTGACTTGCGGGGTGTCACGAAACTCGCCTCCAAGGCTACGGTGACGGTCCTCACCAGCGCGAGCGGAGATGATGAGAACAGCTTCGATGAGCCGGTGAAGGTCGCGCCCAGGGAGACGACGATCACGAACATGGCCCCGAGTTTTCAGCACACCTTCCCGGCCAATTCGGTGACGGTCCTGCGATTGCAGGCTGGTGGGCTGGAGCGGTAGACTCTGGCCGGAGAACAATAATCGGAAATGGCAATGAACAGATTTAACCCTATCAATATATTCATGCTTCCTGTCGTTGCCATGGCTTCCTCCGCGTGGGGAGGGGAAGGGGCATTGCCTCCCTTGGGTATGCCGGCGGTGACGAATGCCGTTGTCATGCAGGTTGAGCCGTTTGACCTCGCGGATGTGAGGTTGCTGGATGGCCCTTTCAAGCACGCGCAGGACGTCAATCGCGGACTGCTTGTGGACATGGATTTTGAGCGGCTGGTCCATCCCTTCCGGCGGGTGGCGGGGCTGCCCTCGCCCGTCGACTGGCCTGCAAACCTGGGGTATGCGGCAACGGGGCATACCGCGGGGCACTATCTTTCCGCCTGCGCGTTGCACTACCGGAACACGGGCGATACCGCGGTGAAACAGAAGGCTGATGCCGTGGTTGCCGAGATGGCGCGCTGCCAGGCGAAGATCGGTACGGGCTACCTGGGGGGCTTTCCGGAACGTTCCATGCAGGTTCATGCGCGGCTGGTGGATGATCCCGCGTTGAACGCCGCCGTGCCTTGGTATTGCCTGCACAAGATCTATGCCGGCCTGCTCGATATGTATGTGCTGACGGGGAACCGGCAGGCTCTGGAGGTGCTGATGAAGGTGGTGGATTGGGCCGATCAATACACGGCACAGTTCAACGACGCGGTGCTGCAGGGGATGTTGCGGGCCGAACACGGCGGCATCTGCGAGTTGTGGGCGAACCTTTATGCCGCCACGGGCGATGCGCGCTGCTTGCGGCTGGCGCAGCGGTTTGTCCATCAGGACCTGGTGGCCCCCGCGGCGCGGGGCGAGGATCTGCTGGACGGCCAACATGCCAACACGCAGATCCCCAAGTTCAGTAGCGTGGCCCGCTTGTATCAACTGGACGGCAACCTGACGAACCTGTTGGGCGCGGCAAATTTCTGGCATTGCGTTGTGAACCATCATTCCTTTGTCACCGGGGGCAACAGTTATGCCGAAGCCTTCCGGCGTGATCTCTCCGCTTACCTGGGCACACGGGACGCCGAGAGTTGCAATGAATACAATATGCTGAAACTGACCCGCTACCTGTTCACTGTGGAACCGCGGGCGGAGTATGCGGACTACTATGAAAGGACGTTGTACAACCATGTGTTATCGTCGAGGCACCCGCAGACCGGGGGGCAGCTCTATTTCCAGCCGCTGCAAAGTGGCAATATCAAGGGCGATCCCCTGGTAAACCGGGGGGTCCTGGGCTGGCGCTTCATGTTCAACAAGCATGCTCCTGAAGGGTGCCGGCCCGGCGGCGAGATGTGCTGCTGCTCCGGCTCAGGCTTGGAGAGCAATGCTAAATACGCGGACAGCATCTACTTCCATCATGCGGAAAGGGATCTCTATGTGAACCTGTTTATCCCGTCGGTGCTGGAGTGGAAGACCGCCGGGATCAAGATGCGGCAGGAGACCCGTTATCCCGAGCAGGCATCGACAACGCTGTTGCTGGACTGTCAGAAGCCCGTCGCCATGACTCTGCATGTCCGGCGTCCCTGGTGGGCCACCCAGTCGTTCGAGATCCGGGTGAACGGCCAACGGCAGGAAGTAGCCGCCCCCCCGGGGGCCTATGTCAGCGTTGAGCGTACCTGGCAGAGCGGGGACAGGATGGATGTGTTCATGCCGATGAGCTTCCGAATGGAGGGTTTCCAGGATGAGCGCAGGCGGGGGGCCGTGATGTACGGGCCGCTGGTGATGGCCGCCGTGACCGGCTATGGAAACCCCTTTTCAGCGATCGGGGCGAAGGACGAGGAGGCCCTCGCCTCCCTCAAGCCTGTGGAGGGTAAGCGGCTGGAGTTTACGGGCTCACCTGAAATTTTCCGCACCTCGCCGCTGAAGGTGGCGGATCAAACGGTGGTGTTTCGTCCCTTGTACCAGATCTTTGAAACCCCGTCCGCGATCTACTGGGAGGTGATGGATCCGGCGATTCTCCGTAACGAGATGGCGCTTTTGGACAGGGAACTTCAGCGCCTCAAGGACCTGGAGCCCCGTACGGTGGATTGGGTGCTGTGTTATCCCGGAAACGAAATCTTCACGTTCCAGAGCCAATTACTAGCCCAGCCGGGTTGGCTACCACGCCCGGCGCAACAGGTCACTGAACGGGCGCACGGCGTCAAGAACAAGGAGAACAGCCGCAAGCATTATCCGTGGCGGTTGGCCGAGATGTTCCTCGGTTACAAGGGTGAGTTCCGTCTGCTTGAACCTGGAACCTGGTGTTCTTACCGGATGAAGGTGCGCCCCGGCAGGGGCCAGACGTTGGAGGTCATCGTCTGGAAAACCAGGTTCAACGCAGAGAACACGCTTCTCAATCAAGGGGTTCTGGAAGTCGTGGTCGAGGGCCAGATGCTCGGAACGTGCGAGCCCGCCTCGTTTCCTGGTGGCCAGTTTACGAAGGTGTGCTTTTCGCTCCCGCCGGAGCGGATCGGGGCCAAGCGCGAGGTGGAGGTCCTGTTACGCGTGCCGGAGAAATCCCGTCCGGTGAGCGGGATCTACGAATGTCGAATGGTGACGAACTAGCGGAAAAGGTGCAGGTAGATACGATGATCATTTTCTTTTCCAAGGAGGCATCATCATGCTCATGCTGAAGATGCTAGGGCTCGGATTGTTTGTGGTTGGGGGCTTGGGTTTACAGCACGGAGCGATGGCGGTTCCCGCATAGGGTTGCTGATGTTTCGAAAGGAGCCAAATGAAACACGTGATAGATAATGTTTTGCGGGTTGGACTTATGTGTGTGGCCGTGGCGGCACCGGTTCTGGCCACGGAGTTCCATGTTTCCGTTAACGGCAAGGACGATCAGGCTGGAACCGCCGCGGCTCCGCTGCGCACGATCCAGCGCGCGGCGGACCTGGCACAGCCCGGGGACGCCATTACCGTTCACGCCGGCATCTACCGGGAGCGCGTCAATCCGCCGCGCGGGGGTGAGTCCGAGGCGAAGCGGATCGTCTATCAGGCCGCCCCGGGGGAGAAGGTCGAGATCCGGGGCTCGGAAGTCATCAGGAATTGGGAACGGGTCCAGGGTGATGTGTGGAAGGTGACCTTACCCAACTCGTTCTTCGGTAACTTCAATCCTTACAGCGACTTGATCTATGGCGACTGGTTCGGCGCCAAAAACCGCCAGCACCACACCGGTGCCGTCTATCTCAACGGGGAATGGCTCGTCGAGGCGGCCACCATCGGGGAGTTGCTCAATCCGATCACAAAGCCCAAGGGCAAGGAGGAGATTCTCGTCAACCGCATCATGACTATCCCCAGGCCGGGGGCGCGCGACGACTTGAAGTGGTTTGCCCTGGTCAATACCGACCGGACGACGATCTGGGCGCAGTTCGGTGGCGTGAACCCCAATGAGCAACAGGTGGAAATCAATGTTCGCCGCACGGTGTTCTATCCCGACCAGCCGGGGCGCAACTATATCACGGTGCGCGGCTTCGGCCTGCGGCACGCGGCCACGCCCTGGGCGCCGCCGACCTCTGAACAGGTGGGCCTGATCGGGACGCACTGGAGCCGGGGCTGGATCATCGAGGACAACGACATCAGCCATTCGGTCTGTACGGCGGTGACGCTGGGCAAGTACGGCGACGAGTGGGATAACCAGTCCGCCAACACGGCCGAGGGCTACGTCAAGACGATTGAGCGCGGGTTCGCGAACGGCTGGAACAAGGCGACCGTCGGCAGTCATGTGGTCCGCAACAACACTATTGCGCACTGTGAGCAGGCCGGGATTGTCGGCAGCCTGGGCGCGGTGTTCAGCACGGTTACGGGCAACACCATTCACGATATCCACGTGCGCCGTTACTTCGGCGGGGCGGAGATGGCCGGGATCAAGTTCCACGGGGCGATCGACACGGAAATCAGCCGAAATCACATCTACAACACCTGCCTGGCGATCTGGCTGGACTGGATGGCGCAGGGGACGCATGTGACGCGCAACCTCATGCATGACAACGGCGAGGATCTGTTCACCGAGGTGGATCACGGCCCGATCCTCGTGGACAACAACATTTTCCTGTCGGCCCGGAACCTGGCATCCAATTCCCAGGGCGCAAGCTATGTACACAACCTGTTTGCGGGGGCGGTCGTCCAGAACTCGCTCGATCAGCGCAAGACGCCTTACATGAAACCGCATTCCACGGAGGTCGTCGCCCTCCCCGATAACCCGACGGGCGACCACCAGTTCCATAACAATGTGTTTGTGGGACGGGGGGACATGAATACGTTTGACCGGGCCACGTTGCCGATGGTGGTGGACGGCAATGTCTTCTTCAAGGGGACAAAATCCTGCAAGTTCGCGGTCAACTCGCACTTCAATCGCGAGTTGGATCCCGGGGTCAAGCTGGTTACATCGGCGCACGGGGCTCAACTTGCACTGACGCTGAATCCGGGGTGGGCGGGCGAAGCCTCCCGGAAACTGGTCACCACCGAACTGCTGGGCAGGACTGCAATCTCTGATGCGGCTTATGAGCAGCCCGACGGCAGTCCGCTGCGGATCGACACCGATTATTTCGGCAAGCCCCGGAATGCATCGAATCCGACGCCGGGTCCGTTCGAGAATCCCGGCGAGGGAAAGCTGGTGTTGATCGAAAAATAAAACACTTTGCCGATTCTCTTGGTCCTATACACTTAGTCAGAATTCCCAGTCGTTCATGGAAGCATCAAGACGCGAGGTAGCAATGAGAAGACAATTACTCAAGGGAGCCGCCCTACTAGTGGCGGCGGCTGTGATTCAGGCTGTGGCTCATGGTGACGTGCCGCAACGGGCAGATAATGCCGTAGCTCCCTATCCCGAACGGGAAACGATCGCGTTGCGATCGGAATTCGGGCATAGCGGTTCCTTTTCCTGGGTCATGAAAAAGGCCGGGGAGCCCCTTGAGGGCGCCGCCATCTCCGATCCGGCCTTTGCCGCTGACGGTTGGCAAAGGGCTGTTGTACCGGGGACGGTGTTGAACAGTCTGGTCGCGAACGGGGTCTATCCGGAACCCTACTACGGGGTCAACAACCAGTTGACGCAAAACAGGATTCCTGACATCAGTCAAATGGGCGCGGCTTTCTATACCTACTGGTTCCGGACGACATTCCAGGTGCCAAAGTCCTTTGAGGGTCGCCGTGTCTGGCTGCAACTCGACGGAATCAATTACACGGCCGATGTCTGGCTGAATGGCCAGAAGCTCGGCAACATGGCGGGCATGTTCAACCGGGGGCTGTTTGATGTCACCCGATTGGCCCGGATCGGTCAGGATAATGCCTTGGCCATCCTGGTCCACCCGATTGATCCGCCTAATGGCTTCAAGCAACGCGTGGATACCAAGGGGAACGCCAAAAACGAAAACCGGAACGGGGCGGATGGAACCATCGGTGCCTATGTGACGATGCTGATGACCTGCGGGTGGGACTTCACGTTCAAGGACGGGATTCGAGATCGCAACACGGGCATCTGGCGCGATATCAAGGTGTTTGCCTCCGGTCCGGTGCTTCTGCGGAATGCCTTTGTCAAAAGCGAATTGCCGCTGCCGGAGCTCACGTCTTCGCGAGAAACCATTTCCGTTGAAGTCCGGAATGCGACAGGGTTGCCGCAACGCGGAGTGCTGAAGGCTGTCGTGGCTGAAAACCAGGTGGCGGTTCAGCAGACCCTCACGCTTGAACCCGCTGAAACCCGGATTGTGCGTTTTACGCCGGACGAGTTCCGCAGTCTGGTGTTCAAGGACCCGCTGATCTGGTGGCCGTTTAACAAGGGGGGGCAGCCCTTGTATCACCTACAGCTGAGTTTTGAGCAGGACGGGGGAGTGTCTGATGTGCTCAAGACACGGTTCGGTGTCCGGGATGTGCGCAGTGATCAGAATACTCCGGACAAAAGCCGGGTGTTCCATGTCAACGGCAGGCGCTATTTTGTTACGGGGTCCAATTGGATCCCGGAAGCCATGTGCCGCACATCCCCGGAGCGCACCCGTGCGGAACTCCTGTATACCCGTCAGGCGGGAGTCAGCTTTCTGCGCTTGTGGGGTGGGGGCATCACGGAGTCGGATGAATTCTTCGACCTGTGTGACGAACTTGGCATCCTGGTATGGATCGAGTTCTGGGCCAGTGGTGACACGGTCACTGCAAGGGATGCGGCGTTGTTCAGGGAAAACGTGAAGGACACGGTGAAGCGCATCCGGAACCATCCCAGCCTGGCCTATTATGTTTCCGCGAACGAGCGCAACGCGAAGACCATCATCCCGATCAAGGATCTCCTGGATCAGCTGGATGGAACGCGCGGGTATCAGCCGGGTTCCGAAACCGATGGTGTTCACGATGGCAGCCCCTATGGGACCTGCAATCCGATGTGGTACTACGAAGACACAGGATCAACTCGTGGTACCCGGCTCAGCGGGTTCAACCCGGAATACGGCACGCCGATCCTGCCGACGATCGATGCGCTGCGTGAAATGATGGATGAGAAGGATCTCTGGCCGATCAACAAGCCGGTCTGGTGGTATCTGGATGGCGATGGATTCCACGGCATGACCGGCTTGTACGACCAGGCGGTGCGACAGTACGGCCCCAGTTCCTCGATTGAGGAATATGCCTGGAAGGCCCAGATGTTCGGTTCGTTGGCCTACAAGAGCCTCTGGGAGTGCTGGAACGCCCAGCGGTTTGAGTATGGAGAGCGCTTCAGCACGGGGGTACTGTTCTGGTATCACAACAGTCCCAACCGGCAGACCTGCGGCCGAATGTGGGACTGGTCGCTGGAGCCGACAGCGGCGCTGTATGCCAGTCAGAGCGCCCATGAGCCCCTCCATATTCAATACGACTTTCTCAAGAACACCGTGGGCGTTAACAACGAGATGAGCAAAGCCTTTCCAGGCCTCACCGCGACCCTCCGGATCCTGAATCTCGACCTGAAGGAGGTTTACCGGAAGGCGGTGACCCTCGATGTGCCGGCAGATCGTTTTGTGAAGGACGTCATTCATGTCGAGCTGCCGCACAATCTCAGCCCGGTGTATTTCCTCAAGCTCACCCTTGCGGATGACTCGGGCAAGGTGCTTTCGGATAACTTCTACTGGAGTTCCAACATGCCCTACAAGCCGGGCCGCACCCTCACCGGGCCGCTCTTCGAAGGCATGTCGCCGCTTAGCAACCTGCCCAAGGCTATTGTCCGGTGCGAGGTCTCCCGGCACCAGTCCAACGGGCAGGAGGAATACCAGGTTTCCTTAACCAATCCGTCCCCGACGATTGCCTTCATGGTCTGGCTCCGGCTGCAGGATGCCATAACGGGGAAACCGGTACGGCCGGCATTTTACGACGACAATTTCTTTTCACTGCTTCCCGGTGAATCCCGGATGATCCGCATCGGGTATGGCAGCGAAGTCAGGCAGCCCCGGCTCATTGTCGATGGCTGGAATATTGCCCGCAGGCAGTATGAGAACGGCAAAGTGACAGACCTGCCTGGGGGTCGATAGATCATCTTCCCTGCCAGCCTGTTATTCTTCCTTGCCATACCACTTGTGGCATTGCATCCTAAGGTTTGAAGTTCAATTGGTATGATGGGGGTGAGATGTATGAATAAAGTTCAAGTGTCGATGAGTTTGATCCGTAAGCGGATTCAGCATGGGGATCATGCTCTGGAAGGATTCCCGAGCGAACGGGACCTCGCCGAGGAGACCGGCATGAGCCGGGTGACCATTCGCGCGGCCCTTCAGCAGTTGGTAAAGGAGAAGGTCCTTAAGCGGGAAAGCAACGGACGACTCACGGTGGCCGAGCAACACCGTGCCGCAGGGACCCGGCCCGTGATCGGGTTCGTGACGCCTTGCCACTTCTCTCCTGACTACGAGATCTGGAAACGGGGACTTGATGGCGCGTTGGAAGGGTGCGATGTCACGCTCCGTCCCGTGTCGTATGCGCACTGGGGGGAATCCGCCCTCAGCGATGCTTTGGCCGGCTTCGACGGTATGTTTTTCATTCCGCCATCTGAAAAGATTCCAAGCTGGTTATCCACGAAAATGAAGAGCTCCCGTTGCCGGGTGGCGGTACTGGACGAAAACGAGGTCGATGCGGGGTTGTTGTCGGTGGTCATGTTTCCGGCCCGGATGGAACGGAAATTGTTTGAACACCTGGTGAGTCTTGGCCATCGGCGGATTGACTGTGTGAACACCCAGTCCGAGGATGAGGTGATCAAGGATCGTATCGCCCACTGGCGGGAATATCTGGCGAAGAATGGACTCAGTGGGCAATTGCGGTCGCTGACGATTCATCGGAGTATGGAGGCGGGGTATTCGCTCATTCGGGATGTCCTGCGCGAGGGGCGTCCGTTGGGAACAGCGCTGTTCTGTACGACCGGTCCGGCGGCGATTGGTGTAATGCGGGCTCTTCATGAAGCCAAGCTGGAGATTGGTAAAGATGTGTCGGTATGCACCGTCAATGATGAGGGAATAGGCCCTTATTTGTTGAAAACCCTGACGTCCATAGAATCGCCATCCCGCGCCCGTTATCTCCGCCCCGTGGTGGAGTGGATGTTGTCAGGGAAGAAATGGCAGGGTGAGTTGTTAATCCAGCCCAAGGAAATGTCCCTCTATGCAGGGGAAAGCACGGGTCCAGCACCCAAGCTCGATAAAGTCGTCCTCGCCCAGTAGTGGAAGCTGATGTAGTCCCGGTCTAACTTGACGGCATATGTAACTCACGACTGACGCGACGCAAGGGTGGCCTGGCGGCGATAATGCCTGTTCTTCTAAAGGGGCAGACCGGGGACAGGCAGCCTGTTGCGATTTCCAATGGTCCTGGCTTCAGTAGGCGCGTCTTCAGTGGTGGTTGCGCGAATATCCTGCCTATCCCAGTTAGGTCTTGCTCCTGTGAATACTCACCCCGGAAGCGAATGGGGTGGGCGAAGTTCTACCAGCAGATCCTCGGGGCCATATACTTTCGATACGGCGTGTTTGAAGTCTTTTTGGTTGCGTGTGACAATGAGCGAGGCGCCAGCCAGTCTGGCTGCCTGATCCAGGACGGCGTCTTCAAAATCCACCATCTTGCTTTGTAACGCCTCTTCCAGGACGGCCCGGGTTACGGGCGAAATTTCGAATAGTTCCAGGAGTTTCCGCAAGGTCTGGCGGGCGACTGGCCGGGGCAGGCTTTGAATGAGAAGGTAATCAAGGGTGGTGACCGTTGTTGCGCAGAGGATTCCCTCAAGTTTGGATTGCTCAATCAACGCAAACACTTCTGATGCGGCGTATGAGAACGGGCGACGGTCCAAAAGCACGTCCAGTACGACGTTGGTGTCCATCAGCACCTTCATGAGTATTTTTCCTTCAGATGCTGCTTGTAGGAGGCCTCTGACAGATTGCGTTGCTTCAGGACCCCGAGTAAGGATGTGGTGAGGGGGGGGAGTGTCGCGGGCTTCCGTGAACTGGAGGTCAGGGAACCCAGGAACTCGCCCACCATTTTGGAGACAGATTTGCCCCTTTTGTCCGCCTCGATCTTGGCGATGTGGATCAGATCTTCGTTCATACGCAAAGTCAGTTTTGCATTCATGACGTACACATTATAAGTGCTTGTACGTCATGTCAACAATTCTTCCAAAAGATACTGGGTCTTTTGGGGTATCACTTTGCGGGGATAGTATTGCTCAATAATATGACACGCCTCGCCAACTGTCTTTATGCCCAAGTGGGCGAGCAGAAACTTCGTGTCATCCAGGTCATGCGAGTCAAAGCGGGCTGATACACATTTCATTGCAAGCATATATTCGGCTTGTGGCGCCCAGACCCGGAGATTGGACATTTCCACGACATCCCGAATCGGCGGAGCTGTGAGGAAGTATCCTTTGGCGGCAAGCAGACCGGGGACAGGTAGTCTGTTGAGATTACGCTGAAAACCCCCATACCGACGGTCCGCGAGGCCGCGGACCCTCCCAAGATTCTTCAAATGGCGGGCTTTTTCAGTACGGGAGGGACGGCGGCCTCGCCGTCCGTCGCGGTTTTTCAGCGGAATCCTGTTGAGATTTTCAATGGTCCCGGTTTCAGTAGGCCCGTCTTCAGCGGTGGTTGCTCGAATATCCTGCCTATCCCGGTTAGGTCTTGCTCCTGTGAATAGTGCATAACCCATTTAGCATGGGTGATTGTAAAACGCTCTCTCTCGTTCAGCACCTGTGGCGCAGTCACTGAGGGTAGAGTCCCGATCAACCGGCGGGATGCTCTCGCCCGCCTACGACAGAAGACACAGGCTCCCCGGCTGTCGCCGGGAAAGCCTGTCCTACAAGGTGGAAACGATATAGGGTGTGCTTCCACAGTGTAGGACACGCTTCCCGTATGTCGGGAGCGTGTGGATGAGGGGCCGGTCAGGCGACGATCAAGACACAGGCTCCCCGGCTGTCGCCGGGGGTCTTTGTTGAACTTGCCTGAATCGGTATGGCGAGTATACTGGGATTCATGAACAAGTCGGAACTACTGGGATATTTGGAACGGTTGGATCAATCTCTCAAGGCGCCGGCAACGCTTCATATTTATGGAAGTGCCGCCTTCATGCTTTTGGATGAGCCGGAGCGGACCAGTTTGGACATCGATGTGGCGGCCGCGTATTCGATGGTCGATGTGGGAGATCTCCGGCAGGCCGCCGCCGTCGCAGGGATACCGCTGAATCCTCCCGACGATTATGCGTCGGATCACTTGGAATGGATCTCCGCGCTCAGGCTGTGTCTTGCAAAACCAAATCCGGAAACAGATCTGTTACTCTGGCGGGGAGAAAAGCTGACGATCAAGACGGGTTCGATACCTCAACTCATGGCCAGCAAGTTGATCCGATATGATGAAATTGACAGGAGCGATGTCCAATATCTGTATCGCCAGACATCGGTGGATATTGCCGCGGTTGCCGCCGCTGTAGATCAGTTGCCGCCGTCTTTCAATCGGGACCCGTTGGTCCTGGAGAATCTGGAGAACCTCAAGGTCGATATGAAGCTGTGGTCGGGCGGTGAGCCGTGACCTCGCGCGAACGCCTGCAGTTGGCCTATGAACTCGCCTTCTACCCGCCTCGCCTGAACGAGGTGTGGAGGGGGATCGTGAAACACCCGGAGACAATGAATGGGGAACTGGGCGATGTTTTGGATCAGGCGTGGTTGTTACATCAGGCGCTACCAGAACGGGGCTATGCTTCCCAGCGCGCCTTAAACAGGTTGGCACTGTACCAGGCGAGGTCTCGTGCGTTTGGCATGGTGACATTCTTGCGGAATATCCGCAGGCATTTGGGGCGGCCGTTGATAGATACGCATGTCGTTCCCGGGAGCATGGTGAGGGACATAGGTTTGCCGCCGATACACCGCTCCTAATTCCCTTGTCAAGGTTCGGATAGACGGTTGACGAGATCCGGAGCGAGACGGCGGAAATCATGGAGATTGAAGGTGTAGATTCGATCGGCCTGGGATTGGCGCGCGCATTCAAGTAACAGCGCGTCGTATACTTTGCCACCTCCCAGTCCGCGCCCGACGCAGATTTCCATCGCACGAGCATACATTTCTGGCGTGACTGCCACGAGTTGGAAGTGCCTCCTGATATTGGTGGCGATGATATCCCTCGCTTCGGAAGGCAGGATCCGCGGGATGATTGGTGCTGAAGACAGCGCGGAGAATGTCTCCGCCAGGCTATGGACGGAAATAAACCCGATCTCCTTGCCGCTGGCGATGGACTCCAGGAGAGGGTGAGCCCGCTCATAATGTGGATGTTTACGAATGCAGGCGGCAACCAACACGGAAGTGTCGCAGAATGCTGTCATCATCGTAGTCCCAGAACGTCTGCATCGCGAGCGGATCGGCTCCCGGAAACAGCCTTGGTCAGGTCACCCGTTGGTTCGCCTTCATGCACGAGTAAACCGCCCTCTTCGATGAGATATGCCTTTTGATTTTGGGCATGGAGGAATATGCCATCGGGCAAGATTTGAAGATCAAGACGATCCCCTGCAACAAGGTTAAATTGCCGTCGAACCGCTTGAGGGAGAACCACTCTTCCCGCTTTATCAATACTCAGTTCAGTCTTCATGCCATTGATAATGCCAAATGGCATATTTGATGGCAATTATTTTCATTCGTGATCCCGTAATCGAAATGGAGGTCGCTCCCCACTCCGCTAAAACGATTCGCATCACAAACCCAGGAAAATGACTTTTGTGAAAATACCGAAATTGGTAGTATATTCATTTGACGCATGATGTGTCGGAGTGATAGGTTCATTGATAGGTTTACTACGAATGGCTTAAATGGGGTTCGCAAAAAGGGATATGATAAGACGACTCTTTTCCACGGAGGTATTAGCATGCGTACACTGAAGATTCTCAGTCTCGGATTGTTTGTGGTAGGGGGCTTGGTGTTGCAGGATGGAGTGATTGCGGCGCCCACACAGGGCCGTCCCGTTGTTCCTGGGGTTGACATTCAGGCGATTCTGGACAAGGGACAGGACCTGTTGCTTCAGCCGGGCAGGATCTATCCGGTTAAGTCCACCCTGAAATTCAAGGTGCCTAACCAGAGCATCAGCACCTTCGGGGCCACAAACTTGTCGGACTACGCGGTGCTTCGGATTGACGAACCAACCTGTGCGCAACTGGTGAACGGAAACAACCAGGATGGGGTGAGGCTGGAACGATTGGTGCTGGATGGGAACCGCTATCAATTGTCCAGCATGGGGCTTTCCAACGAGGGTGGCGCGGCCCTGGTGCATTTCGGGGGCGGGCACGTCAAGAACCAGATGGTTCGCAACTGCGTGTTGATGAGTACGCGAAGTTGGTCCTCGCTCAAGTTCCATGAGGGGGGTACTGGACTCCGGGCGGAATCGAATATCATTCTCGGCGCGGGCAGCGATATCCATGGCAACGGGCGCGACGGTCGTGAACGCGCGCCGGGCTGGGGGGACGGCATCACCTGCGCGGCACGCGGATCCGTCATCCGGGATAACCTGATCATTGATCCAACGGACGGGGCGGTTGTGGTGTTCGGAGCCCCGGGCACCCTCGTGGCGGACAACGTGATCGCATCCATTTCCCGCGAGTCGCTCGGTGGGGTTAACATGGTGGATCCCCTCCATTTTTATGCCGTGCCGGGAACCACCAACCGGACGGACTACGGGGGTACCGTGGTGCGGGACAACCTGTTCGATGCCTTTGGCGCGAGAATTCACATCACGATACCGATGGGAGGGGCGGTTTGGGCGCCCAAGAATCTTGGACAGATCCTGGTGGGGGCTTCGGTAGTCAACAACACGATTCGTGGCGGGGCGGCAGCCTATGGCCTGGTGGCACATGAGATTGACGGGTTCACCATCACGGGTAATGTGTCGACTGCCTCCTACTCGGGAATTGCCGAAGGAAAGGGGCCGAAACTTCCGCCGGATGATCCGGGGCCATTCCTGTACACGGCGGATGCTGTGGGGAACAGCGTCCTGCAATCGGAATTCAAGCCCGCGCAGCGGCATCTGCAGCACCTGCTCCGCTGCAATCACGCCAAGCCGAACATGCTGGGCTACAAGGCCTATACCTATGGCGAAGCGGAGGCCAGGGCGATCGTGCAGGCGGCCTATGGTGAGATGCTGGGGCGAAAGCCCGGTTGGCGTGAGGCTGCCTATGCGGTCAAGTGGTTGAATGAAGCCAAGGCCAACGGCGACGAACTGCGCCGGAGCCTGATGATGTCCAGGGAATTCACGTCGCGATTCGGTTTCGTTCCACCGGAGGAACTGCATCCGTATCGAATCCAGCTGTGGTTGGGGACGCTCGACCAAGTGCGCCGGGATTATTATGGCAAGCATGGGGAGTTTCCGTCAGCCAAGGAACTGTACGGAAAGTCACTGAGCAGGATCTGTCGACGGTAGCCCGCAAGACTTGGAGCCGGAGTTGCCCTCGCCCACGGCGGATGGGTGGGCTGTGAGTCCCATCAAGTTCTCTTCCCCTTGGAACGTCAACACCTGGGGCGGGGGGATGCTCGCCGTATCCAGTTTGGAACCGGATTACGGCTCCGGTGAGCCAGGCAATGTGACGGCGGTTGTTCGGCAACATGGGGGGGCAAGTTGTTGCCTCCCAAAGGCCATGAGGCAAAGGGAGCGGGAAAGGGCTAAAAACATGACCTTCTCCTAAATGGTCGCATGGAGTAACGTGAGGTGAGAAATAATTTCTGCCAGAAGATCTCGCGTATGATGGAGGGTGACTGGACGCCGCGGCGCGTCTCGTGTTACGGTTTGCAAATGTGGTTCCGTTGTCATGTCATATTGGTGATTGGTTTCTTCCTGCTCCGTGCCGCGCTGGCTGACGGCCTGCCACCGCCACAGGTGGTAGGCCTCTGGGTTGATGGGCGCCCGGTATCGTTGGGAGTGCCAGAGGCAGGGCACGCGCCCGCCATCAGGATCCCGTCCGGATATGTGCGGATCGAGTTTGGCGCGCGGGCGAAGGATCAAGGCCGGGCGAGACGTTTCCGGTGCAAGTTGGAGGGCCTTGATGGTGACTGGTCGGAGGCCAGGGAACCGATGCGCCTAGTCATGGTCTTCAGTGACGAGCACGATAACTGGCTCTCTGAAGTCTCCTTTCCAGCCAGGGGGGAGAGTCCCGGATGGAGGGGAACGGTGGGCAATTCGTCCTTGGTGTCACGGAACGAACTTGTCCGGGTGCCGGAACGGGCCAGGACCTGTTTTGTTGTCCTGTCCTCAGCCGGGCCGGCCGCTGTAGTCGGCACGATGGCCATTGGAGCGTTGACGGTGTCACTGTCGGGGAAAGGGGTGGAGTCCAAGCCGCTTCTGGAGATGATCGATTCCGATCCTGTTGCAGGCGCGTTGGGTATTCCCCACGGGTGGCACCGGAGTGGCACGCGTCCCAACATGGCCCATGTCGTTGAGTCCTTGACGGTTCCCCCTGGCAAGTTGCTGGCCGTGATTGACGAGGATGACAAGGCGCACGCCGAATGGCAGAGCCCGCGGATCAGCATCGGTGATGCAGTTGGAAAGTTTCTCAGGGTGGAATGGTTGCAGTGTTTCAGTATCGGCTATGCAGAGACGACAAGCGCTGTCGTCTTTGGTTCCCTGGAACCCGGCAGGTATGTGTTCCGGATAAACGAGTTGAGCCTGTCGGGGCAGCGCACCGAGGTGGAGTCTTCACAGGTCCTGATCGTTGTGGCGCCGTTCTGGAACCGGGCGTGGTTTCTGGTGTTGTGCGGCATGGTGGCCGGCGCGCTGGGTCTCGGCGCGTTCCGTTATTATTCGTGGCGGCGAACGCGGCGTGAGCTGGCCGCCATGCGGCAGCAGGAGGCATTGGCCCAGGAGCGGATGCGGATCGCGCGTGACTTGCATGATGATTTGGGCTCGACCCTGACTCAGATCCTGATGCTGGCCCAAGCCATGGAGGATGAAGGGCCTGTCACTCAGGATGAGGTCCGCACCCTGTTGAAGCAAATCCACGGCTCCGCCCTGGCGATGACGGTCTCGATGGATGAGATCGTCTGGGCCTTGAGCCCGAAAAATGACCGGCTCGACCATCTGGTGGCCTACCTGATCGCCTATGCTCAGACCTTCCTGGGGAACGCGAAAGTCGGTTTCCGGTCGACGCGCTCGGACGGATTGAGCGACACCACGGTGCCCTCGCCGGTCCGGCATCATCTCTTCCTTTCGTTCAAGGAGGCGCTGGCGAATGCAGTGCGGCATGCGAAGTGCCGGACCGTCTTCGTCTCCTTTGTCCGGGACAAGGACGAGCTGTTGCTGACTGTGAAGGATGACGGGGCCGGGTTTGATCCTGCCGGGTTGACGGAGCCGGGGAACGGCCTGGAGAACATGAGGCAGCGGATGGCGGAGGTGCAAGGTGAATACCGGGTCGATAGCCGCCCCGGAGCGGGAACGAGCGTACAGTTTCGCATTCCGCTGGCGGGGTTGAGCAGTTAGGGGATTTATGGCGATACGGGTTGCAATCGTTGAAGACAATGCCCAGATCCGACAACTGTTGGCCGGTTGGATACGGCGTGTGGCGGATATGACGCTGGTCAACACCTATCCGGACGCCGAGAGCGTTGTGTGCGAGGAGGGGGCCTGCGACGCGGATGTGATCCTGATGGATATCAACATGCCCGGCATGAGCGGGGTTGAATGTGTGCGCCAGCTCAAGCCGTTGAAGCCCGCTACCAATTTCGTCATGTTGACGGTCTACCATGACGCGCAGATCATCTTCGATGCCCTGTCAGCGGGGGCGAGTGGTTATCTGCTGAAGCGGGCGACCCGGGATGAACTTTTAACGGCGATCCGTAATGTGGCGGCGGGCGGTGCTCCGATGAGTGCGGCGATCGCCGCGATCGTGGTGGAGGCCTTCAAGAATAAGGCCCCCACGCCCGCGTCCGATGACGAACTGGACCGGTTGACAGCACGAGAGTACGAAGTGCTCTCGCTCCTATCGCAAGGACTGTTGTACAAGGAGATCGCCGACCACTTGTCGGTGAGTTTCAATACCGTGAATACCCTGGCGCGCCGCATCTACGATAAGCTCCATGTGCATTCGCGTAAGCAGGCGATCGGTAAGTTCAACCGCGACAAGGGGTAGCCGGTCTCATGCCGGATCCGGTGGGGACCCCGTCTGTCACATGTTTGTCACATGTTTGATCTTTTGATTTCTGCGGACCATATCTGGTATCGTCTGAATATGAGGACGGGGTGGGGCACATGCACATGAAGAAGATTCGACGTTCTGTTGGATGACGTGGTTCTGGCCACCGAGCGGATCAACGAGGACAAATTCGGGTAATTCATGCGGAAGATCTAAAAGATTCCCCCGAAGTCACGCAGAGCAAGAGCTCCGTCCGGGTGAAATTTCAGGCGAAGAAGGGTCGCATGACTGCCAGCGTGTTCGAGTGTCGGACGGTGAAGACGAAAGCGGTGGGCAAATAAGCTGGCGATCAAGAAGGAACAAGATCGCCACAGGAGTGGTCAACTTGCTGATATTGAAGCTTTATTTTGGCGTATTGTGGTGAATCAAGGAAGCAAAATAACTATGAAAAGATATAACTGCGGATATGTGTTCGAAGTCCTTTCTATCGTTTCTCTGGCCCTCCTATCGCTGGGTCTTCCCTCGCGGCTATTGGCCGACCGGCTGGATCCGATGGCCATCCAGGTTCCCGATAAAGTTGCCCCCAAGGCTTATGCTTTTGATCTCAATCAGGTCACACTTCTGGAAGGTCCTTTCAAGCATGCCCAGGAGATCCAGCGGCAATATCTCTTGGAGACCAAGCTCGATCCGCTCCTCTATCCCTTTCGGCGCGAAGCGGGACTACCCAACCCGGCTAAGGGAAGTGACTATTTGGGTTGGGGGACCACCGGCCATGCACTAGCCCATTATCTTTCGGCCTGCGCTATGATTTACCGCAACACGGGGGATGTGGAGCTGAAAAAATCTGCCGACGAGCTTATTGCGAAGCTGGCCGAGTGCCAGGCGGCCATGAAAAACGGATACCTGGGGGGCATGCCCGAAAAATCCATTTTACATATGGAAAAACTTATCAACGAGCCGGCCTATCAGGTCGGTCCTGCCTGGTATGTTCAACACAAAATCTATGCCGGACTGCTGGATATGTATGTTCTCACCGGTAACCGTCAAGCGCTGGACGTTCTGGAAAAGACCATCGACTGGGTGATCCAGAACACCAATCAGCTCGATGAGAAGCAGATGCAGGAGATGCTCGGAATCGAGCATGGGGGGATGAACGAAGTCCTGGCCAACTTATACAGCGTGACCGGGAAGGAAAAACACCTCCTGCTGGCCCAGCGTTTCAACCAACGTAAGGTCATCGATCCGTTGGCCGAGAATCAGGATGTTTTCGATGGTATGCACGCTAATACCCAGTTCCCCAAGTTCATCGGTGCAATTCGGCAGTACCAGTTAACCGGCGAGGAGAAGTTGGGGAAAGCCGCCCGAGCGTGCTGGGAAACTGTGGTTTCGGAGCGTTCCTATGTTACCGGCGGCAACAGTATTGGTGAAGCTTTCAGTCCCAAGGGCCACCTTTCCGAGTATGTGCATCTGAACACCACGGAAACCTGTAATGAATACAATATGCTAAAGCTGACTCGGGGGCTCTTTACCACCGAACCGCAGGCCCGGTATGCCGATTATTATGAGCGAACGCTCTGGAATCAGATTCTTTCGACGGTGCATCCGCAAACCGGCGGCCAGCTTTACTTTCAACAGCTGGAATCGGGCAGATCAAAGATAAATTGGGGCTTGTTCGCAAAAGGGGGGAGCAGTTGCAGTTGCTGTGCCGGAACAGGCCTGGAAAGCGTCGCCAAGTTCGCAGATAGCATCTATTTCAATGATGGAGCTGAAGGGCTTTTTGTAAATCTCTTTATTGCTTCGGAATTGAACTGGAAAGCCCGCGGTGTCCAGGTTCGCCAGGAGACGCGCTATCCCGATGAGGGGGCGACGCGCCTGGTGTTTTCTTGCCCAGCCCCCGTCGGCCTGACGGTTCATCTGCGTCATCCCTGGTGGGCGACTCAAAGTTTTGAGATCCGCATCAACGGTCAAAAGCAGGCAATCACCAGCGTTCCGGGGAGCTATGTGCCGCTGCAGCGGCAGTGGAAAAACGGCGACACCCTGGAGATCCTGATGCCCATGACGCTGCATCTGGAAGGGTTTAAAGATAACCCCAAGCGGGCGGCGGTCATGTATGGTCCTCTGGTTATGGCGGGCATGACGCCGAAGGGGAATCATTTCTCGGCACTGGTTGGCGAAAATGAGACGATTTTCAAGCAATTCAAGGCACTGGAAGGCAAATCCCTGGAATTCTCCGCTCCGGCGGCAATCTGCCGCACATCTCTGGAGGCGGTGGCGGCAGAACCGGTGGTCTTCAAACCGCTTTTCCGCGTGGTTGACGAAACGTACTCGGTCTATTGGGATTGCCTGAGTTCCCAGGAATTCGCCGCTTTGCCTGCGGTGTTTCAAGAGGAAATCGCGCGGCACAAAGCGCTCGAGCCCAAAACCGTCGATCTGGTGTTGAGCTTCGTCAATACCAAAGAGTTTCGGGAAAACGGCCGGGAAACCATGCAGGGATATCTGCTTGGCCGGGGTGTTTTGCCCAGAACCCTCGAGCAGGTCAGTGAGGATGCTCATGGCGTGAAGGTCACCATCGGAGCCCCCGGCTGGCTGGGTAAGTCAGGCGTCGCTCATGACGACATGTATCCGAATGTGTTTCGCTTCCCCGGGGATCTGGCCTATCGC